>JBBDKB010000001.1:0-9448 GCA_040879605.1 Minisyncoccota bacterium
AAAAACAAAAAGCTAGGTACTTCATTTTCAACACGCCAGGCGCCTGGCGTGTTGATTTTTAAAGCAAAGTACTGCAAATTACCGTAGGCGATAGCGAACGGCGTGGCCAGTGGCGCCCACTTGCTCTACCCTTCCCTCCTTTTCTAGCTCGTCTAAGTAACGAACGGCGCTACGTGCAGAAACCCCAAGTGTCTCCCGCACATCAGTGTTTGTGATCTCCTGTCTCTCTTCTAAGAGTGAGATAATTCTTTCCTTGCGCTCTTCCTTCTGTGAAGTGCTCTCAAGGGCCGACTGGCAAATACCAATTACCTTGTCCCTACTTTTCGGCAACATGAGTAAAAGCACGAGTAGCCCGATACCTAGAGCAAAAACTAAAGCAAAAATAAGTATGATAAGCTCCATACTTAAATTGTAACTTTTTTATGTGACATATGCTTCCCCTGCTCTGGCGGTTTTTCTTTTTACACCCTTTTCCAATACCATCGGTATATTTAGGAGATGCGCGAGGAGCAAACAGGAGGTAAATATACGGAGTGATATAACAATAATTTAATCCAATGACATTGACATTCAGTTAGGCACATGCTATAATATTATCCGTTGAACCAAACGTGCGGAGGTACGTCATGCCAATCCTATACTATGTGCTCTCGATTTGGTCGAGAGATGGCGGTATTGGAGCCAGAGTCTTCCATCTAGAGTCGAATCTGCTCTTCCCCAGCCCCATCGGTACGCAAATTTTCGTGCAAGCCGGCGACGAAAACTTCTTGGCTATAGTTTCCCTCCATCAACACCAGCAAAGAGAGATTGGCGATGCGGGGGACTTCCACATGATTCTTTGCGCCGTCGATGACAGCTACTACGCGCCGAACTCCGATGAGTCCGACGGCATAGGCCGGGAGTTTCCACACATTCCCAACGAGGACCACGAGAAGGTGTGCGAGGGATTGATAGACAATGGATGGGAGGAGGTGTCCGATTCCGTTTGGGTCTAGCTGCTCCCACATGAGTCCCCAAAGAAGGGAGTTCCCACGAACTCACCATCTTGTGGGGGCTCCTTTCTTTTTATACTTCCCTCCCCACCATCATCGGTATAGTTAGGAGACGCTCGAGGAGCCAACAGATGATTGATATACCCGCCTACCATCTATTGTAGGCCGATCTTCCTCTCACTTTTTGATATACTACGCAGATATGGAAACGACCAATCAAAAACTTGTCTATTTTGTTCGTCACGGCCAGACTACCTCCAACATAACTAAGACTACACAAGAGCCAAACAGTTCACTGAGTGAGGAAGGCGTGAGACAAGCAGGTATTCTTGCTGAACGTGCTCAGAAACTGAACTTCGACCTTATTATTTCAAGCGACTATGAGCGTGCGAGGATAACGGCTGAACACATACACAGAGCAACCAATAAACCACTGGGGCTCTCGGAATTATTCAGAGAATATCGCAGGCCATCAGAATTCTGGGGCAAATCTATCGGAGAACTTGGTGCCGACAATATGGTCGCTGAGGGATTTTCACAAATTGAGACAAACATTGAGAACAAGGAATGGCATTACAGCGACGAAGAAAATTTCTACGATCTGAAAGAGCGGGCTGTACAAGCTATCCGCTACATCGAGCAGATTGAGCATAGCCGTTTGTTGGTAGTGACACATGGAAACTTCCTCAGAACGCTACTGGGAGTAATGTTAAGAGGCGAAAGGTATAGTCCTGACGATTATAAAGATATCGAGAGTACATTTGAATTATTCAATACTTCAATAAGTGTAGCGGAATATACGTCTCACTGGAGATACCCCGAAGGAACGTGGAAAATCAGTGCATGGAATGATCAAGCTCATCTTGGTGAACTAACGTAGCTGTTCAAAACTGATCGTGTAATAGTCTCACGTTTTAAGCGCTATGGGATAGTTGACATACCTTACAGTTGATCCAACAAGGCACACTATCTACCTTATTTCTCGTTCTTCAATATTGTTTGAATTACCTTCCTTATTGCATCAGGACTACTATATATTTGATCGTATTCAGAGATCATAACTAAAGGAGCGCCAATCATGCGATCATCACCATGATTTCCAAATAAACCCAACTCTACTTTTCTTTCAAGAGAGTATTTGAGCAAAATGTGATCTGGAATAGGAGCATCGTTGTAAACAATATATTCCGCTTTTTGTCCTAGATATTCCTCAATTTTTTCTACAAAATCTGTGGCTGTGTAGTTATCTGTCTCCCCTCGTTTGGTCATAATATTCAGGATGAGAATAATTTTCGCTTTTGAAGCTTGCACTGCCTCTGTCATTCCTTTTGGAAGTAAGGTAGGAATTATGCTTGAATACAAGTCGCCTGGACATACAATTATATAATCTGCATCGCCAACAGCATCAACCGCCAATCTTGAAGCATTCACTTGAGGCTTCAGATGGACATCAGATATGGAATGGACGTCTGGATTCCACAATGGATTTTTAGCAATCGTATCGATATCAGTCTCTCCTGAAATTGTAGTGCCCATATTGAGAGAGGCGCATAGCTCTGTTCTTTCGTTTGTCACGGGAATTACCCTATTTAAGCCGAGACCACATACCTCCCACATAGTCTTTAGAGCATTATCAATACCACTTACTTTTTCCAACGCATGAAATAAAAGATTCTTGACGGAATGAGTGTGGAGAGGACCATTTTCATACCTATATAAAAGTGCTTTAGACAAAACGTCATTGTCACAAAGCGCAACGATACACTTGGTAAGATCCCCTGTATAACCACCTCCATCGTACTCCCTCTGTAAAACTCCTGTTGAGCCTCCTGAGTCAGTGCTTGGGCAGATTCCCGTAATTTGGACATCTTCAACACTTTTAAGAGCCTTCAGAACTTGGGAATGTCCCCCACCTCCACCAAGAGTAACCAATCTCTTCATGGAGATCATTCTACCATACTCGGGGAGATCCCTCAGAAGCGCACTCGATATATTTAGGAGACGCTCGGGGAGCATATTTTTTAAGCCATATTTTAAGCCACCTCACGGATCCCGCAATAAGTAGTGCGAACTTTTTGACTTTGTAAATACTTTTATGTAAGTATTGTGGAAGACAACCTCGGGAGAGACGCCATGCAAAATAAATCGAGCCTCTATCATTGGCTCCACGAACGATTGATTCGGCGACACTACCCTACGTGGAAGAAGCACGCACGCACTGCCATCGCGGAAAAAAGAACAGCAAGGTGTGCCGGATGTGATGATCCAATCATTCCTGGTGACTTTGTCGGAGTCTGCTACGTCGAAGGTGAAGCTCAACTCATCCACGCTGGGTATCATCGAACGCTCGACAGGACAGACGCCTTCTGCGAGACAGGTGCTATTGGCTCTGGCATCTGGGATGGAGAGAAATATATTCGCTTTGGTGAATCTGCCGCAGAATCCGCGTTCCGAACAGGAGAACCTCAGTTCCGCAAATACTAGTAATCCACCAACGGAAAACGCACCGTTGGTGGGTTTTCTTTTTAAATACCAGTTTGAACTTCCCTCACCTACCCAGCAGTTGCCTTTTGTAGCATCTGTAGTATAAATTTCATAGACAAAAGAACCGTGGGGTAAAAAGAATGAAGATCTTGGGAGAGTTTGACCAGGTGGTCAAGACTGAATCGGCTCCGGCAACTACCTATTCAGCGCACAGGCCTCTTTTTTGGGTCTTTGTGGTTGCAATTATGTTCTTCATTATTGGATTACTCGTGGGTTAATCTGGACTAAAGAGAAAACAACAGGGCTGGCATAAACCGCCCCACCGCAAAGACGAAAAGCCAAACCTTCGTCTCGTGCGGAGGGGCGGTTTTTTCTTTTAAACTCCTCTCTTGTCTCTTCTCTTCCCCTCTCAGCCTTCCTCTCTTTCCGTCTTCCTCGAAAAATAGGCATTGAGATGGTAGTCAAGTAGCCCTATGCCCCGCCATTTATAGCGCAGATAGAAATATCCGGACAATGCTACAACAAACGCTCCGAGAGCATCAACAATAAGATCCCACATAGTATCCACCAATCCGCCCTTTTGCATATTGAAACCAAACAGAGAGTCCATCATAAACTCAAAAATCTCCCAGAGAGCGCCTAACGCAAGCGCAAAGCAGAAAGAGAAGAAAGCTATCAATGAGGGCTTCATATCGAGACGCCCGCTCTGATAGAGAGAGAAGAGTAAAAGAAATCCAAGAAAGCCAAGTGCTATGCCAGACCCAACATGAAGAACGATGTCCCACCACAAAAATTTCGTGTAAAATCCCCTTACTTCACCAAGAAAAATCGAACTATATATAAATATATTGAGTAACAACTCAAACTCAAGCGGCACATGCACCTGCATATTGCGCCCAAGTATGTACGGAGAGAAAACAATGCCCAGCGCTAAGAAAGTAATAAAAGCAGTAAGCCAAGAACGCTCATAAAGCGCCAAAAAGAACGCCACCACGAACGCAAATTACATAAATATAATAAGGCTGATATGAACCTTTTGCGCGAGTGACGCCGCCCTAAAGGAAGCGACCCAGTGATATATACGAGCAATTACAGAAAACCACATACGTGTTTGCTATCTTATTATAATACCTTCCTTCATTTCATCTACACCCCTTGCTTATTTCACGCTTCCTCTTCTGATTTACCTCAACTCCTGTACATTCCTTTACCACACCACACAAACAACATATCAACAAACTGGAGTTTATTGATATGTTGTAATTGAGGAAAGAGGATTGAGACAGGAAAACTGAGGCGATAGTGACGGTTATGGTTGAATGTGTGATAACGTAGTAGGAGATCACTGACAAGGAGGAAAGGCAGTGGGCATCGCCCTATCAACATCTGTGAGTACAGCCGAACCCATCGAAGAAGTTGTATTCGATAGGTATACGGAAGCTGGAATCAGAATCGGAGAACATGAGAACGCCGACATCATCGTCTGCGACGATGCGGGCTGGGAATGTTTTCTCGCCCCGGGTGGCTCGGTGGATGAGCTTATTCTCGGCGAAGGATTCCAAAAGGGCCTCTGGAAGGAAGGCCGAATGAGCATCGCCGAGTTCACCAAGAAGCGAACCAGGGCGAAGCTCTATGGCACTCCGGAGACGACGAGTGCTGTAGGGCAGAATCTCGAGAACGCACCCATCGTAGCGCGGGTGCACTATGATCTCGGGAATGACTTCTTCGAGCACATCCTTGATCCCGAGATGCAGTATTCTTGTGGCCTCTGGAGCGAAGCGCAGGGCCTCGGAAAGGCTCATAATGTTGCCGTGGCCCAGTGGAAGAAGCTGCGCCTCACCGGTACGAAGATGCGTCTTACACCTGGTGATCTCGTGCTTGACATCGGATGCGGGTTTGGCACGCTCCTGCGATTTCTCCATGAGGAATGGGGCATTCGCGGTATCGGCGTTACGCTCTCTGAGGAGCAGGCCAGATATGCGCGGGAGGTGGTCAAAGGTCTGCCGATTGAGATCAGGGTGTGTGACTATCGTGATCTCTCCTGCATCGACGCCGACCATATCGTGTCGGTTGGAATGTTTGAGCATGTCGGCCCCGCGCATTACAAGGAGTTTTTCGGTGCGTGCCACGACCTTCTTAAACCAAGCGGCGATCTGCTCCTACACTCCATCTTTGGAGTTCTGCGGGGCGGCACGCATTCGTGGCTTGAGCGCTACGTCTTTCCCGCAGGCGAATTGCCTGTGGAGAGCCAGATGCGAACGGCAAGCGAGGATTTCTTCTCGATTGCGGATCGGCATCGCTTCGATCCAAGCAACTACGAGAAGACGCTTTTCGCGTGGAATCGGAACATGCACGATGCATGGCCGACTCTTCGTGAATCCTACGTCGACAAGTTCTTCCGCACGCAACACTACTACCACCAGCTGTGTGCGGCGCTCTTCGGGATCGGAGCGCTTTGCGTGGAGCAGTTCCACATGTATAAAGGAGTTGTTCCCGACTGCTACCAAAAAGTGCGCTAGGAAAACACATACCAACGCATACCAACGCACAATCTCGGAGCCCCACGATAACATCAACGGGCTCCTCTCTTTATCTTACAAGGTGCTTTTAATTGACAAAGCAAGAGATAGGTGTTACCCTTTAGGCAAGCTTTTGCTACTCGTGTGGGGTTACAGAAGCTCGGGAAGCTTCTGTAACTTAAGAAAGCCTGAAGGCTTTTTCACGAGATTGCGATTCTCAATTATTTCCTACACCCCGGAAACAACGCTGTTGTTTCTTTAATATAAGTTAGATAGATGTATACTCAATCAAACCGACGCAGTCGGCCTGGCGATAATTTTAATCGCCGCCGATCATTTTCAAATACCAGTAACCACAAAAGAGGCCAAGAAAGAGGCAGAAGTGCTTCGAGTTCTAGGTTCTCTCAAGGTGGAAGAGGACGAGGAAGAGCACTCCCGACCTTTGATCCTTCACGATTTATCAATACTACACCCGTGAACATCGTGGAAGATGTGTATGAGCCAAAGAATCGTTTTTCTACTTTTGGAATCTCTGACAAGCTCGTTCGCACCATCGCTTCTCTTGGCATGGAACACCCTTCCCCAATTCAGGATCAAATTATTCCCTACATCCTTGAAGATCGGGATGTGATTGGTCTTGCTCAAACCGGCACAGGAAAAACAGCCGCGTTCCTCATTCCGCTTATTGATAAAACATTGAGGTCACAAGGCAGACAAACACTCATTCTCACCCCTACCCGTGAATTGGCAATCCAGATAGAAGACGAGCTTAGAGGGCTTTCAAAAAATAGCGGCATCTATTCGGCTGTGTGTGTTGGTGGCGCAAATATCCGCCCTCAAATTCAAGCGCTTCGAAAGAAGAACCATTTTGTCATTGGAACACCCGGACGTATTTTGGATCTGATAGAGCAGAGAAAGCTTTCTCTTGAAAAAATGACAACCGTCGTACTCGATGAGGCTGACCGAATGCTTGATATGGGCTTCATACATGACGTACGTAAAATCCTTAGCAACGCTCCAAAGAAGCGCGAGACACTTCTTTTCTCAGCGACTATGTCTGACGCTACCAAGAAGATCGTGCAAGAATTTCTTAAGGACCCAGTCATGGTTTCAGTTAAAAAGAAAGACGTCACTGACAGTATTGAACAAAACGTGGTGCACTATGCTGATGACGATAAGTTTAAGACCTTGACCTCGCTCCTTAGCAATCCGGATTTCAAGCGAGTTCTCGTCTTTGGCGCTATGAAGCATAGTGTGGAGAAGCTCGCAAGACAGCTTGGAGAGCATGGGGTAAAAGCTGAATCTATACACGGAAATAAAAATCAAAGCCAGCGCCAGCGATCACTCAAGGCCTTTAAGAGCGGGCAGGCACGGGTGCTTGTAGCAACTGATGTTGCCGCTCGCGGTATTCACGTTGATGAAATTTCGCACGTGATTAACTACGACTTACCTAACACGTTTGAAGACTACGTGCATCGAATCGGACGAACCGGAAGAGCCGACAAGCGCGGTAAGGCACTTACCTTCGTCTCAAAAAAATAAAGCAGGCCCTCAAAAAAAGAAGGCCTGCCATCTATCAATCTGCGGAGAATGACTAGACGTCAATCTCCATAAGAACTCGAGTGATTCTAGGGACCCGATTGGTGATGTCTGCTGAGACTTCCCTGATGAGCTCATCGGATGCTCCTTGAGGGAATCTCACATACACGCTTGGCCCAAGCACCCGTGCGTCGCCTTGGACGCCAACTGAATCTGGGCCAAGCTCTGTCGCGATACATCCACGATCCTCGATGAGCTCGTTTACACGAGCCAAAAGACCTACCTCATCCATGCCACTCTCCATCGTGCTAGAAGAATAAAATATAGCACTTTAAGTGCTACTTGACAAAATCCTTCTGCGTGTAATTATTTAATTATGAGCAGAGATTACTGCCACATGAATACATCTTTTAGAAACGCAGCAAAGCGCGGGCTTATTGCTGTGTTTTCACTATCTTTTGTATTTGGCCGTGGTGGTTTTAGAATCTAAATCTCTCAAAAAACTCCTCTAGAAAAACCTCGGCTGAATGGAAGCCGAGGTTTTTCGTTCAGTTATTGCTCTCTTGGCAGTAGGTTCTCCAATTAGATGCAAGGAGGCATCAATGATCTTTTTCAAAAAAGGAGCACGTACGGCACTTGGTCTCGTTGAGGAGAAATACATTCCCCTCTTTCTCAAGCTCCTCAACGACCAAGACCGAACCGCTCCTAACCTAAGGCGCACTTTCCCGATCACAGAAGAGGATGAGCGCGGGTGGATCAAGAAGGCCTACAGTGGCCCTTACCCCACGAACCTCCCCTTCCTCATCGTCGCGCTTGACCTTCCTACTCCGGAAGTCATCGGCACCGTCGGATTTGGTGAAATTGATTACATCAACCGAACCGCGACGACAGGGACGATGATTGTCGAAGAGGCGCGCGGAAAAGGATATGGCACGGAAGCGAAGCACCTTTTGCTCGCTTACGCGTTTAACGCCCTCAACCTCCGCGCAGTTAAGTCGCACGTCTATGCATTCAATAAGGCGAGCCTCCGAGTGCAGGAGAAATGCGGCTACAAGGAAGTAGCACGTCTTCCCGGGTGGTGCGAGCGAGGAAACGAGTTTTTCGACGAAGTCATCCTCATTGTCACGTACGAGGAGTGGCTCGAACACCAGAGCAACTGATCCTCTGGAGCGCCGACTACCACAGGGCAACCGAAAGGGTGCCCTGTTTTTCTTTTCTTTCTATGTTAGAATAGAGGCGACATTGAGATAACTTGTTTCTTGAGACTCTGTTTGGGTTGTTTGTGCTTGCACAATACACGCGGACTCCGCCGATAGAAGTGAGCCTCTGTTTCTTACGAAGCCGCTCCTTGCATTATGCATCTGAGCGGTTTTGTGATTATCTGCTACCATAGAAAATAATGACCAAGAAAAATAAAAAGAAAAAGATACTCTTTTTCGGATTCTTTTTTCTTTTTATACTTGCGTGGGGGATACTTCTCTACTATTACCCCCCTCAAGAGCTCGTTGCACTCATCGGAGCCCGAAACGGATATTTCGTGATGTTCCTTGTTGCCCTTTTTGGAGGGGCGACTTCATTTTCTGCCACCTCGTACTTTGCGGTCCTCCTTACTCTCGCCGCAGGAGGCCTCAACCCTTTCCTTTTAGGGATTGTCTCGGGGTTAGGAGTTACCGTCGGTGATTCTCTCTTTTATTATCTTGGAAGTCACGGACGCGCGTCACTTGGTGAGGGACGGATAAAAACGCTCGTTCTAAACCTTTCAGCGTGGCTTGATAGAAAGCCGAAGTGGTTTACCCCAGCACTTATCTATCTCTACGCGGCCTTTACCCCTCTTCCCAATGATTTTCTTGCAATTACTATGGGCCTTGCGCATAGAAGGTACATAACGACCATTGTGCCTCTCGTCTTGGGAAA
>JBBDKB010000002.1:0-8625 GCA_040879605.1 Minisyncoccota bacterium
GAAAGATAGGAATTTCCGCGTCTCTGAAAAAGCGATTCTCCTTGGGCTTCTGGGAGGATATTTTATACACAACATTTTCGTATTTGATCATCTCATTAGCTACATACTCTTCTTCTCATTCCTTGCGTACCTCCATGCTTCGGGGGGCAGAGAGAAATCTTTCCTCGGAGAGAAAACGCTCTCTCAGATGGGCAACATGATTGCAGGGGCGATTGTGATTGTGGTGCTCGTGCTCACTATTTGGTTTGTAAATGTTCCCGCGATGCAAACGGCATACGCGGTCATTCAAGCGATTTCACCGCAAGAAGGAGGACCAGTTGAAAACCTTAAGTGGCATAAGAGAGCGAATGAAATTAACTTCATTGGAAGACAGGAAGCAACAGAACAGCTTTTGCTTGCGGCAGAAACGGTTGCGCGAGGAACAAATGACCAAGAACTAAGAAGTACCTTCTTTGAAGCGGCAAGGAGTGAGATGCTTGAAGAACTTGAGCGAAACCCAAACGATGCTAGAACCCAAGTGCTTATGGGTTCGTTCCTAAATAATTTCAACAGGACACAAGAATCACTTGGGTACATTGAAAGAGCGCACGAGCTCTCTCCAATGAAGCAACAAATAAGTTTCCTTCTTGGTCTTACCCACATTGCAAATGGAAACGAAGAAAAAGCGCTCCCACTTTTTAAGGAGGCATTTGAATCTGCGCCTCAATACGAAGAAGCGAGGCAGATGTATGTGGTGGCGCTTGTGTATAACCGAGAGTTTGTCCTCGCTGATCAAGTGCTTGCCGAATACTACGGAGCAGACGTACTGCCAAACAATCAGAGGCTTCTTCAGGCGTATCACAGCGTGGGGCGTTTTGATAAGGTGGTTGATATTTGGGAATTACGGGCGAATCTAAACCCACAAGACGCGCAGACTCGTGTGTCTCTTGCGGCGGCATACTATCAGGCGGGAAGGCCGCAGGAAGCCATTGAAATATTGCGTCAGGTTATCGCGCAAGTACCAAGTTTTAAAGAGCAGGGAGAGGAACTAATACGGCAAATTCAAGCGGGCACGCTTTAAGGAGTCTTTAGGGAGTAAAGCAGAGAAAGAAAAGTTGACACGAGTGTTATTTTCTGCTACGATACTTTTGTGAGTGCCACAAAGTTGTGTGGCTCAAACGAAAGTCTGCGAAAACACCCCTTCGGGGGTGTTTTCGTTTTCAAATCACATCCATTCGAACATTTGAATAAAATTAAAAACCTTACGATATATCGTAAGGTTTTTAATTGCCCCAATTTAGTCGTCTTAATTGCTCCAGTATACTGGAGCAATTGGGGAGGGGGAGGTTCACTCAGGCGCTATATTCAAGCGCTATAGAGGGGCGTTTGTCTACATGTTTCGTTTTTAAAAACAGCTTGCTATACTGAGAGAGTTGTTATTTCTAGATACGGGGGGCGGCGGCACTCACATTAGACTTTTGCTTTGGAGCTCGCACCCGCTCCCCATATCTGGATGTAACCTATTAAAAAAATTTCCGCATGGAAATAAAGAAAAATGTACAAATCGCTCCTTATACCACGCTAAAGGTCGGCGGAAGCGCCGATTTTTTTGTTGAAGTAGCAACAAAGGAAGAACTCAAAGAGGCGGTCTCTTTCGCAAAAGAGCATATTTTTCCTATTTTTGTTCTTGGAGGAGGGTCAAATATTCTAGTGAGCGATGAAGGAGTGCGGGGGCTTACCATAAAAAACAACATCAAGGGAATTGAATATGAAGAAAAAGATGACGTTGTCCTGGTACGCGTTGGTGCGGGAGAGAGTTGGGACGCGCTTGTAGAAGATACTGTAAAGCAAAAGTTTTTTGGTCTCGAAAATCTCTCACTCATTCCGGGGAGTATCGGAGGCGCTCCTGTACAGAATATTGGGGCGTATGGAGTTGAACTTAAAGACGTACTTAGGGAAGTTGAAGTATTTAACACGGAAACAGGAGAGTTTGAGGTGGTCCCGAAAGTTGAGTGTGAATTTGAATATCGAAAAAGCCGGTTCCAAAGAGAAAGAAACCTTATCATCACAAAGGCAACTTTCCTATTGAAGAAAAAATGGCACCCCCATATTGAGTATAAAGATCTCGTTCATTTTTTTGAAAAAAACAAAGAACCGACCCAGCGAGAAGTACGCGATGCGGTAATAGCGATACGGAGAGAGAAATTTCCTGATACCAAAGTTGTGGGGACCGCAGGGTCATTTTTCAAAAATCCTATTCTTGAGGAGAAGTTATTCGCGCGGCTGAAGGAGTTGTATCCCGATGTTCCTTCCTATCCTCTTTCTGGGAGTAACGTAAAGATACCGCTTGCGTGGATTCTTGAACATGTGTGCACGCTTAAGGGGTACAAAGAGGGAAACGTGTCTCTATATAAAAACCACGCGCTTGTTCTTGTAAATGAGGGACACTGTGCAGAGGATGTAATCGTGTTTGCAAAAAAGATACAGAAGAATGTTTTTGTAAAAACAAACATCATTATTGAACCAGAAGTAACATTTGTTGGTGAAAAAAGTTTGTAACTCATTTTTAAGTTGCAAAACAAAATTTTAGTTATCCACACGTTTTGTTATAAAAACATTGTTTGCATGTTCTTTGTTAACGATAATGTATGTAAGAACAATGACAGCGTTAAAACGGTCGGCGTTGTCAAAAGTTAAATATAAAAATCATGCCAGCACGAAAACGACGCACAGCGAAAAAAGCTGTAAAGAAGACAACACGACGCAAGACAGCTCGTAAGTCTCCTGCAAAAAAGACAACACGTCGAAAGGTTGCTCGTAAGTCTTCTGCAAAGAAGACGACACGACGCCCAGCACGTAAGTCTGCAGCAAAGAAGACCACACGTCGTCGACGTCCAGCTCGAAAGAGCGCAGCGAAAAAAGCAACTCGCCGCCGTCGATAGGTCCTCAAACAAAAAAGCCCCTCTAGGAGGGGCTTTTTTGTATTGTAAGGGCGCTCCCTCATCTCAGACGAGTACCCTAAATCTGTGGTATAGTGCCATTATGTCGATTCTGGATAAGTTTTTTGGAGGGGGAAAAGAGCGCGAATACGCGCGCTTTTTGCCCATAGTAAAAGAAATTAACTCCTTTAAAGAAGAGATAGAAGCGCTTTCAGATGAAGATCTGAAGAAGGAGACAGAGAGATTTAAGGAAGAGCTTAAGGGGGGGAAAGCGCTCGAGGATATTCTTCCTCGCGCGTACGCGGTTGTACGCGAATCCGCACGAAGACATCTGGGGGAATTTCACTACGATGTACAACTTGTCGGCGGCATTGTACTTCACCATAGAAATATCTCAGAGATGAGAACCGGTGAAGGAAAGACACTCGTTGCGACGCTCCCTGCCTATTTAAATGCACTTACGGAAAAAGGAGTTCATATTGTGACAGTAAACGATTATCTTGCTCGGCGTGATGCTACATGGATGGGGCAGGTGTACTCGGCGCTCGGACTTTCCATCGGTGTTATCAATAACCAAGCGTCATATCTTTATGATCCGGCTCACAAGGAGGGAAGCGAAGAGGACGAAGAAAGAGATGATCTAGGATCGTTCAAAGTCTCGTATGAATTTTTGAGGCCGTGTTCTCGAAAAGAAGCCTATGCGTCCGATATTACCTACGGAACTAACAATGAGTTTGGGTTTGATTACCTTCGAGACAATCTTGAGTACAATAAAAATGAGCTTCGTCAGCGAGGGCACACGTTTGCAATTATCGACGAGATTGACTCTATTTTAATCGATGAGGCAAGGACACCTCTTATCATTTCCGCGCCAGCTCAAGATTCAGAAAATATCTATGAAACTTTTACCACTATCGCGCGCGGGCTCAAGAAAGAGGAGGATTATACAGTCGATGAGAAATTGAAAGCAATTACGCTGACCGATCAGGGAATAGAAAAATCTGAGCGCCTCCTTGGCGTTGACAATATATACACGGAGCGTGGAATGAAGTATGTGCATCACTTGGAAACGGCGGTTCGTGCGAAAGCACTTTTTGAGAAGGACAAACAGTACGTGGTGAAAAATGATGAGGTCATTATTGTTGACGAATTCACGGGGCGGCTTCAGCCAGGAAGACGATGGTCTGACGGCCTTCATCAAGCGATTGAGGCAAAGGAAGGAGTTACTATCCAAAAAGAGTCGCGTACGTATGCCTCAGTTACTTTCCAGAATTATTTCCGCATGTACGAGAAGCTTGCCGGCATGACGGGTACGGCTTTCACTTCACAGGAAGAGTTCCACACCGTCTATGGGCTTGATGTGTATCAGGTTCCTACGAATCAGCCCATTGCGCGAACTGACCACGATGATCTCATTTTTCAGACGGAGCAAGGAAAGTTTAAGGCGGTCGCAAAAAAAGTAAAAGAATTGAACGAAAAAGGCCAACCCGTACTCATCGGAACTGTTTCTATTGAGAATAACGAACGCCTCTCCGATTTTCTGAAAAAAGAAAACGTGCCGCACGAAGCACTGAACGCGAAAAACCACGAGCGGGAAGCGGAAATCATTGCTCAGGCGGGGGAGAAAGGGCGAGTGACAATCGCGACTAACATGGCGGGCCGTGGAGTCGATATTAAACTCGGTGGGGTCCCGGGGTCAAAGGAAGCGTATGAAGAGGTGAAAAGTTTGGGAGGGCTCTTTGTGATTGGTACGGAGAGGCATGAAGCACGCAGAATTGATAATCAGCTCCGAGGACGCTCCGGACGCCAAGGTGACCCGGGCGAGACGCAATTTTTTGTGTCACTTGAAGACACGCTTATGCGTGTCTTCGCCACCGATACGGTAAAAAATATGATGGGGCGCTTTAAGATTCCTGAGGATCAGCCTATTCACAATAAAATCATTACGCGCTCCCTTGAGCGGGCGCAGGAAAAGATTGAGGGATTTAACTTTGATTCAAGAAAACACGTACTTTCTTATGATAATGTCTTGAACCACCAACGAACGGCAATTTATGAAAAGCGAAATAGGGCACTCCTTGGAGGAAATGAGGATGTCCGAGACCTTTTGATTGAAATTTCCGGGGGAGATGAAGAAATTGAAGCGACGCTTAAAGAGAAAGAAGGATTGCTTGGTGTTGATGCATTTTATAATTCAGCGCGAATGGTGATCCTCCAAGTTATTGATACACTTTGGGTTGAACATTTGGAAGGGATGGACTATCTTCGCGGTAGTGTGAATTTGCGCGCATATGGGCAAAGGGATCCGCTTATTGAATATAGGAAAGAAGGGTTGCGGATGTTCCGAGAGCTAGAGGCGTCAATTGATGAGCGCATTCTTAAAACACTTCCTAACATTGGCGGGAATGCGTTTGTGGAAGAGAAAAAGAAACTCCAAGAAGTGCATGAAAATGCGAGGCTCATCGGGCAGGGGAGCAACGCGGGAGCTTCTCAAAAACAAGGAGAAAAAATCGGAAGGAACGAGCAGGTTACTATCACCAACGGAACGGAAGAAAAAACAATGAAATACAAGAAGGCAGAGCAACTCCTCACTACTGGAGAGTGGAAGCTCAAAATCTAGTTCGTCACACTTTTGAAGGTTAAACCTTTAAAAAATCGGGAATGATCTATACTGGTTTCCTTACTTTCTGAAAGGGCGGAAATTCAAAGGGTGGGTTGATTTTTCACCAGAAAATGAAGTACGCGACACGAAAATTAAGCCTGTCGATTTACTGTGATATAATAGACGTATGGAAGATAAAAAACTATTTATTCCCGTTGTATTGGGTACGGGAAGAGAAGGGAGAAAATCGGAATATCCTGCCCACCTTATCACTGAAGAGCTCAATAAACGCGAGAATGTGGAGGCAATGCTCGTGGATGCGCGTGAGCATGCATCTCAAGTAACAGTGCCGCCGTGGGGAAAAGGAGGGGCGGACGAAATTGAAACCGAATGGAAAAGAATTGTGCTCAAAGCTGACGCGCTTATTATTGTCACACCGGAATATAATCACGGATATCCCGGGGAGCTGAAAATTCTTCTAGACTCTCTTTTTGATGAGTACAAAGGAAAGCCGGTCGGGCTGTGTGGTGTTTCAAAAGGTATGTGGGGCGGAACTCGGGTTGTTGAACACATAAAGCCTGTTTTGGTTGAGTTTTCGATGATTCCAATACGGAGCGCACTCTATTTTCCTAAGGTAGAGGAAGCGTTTGACAAAGAAGGGGATCTTCAGGATGAGAGCGCTCGAGAACGTGTTGGAGCATTTATTGATGCTTTACTTGCGCAAATAAAAAATTAGTATGATCCATTTTTTGGTTTCTCTCGCTTTAAAAATATTCGTACCCGCAGTAACGCTCCTTTTGCTCGCTCAATATCTAAGTGGCATTGAAGTGTCGGGGCTCTATATCGCGGTTATCGTGGCGCTCATCCTTGGAGTACTTGCAGTTACGATTAAGCCGGTTCTCTTTATCCTCACACTGCCGATTAACATCATCACGTTTGGCCTCTTTTCGTTTCTCTTAAACGCGATTATTTTTTGGTTTGTCTCAACGTTTGTTGAAGGGTTCGTAGTTGACGGTTTCTTGCCTGCGCTTCTCGGTTCTGCTATTGTCTCACTCGCAAGCACAATCGTGCATAAGTTGAGCGATTAGATTAAATATAATGGCATTTGTAGATGAATTAACACTCTACGCGCAAGCGGGCGACGGAGGGGATGGTGTCGTTAGGTGGCGCCATGAGAAAGGAAAAGAATTTTCAGGCCCCGGCGGCGGAGACGGCGGGAATGGCGGTGATGTATATATAAAAGGAGTGAGAGATTTAAACAGGCTTGCAAAATATAGAACTGACAATAAATTTATTGCTGAGTCGGGAGAGCCGGGAGGCAACCATAGCAAACACGGGAAAACAGGAGAGGATCTTTACATAGAAATCCCTGTTGGTTCAATTGTGACAAATAAAGAAACAGAAGCGTCTATTGAAGTGCTCCAGGAGGGTGAATCCTATAAGCTCCTTGAAGGAGGAAAAGGGGGCTTTGGAAACGAGTATTTCAAAAGTTCACGTAACACGACACCCAAGGAAAGTACTAAAGGAGAGAAAGGCCAGTTGGGGTATTTTGATGTCGAGGTGCAAATCATTGCTGATCTTGGCATTGTCGGTTTCCCAAATGCGGGGAAAACGAGCCTTTTAAATGAACTGACGCGTGCTGGCGCGAAGGTGGGGGACTACCCCTTTACCACGCTTGAACCAAATCTCGGCGTGCTGTATGGGTTTGTACTTGCAGATATTCCGGGGCTTATTGAGGGAGCATCACTTGGAAAAGGCTTGGGGCACGCTTTTTTGAGACACATTAAGAGGACCCGCATGCTTTTGCATGTGATCTCGGCAGAGCAGGAAGATGTAGTCGGCGCGTATCAGCTCTTGAGGAAAGAGCTTTCGCATCACTCATCTCTTCTTGAAAAGAAGGAAATTATACTTTTGAGTAAAACAGATACGGTTGATCAAAAAACAACAGAAGAAAAAAAGAAAGAGCTTGCTTCTCTTCCTTCGGAAGGGGTGTATGCGGTGTCGGTATACGATGATGAGGCGCTCAAAAAATTCAAGGAAGACCTCGTTTTTCTTTTAAAGAGTACTACAAAGAACAATTCCTTATAGCTCTCTCGTAGCTCATTTCAGTAACTCTAATTGCATCAGTTACTTTATTTCAACATCCGGACTATGTTTTTAATATCTTGATCTAAATCCTCTCTCTCCCTACTCCTCCAGTATACTGGAGGAGTAGGGATCGCTTCTCGTTTCTCCTTCCCACTATTTCTCCTCCTCACTTCTCCTTCCCACTATTTCTCCTCCTCGCCTCCTCTCCCACTTATTCTTTCCTCATTCTTCCATGTGTAGCATTTACTCCAGTATACTGGAGTAGTAGGAACGTGTAGTATTAAGGAATGTATTTGTTTGTTTTCTTAGTATAATAAAATATATGCCTCATGTATCGCCTCGTCCGGTAAAGGAAAAAGTGCGAAAACAGCTCTACGCACTGCTTTTTGAATCGCTTACAAGTAAGAATGTAACGAAAAAACAGCAGCGTCTTGCGTTTCAAGAGTTGCTCACCCCAACAGAAAAAATGATGCTGTCGAAGCGTCTCGTTGCTATTTCTTTGCTCTCACAGGGTATCAGTTCCTACAAGGTGGGAAGGGTACTCCAATTAAGCAATACCACAACTATAAAGCTCCAAGAGAAGCTTGAGCGGGGAAGTTTTAAAAACACGACAGTGCTCTGCAAAATTTTGAGAAAAGGGCCATTGCAGCACTACATAGAGGGTCTTTTCAAATTACCTCGCTATGGCACCAGCCCGTCCCAATTATTCAAGGAGAAATAAGTCACTGAAAGCGGAGGGTCACGCCCCTTCTTGGTTTGCGAGGAATTGAAGAGATGAGGCCCCGACTACTCCAGTATACTGGAGTAGTCGGGGAGGGAAAAAGAAGGAGATAGAAGGAGGGTAGAACAGAAGAGTAAATAAAATGGAATAAGAAAGACTGAGTAAGAAAGAATAAGTAAGAAAGTAAGTAAGAAAAGTTGTAAGGAGATACTCCTATTGCTCCAGTATACTGGAGCAATAGGAGTATCGTAGAAAAGAGATAGGAGGGAGGAGGGGGAAGAAAAAAGAGAAAGGGA
>JBBDKB010000003.1:0-8352 GCA_040879605.1 Minisyncoccota bacterium
CCGCATTGGCAAACAAGGGTGGCTTCGGCCACCCGTTTTGCGTACTATGGAGAGGAGGAAGCGGAGCTTCCGATGGGATTCGAAAGACGGAGCGAAGCGAGTCCGGGCAGGAGCCACTTATGAGCGGAGCGAATTAGTGAGCTGACGCCGAATCCCACCCCCTCCGCTAGATTGGCAACTTTGAACTAAATATGAACAAATGGACTAAAAAAAGCATAGAGCTAGCACGCAAGCCGGGGTATTTAGATTCCCTGAGTGCTATTTATGTTATGAATATAAATCCCAACAGACCATTAACGGAAGACGCTGAAAAGAAGGTACGAGAAGTTTTTCATAGTAGAAAAAACAAGGAGCTGATTCATTTATTGATTAAGAATGAAGTTTTTCCAGTCAAGGATTCTTATGTTGGATTTTTAAGACTCAATCCTGCTGCTATTGATCAAAATCCAGTAACTATAAGTAGAATCGCGGAAAGATTGTACTCATTAGGAATAGAAGCACTCATCAAGGAGGCAACTCGTCCTAAAGAGACAAATCGTCAGCTCGGGCATTCATTCAAGAAATGGTTACCTCAACTAGGATACCCTGTACTTGATCAAGAAGCTTTTGCGAAAGCTCGAGGTATAGCTATTCTTGCGGGCGGAGATGCACAGCTTGCAAAATATGCTAGAGAGAAATTAGGCTGTGAATTATCTAAAGGGATTGATTTTGTTTTAAAGAAAGGCAGAAGTCATATTATCGGTGAAGCCAAATTCCTAACAACTCCAGGGGGCGAACAAGATCGAGGGTTTGATGATGCATCTAATTTTATTAGGGGGAAAGCACGGCCTAACGTGAAAAGGATAGCTGTTCTAGATGGTTACGTATGGGTGGAAAGAACAGGAGGTCTCCATAATAAGATCGTAACTAATAATCTCGATATTTTTAGCGCGCTTCTTCTTCCGGAATACATTGGAAAGCTTTAGTCAGTTGAATAAACTTCAAAAGAAGCTTTTAATCTAGCTCCCTCTTTTTCTATAAGACCAATAGCATTTTTATTGGAATCTATTCCTATCCAATTCCTTTTTAATTCTTGAGCGGCCAATAAGGTAGTCCCAGAACCCGCAAAGCAATCTAAAACTAAATCACCTTCCTTTGTTGAACTCTCGATAATTTGTCTCAACAAGTCCCGATTCTTTTGGGTTGGATAAAGAGAACTTTCAAAACCAGGATCTTTAAAGTCCCAGACATCTTGAAGTTTTTTACCTCGATTTTCATCTGCATAGATCTTTTTTCGAGGATTCCCAGCACTAGACCATTCAATTAGTCCTTCTTTATCTAGTCGCGTTAACTCTTCAGGATTATATCTCCAGTGCCTTCCTCTGGGTGGTAACATGCCTTTCCACTCCTTACCCGTGGGGCCATTCCGCGTTTCTCCTTTAGCATGAAGGGGTGTAGTAGCATATTTACGTCCGCTTTTATCTAACTTGGGGAATTGTCTTTCGATCTCTTCTTCAGTCAAAGCCACACGATAATCCGCCCAAAACATAGGGTCACGCCCATTGGGTTTTGATTTGGAATAAAAATAGATAACATCTTTTATATTACCGAAGGCTTTCCTGTCAAAGTTTTTTGGGTTGCATTTTATTCTTGTAATATCATTTCTAAAATTTTCCTCTCCAAATATCTCATCCATTAATATTTTTACATAGTGTCCAATTTTCTGGTCAATATGAAGATAAATACTACCTGTTTCAGAAAGTAACTCTCTAAGAAAAATAAGTCTCTTTCTTAAAAACTCAAGAAATTCTGTATTTGTCAGCTTGTCGCTGTAAAAGTTCTCTTCGTGATAGCCAATAAAATCTTGACCCGTACCAAAAGGCGGATCGATATAAATTAATTCGACCTTGCCTTTTATGTTTTTATTTTCATACAAATTTTTAAGAATACCTAGATTATCACCTGCGATTAATTTATTTATAGACTTTGATCCGTATTTTCCAGTAAGATTAAGTCGAGCTGCGTCGATTTCAAAGACCTCCTCTTCTTTTGTTTTTCCTCGATAAATCAATTCGGCCCCTCCCTTAGGACGACGCGCATGAGGAATAGTATGGATAATATTTTCTGCTCTCACTCTCTCAGAATCCTTTTCATTTGCTTTGATGATGTCAATGACTACGCCTTGGATAGTTAATCTTTCAGGCTCGATAAAAAAAGGAAGCATTGTTTGATTTGCAGGTTGTAGCCGTATCTTATTTTTTTCTCTAAAGAATTTCTTAAGCGTGGCCGATTCTTGATCAATCAAAGCAACAACTTTTTGACCGTTATGTGCGATTGACTGACTTTGAATCAGCACGATATCTCCATCGTCAATATTTTCATCAACCATACTGTTGCCAGATACACGAAGAGCGTAAACATCACTACTCTTAGGTAACTTAGATTTCGAAATGGCAATCGTTTCTTTTTCTTGAATTGCTTCAATTGGCTCACCTGCGGCGATAGTGCCCAATAGGGGGATGCTTATCATGGGTTCGTCGGAAGCAATACTGATAGAACGTGCCCTATTTTCTATTTTTCCTAAATAGCCGCCTTCTTTTAGTTTTGAGATATGAAAATGAATAGTTGAAACAGAGGCGAGTTTGAGTCGTTTTCTGATTTCTTCAAAAGAAGGAGAGTATCCTTTCTTTTGTGAATAGCTTTCTACAAAGTCGAGAACTTCTTTTTGACGTTTTGTTAGCATATATATTTGACTCGTTTCATATACTTAGATTATAATAGAACAAAAATAGAAAATCAAAGTCACTTATCCACAAGGGCATGGCAAAACATCATACCGTCCAAGATAAATACCTGAAGCAGTGGCATATACCGGGAACTCAAAACCATCTAAATGTTTTTATTATCCCTGAGGGTAAATGCCATATTGCGAATACAAAATCACCTTTATTTTGGCGAAAGGATTTTAACGTACTTGAAGATGAGAAAGAGAAATCCTACTTACCGGAAGAGATCACATCTGTCATAGACACGAAAGGCATCGAAGCTATAAGAAAAATTGATTTTACTAAACAAGAACAACTATCTGGTATAGACCGGAGTTGTATAGCTTTTTATGTAGCATTGCAGTACACAAGAACACCTCAACATCGAGAGGAGGCGAACAAGATGATAGGTGCCACGATCAAGTATTTTATGAGGAAAGACCTTTACTCTCCGGATAAAGTAAAGATGTCTAAGAAGGACATTCTCGAACATGAACCAAACAATAAGTATGAAAAAGAGGCATTGGAAAAGATCAGAGTCATGTCACAAGAAGAAATAAATACGCAACTTTTTGAAGCAATACATGGCGATAGTGTAAAAGTAGGCCTCACAAGAACCGGTCATTCAAAAGGGATTCTCAAAGTGCCACGGCATGCAAATAAGATCTTCGAAATGCAGTGGCTGTTTCTTATAGCTCCAAAAGATACTTCTTTTGCTACATCAGATAGTCCATGCTTCACCGTGTCGCGTTCAAAGATAATGAATGGGCTATTGTCACCACACTCAACAGTATCCTTCCCTCTGAGACCTGATGTTTGTATCTGCATAAAACCAGGCATGAAATCCCAGACAGAACATTTTATGAACTTAGACAAAAAACAAGTACGGGATATAAACTCACTTATACTTACTCATAGTTATGAGTGTTTTGTAGCGAAGGACAAACCCCAACTCGATAAGCTTATAAAAGGTTTCGACTACAAAAATCACAGAAAATCTCGTGATGTTACGATCAGTGAGTTTGGGGATTACACACTATTCAATGCGGAATAAAACAGTGAGATTAAACCGAATAATCTACTTCATTCTTACCTTTAACTGACTTGGGGTGTTGTACCTCAAACCACTCAGGATGTTCCTTAAACATCCCCCGCAATTCCTGTATAATTGGATCAAGAGTCCTGATTGTGAGCCGTCTAGGTTCTAACTTCGGGACATCGCCACCGCATTTACGAAAATGGTGGCTTTGTGCCACCTATTTTTGTAAACTGTGGAATAGTGATGCGAGATTAATCCAACACGCCACTGGGGTGGCGTGTTGGATTAATCTCCGCCAAAACTGAAACTATATGAAAGGATTTATTGATTTTATTCGAGAGCAAGGAGTTGTCGGTTTGGCCGTCGGTTTTATTCTCGGCGGCGCTATCTCACAGCTTGTTGCCGCAATTGTACGTGATGTAATCAATCCACTTATTGGTATTGTAATCGGACCAACGAGTAAACTCGCTGATGCCTCATTTCAGATCTACACTGCAAAAATTCTCTACGGCGATTTAATTAGTGTGCTTGTAAACTTTATTGTAATCGCGCTCGTCGTGTACTTCGGAGTGAAAATGATTGGTCTCGACAAACTCGATAAGAAAAAAGCCTAACGAATTGCTTTTGCAACTTCGCGGACAACTTGTTTTGCAAAAATGGAAGGAATAATTTTCTCTGCTGTTGGTTTTTTTACGCAGTGCGCGAGATTGAGTGCGGCCTGTATTTTCATTGCCTCGGTGATATTTCGCACTCGGTTATCAAGTGCTCCGCGGAAGACTCCGGGAAACACAAGCGCATTGTTGATTTGATTTGGAAAATCAGATCGCCCTGTTGCGATAACCGCCGCGCCCGCTTTTTTTGCTTCCTCCGGCATAATTTCCGGTGTCGGATTGGCAAGAGCAAAGACAATCGAGTCTTTATTCATACTCCGTACATGGTGCGCCTTTATATTTCCTGGCCCTGACACGCCGATAATTGCATCGGCATCTTCTGCGGCAACAGAGAGACCCCCATCAAGACTTTTCTTGTTTGTATTTTGGGCAAGCCACTCTTTTGCTTTATTCAAGTTTTTTCTCTTCTTTGAAATAATCCCTTCTTTATCGGTGACTACAATATTCTTCACGCCATAACGAAGAAGAATTTTTGCTACTGCAACACCTGCCGCTCCTGCTCCAACAATCACAACGCGCATATCTTTCATACTCCGCTTTGTTACTTTTGCCGCATTGATGAGTCCTGCGAGTACCACAATTGCAGTGCCATGTTGGTCATCATGAAAGACGGGAATCGGAAGTTCTTTCTTAAGGCGCTCCTCTATCTCAAAACAGCGAGGCGAAGAAATATCCTCAAGATTAATCCCGCCAAATCCCGGTGCAATTGCTTTTACTGTTTTGATAATCTCTTCTTTATCTTGTGTATTAAGCACGATTGGAAACGCGTTCACCCCCGCAAACGCTTTGAAAATCATTGCCTTCCCCTCCATCACGGGAAGTGCGCCTTCAGGGCCGATATTGCCAAGCCCTAAAACGGCTGAGCCATCAGAGACAACCGCAATTGTGTTTCCTTTTATCGTGTAGTCGGGAGTTTCTTTCTTTTTCTTTGCAAGATGCGAGGAGACTGCGGCAACGCCCGGCGTATACCAGAGTGCAAGATCGCTCATTGTTTTTAGCTTTCCTTTCGGTGTGATGGCGATTTTCCCCTCAAGGCGCTTATGCGCCTTGAGGGCTCTTTGTTTTAAATTTTCGCCTTTGTTTTTCGCTATCTTTTTCTTTTGAGTCATATACAGTAGCGCTAGTGTAGCACGAGAGAAAGCCATGCTACTATTTGAGTAATGGAACCTTTGAAATGGAAAGCGCCAGAATACGAGCATCGCGATAAAACAAGTGACTGGTTTTGGGTGCTTGGTATTATTGCTGTCTCGGGTGCCGTTGCCGCAGTACTCTTTGGCAACGTTCTGTTCGGCGCACTTATTCTCATCGGCGCGTTCGTGCTTGCGATTTTTGCTGCAAAAAAACCAGAGACAGTTGAATTTGAGATCAATGAGCGAGGAGTGAGAATCGGCAAAAAGCTCTACCCTTATTCAACCCTTGATCACTTCGGCATTGTCGAAAATGCAAATACCCCCAAGCTCTATCTGCAATCAACAAAAATGCTTGCCCCACATATGGTAATCCTACTTGAGGGTGTGAGTGAAAAAGATGTGCGGGATCGCCTTTCAAAGAAACTTCCTGAAGAGGATGAAGGAGAAGAGCCGTTCTCTGAGCGCGTCATGGACATGTTCGGATTTTAAACCAAAACCGCCAGGATACACCGGCGGTTTTTGTTTCCTTTTCCATTGACCGTTATCTTTTCTTAAAACTCCTCCCACTTAGGGTTAAGGAAAACAGTTGCCTCCGCAGTGATGTCTTCTTCAAAAAGTTCTCCTGGAGGACAAGAGAGCGTGAATGTGGTGCTCTCAACAATAGGAGAAGACGCTTCTTCTCCTATTTGCCCCTCCCACATATCTCCATTTGAGCCTCGAACGACACACTCCTCACTCGTGCCTTCCCAGGAAACGATAGTGAAATCTCCAACCTTCACAATGTGAGGGGTAACACTAATGGAAACTCCTTCTTGATTTCCTTCTCCGTCTTCTTCACCAGTCTCTTCACCTTCCGTAACAGTGACGGACACGGAATCGCTTCCGGTGGCAGGAGCTCCGCCTCCTCTTCCTTCTTTTGCTCCTCCGTCACGTCCTCCATGTCCTGGTGCGGCGATGAGGAGTGGTTTGAATGAAGAGAGGAGAGATGTAAAGGGGTTGGCAGAGTGACTTCTTTCACTGAGTGAGAGAAGATTAAGTGCTTCTCTCTGTACTGTGCTCCCCCTGCACTCTATTGAATAAGAGTAGGTTCCTTGAGGGACATTGGTGAGGACGCGGGAGCCTGACCTGCTGAGAGAATACGCACCTCCTGTACTCCACCCACCCACAGAGTCTCCTAACGCTCTACAGGTTCGCAGGCTCTCATCCGCACTCCATGAGAGGGTGAAGGTGGCGGGTGCTGAGATGGTTAAACTGTCTTCTCCGTTGACTAAAAGATTGACTGATGAAACACCTGCCGAAGATGATGAACCTCCGAGAGCACCGCCACCATCGGCATGACTTACCACGCCTTTTGCCGTCCCAAGACTTTTGGCGCCGAGAGTGCCAGCCCGGCTCGTATCTCCAAACCCACCTTTGTCTCCCGCTCCAGAAGAAGAACCCCCCACCCCAGAGGCATTCCCCGCACCTTTTGCTTCCAGACTAAAAACTGGGACTAGAAGTAAAATAGAAAAACTGGCAATCAAAAAAATATTTCGATATATCTGCATCACATTAAATTGTAACAGATTATATAAAAGTTGAAGGGGTAGCGCTGTGGGCTACCCCTTCTATAAACACACACCCTCTTAGTTGACCTCCTTGCTAGGAATCGTCACCCAGCTGCGCCCCTGCCTGAAGGCAGTGGATACATCGTTCCCAGGCTCAAAACGAGGAGCAACATCGACGACAAGCCAATAGTCGCTCAGTTTCCCTTCGAGAGGGAAAAAAGCGAAGTACAGCGGCAGCGTCAGTTGCCCACGAACGCGAAATCGTGACTCGATCACTAGGACATCACCGTCCTGGTAGGAAGAATTCTGGACATTGTTCGGTTCATCCCCAAGAATTCTCCACTGCGCAGCGATTACTTCCTCCACAGTGTTGTCCTTCCGAACAAGACTGTAGGAGATCACTGCACGATCATTCACTATTGCGCACAGAAACCCGAACGGAGGCTTCGAGAAATAGGCGCGGGAGTTGCAGACGGCGACTTCCCACCCAGAGGGAATGGAGATGTCGATACCGTACTGCTCTTTCACGAGCCATGTGGCCCATGGTCCAGATTCAGACCAGAGTCCGCGCCCTTCATCGGAAGGAATCACAAACTCATCAGCAGCGAGAGGTCCAGCGATGAAAAGAACCGCGACAAGCGCGGCCCAGAGGAGATTTGTGCGCATGGCGTTTGCCTCCTTTCGCGCGTTGTCATTTAAGAAAGACTATACCATAGAGTAGCTAAAAATCAAGTTCTCTACCCCCTCACAAAATTTGAAAAGTTTAGCCTTTAAAATATTCCTAGTTCCAATCTGAGATCCAGACAAACTCCTGATCGAAATTACTGAGGTCTAAATATTTCTCTCCTCTGAATTCTTCTTCGTAGAGTGTGTCGAGGTCATAAATATAGAGTTCAGGATTGGTGAATTCTCCCTCTTCTGTAATGTCATAGACATACGATACGTAGTACTGATCATTTGGAGAGAACGCTCCGTCGAGCGCGGCAAGAGGAAGCGTGGTGAGGAGTTCAATTTGAAATGGGCTCCAGCTTTCAATTGTGAAGAAGGCAAGAAGAGCGCTGTCATGGTCTGACCATGCGAGCAACTTTTTGTTGTGTGAAAGATCGAGGTTCTCGTAGCCGGAAATTGGGTCATCAAGTGCTGCGTCCCATACTTTCACCTCACTACCTGTCTCAATATCCCGAAGATAGAGTCCTTCAGTTTTTAAATAGAGAATACTGC
>JBBDKB010000004.1:0-7346 GCA_040879605.1 Minisyncoccota bacterium
GTAAGACCCGTTCCAACTGTTCCGCCAGTGTCACCTCCTGTGTCACCGGTGTCTCCACCAGTGTCACCACTAGAAGGGCTCATTGAATTGGCATGTGCTCGCGAGCTTGGTCCCCAGAAACCAGTTCCTACTGAGAGTCCAACTGGTGTAAGCACAGAAGCTGTGTACTTGTTCTGGAACTTGATGACCGCAGCTTTGGTTCGAGGGCCAAAGTAGCTTGTCTCGTTCCCTGGTGATCCAGCATCTGGAGCTGTCCCAAGTTGCGTGGATGGATCAGAGTTCAAGAACTTCTGAAGTTCCATCACTTCGTTTCCTGTATCACCAAGTGTTAGATTCTGTGTGAAAGTAAATCCAGTTCCTCCTGTTGTACCGCCTGTTGAGCCTCCTGATGGCGCGCCACCACGAAGTGAAGTCTCAACGTTTGAAACGGTCGCTGTATCAGCTCCGAAGGAGTTGAGCAACGTAAGGATTGCGTCGATTTGACCTTCTGTAAGCGCTGCGTGTGCTTTTGGGGCAGTGAACGCAAACGCCACAGCAATAGTCATCGCTCCAACAACAAACGCTGTTGCAACTTTGGCTGTTACTGTTTTGTTACTAATGTTGTCAATACTCATAATTTTATGTTTTACGCGCTCTCTGAGAACTTAACTAATAATAGTGTTAATGGGTTCTCATACTAGTGTGAGAGACGTTGTGTTTGTTTTTACGTGCGGGAACTTTTGTGTTGTTCGACCAACATTAAGATGTTCTTTTGCACGGAGTTGACCAGAATGCACCGCTGGTCAACTCGGAAAGCAATCTTACAAGAGGTATCGCCCCCTCCACAGTAAGACCGCGACAACTACATCCCAGAGGACATTACGTTCTCCAGAGTAGTTAGCAAGGATGTAAGACCGAATTTCTGTCATAGCTTCCGGATCGAATACTTTGATGCTCAAAGTATTCGATATCAGGACAAGGTAGTTCAGTAGTTTTCCATACACTCACAAAAGCGATCGAGAGTGTACGCAACTCGTGGCCTTCCAGTATATAAAATTGTCAATGTTCACATCCTCTCTTGCTATCGAAGACGAGCGAACTGCTCGCCTATTTCAATCATGCGGGAATCAAAACAAATTATATCGTTTCTCTATACCCACAGCAAAAAAAGTAATGTGGATAACTTGACAAAAATCCCCTTAAAAAACGGGATATTTTTGTCTTAGCCACTTAGAAAATACTCTCATATTTTTGAGGAAAAGTCAAAGACATTATTAAGCTTTTTGAGGTCTCTTTCGCTGAATATAAAAATTGCACTTTAAATTACACCTTTAAAAGTATAAAAACAGGAGAATGAGCAAAAAACCTCTGTGTAAGGCTTTTTTCTCTTAGTCTTCCGGAGTCATCCTCCGCGAAATCTCTTCTGCAATTTCTTCTAAGGAAGTACATAACTACTCCAACGTCGCTCCCCCTCGCGCTTCAAAACCCCCTCAGAAACAAGAGATACGAGCTCCCTTTGGAGTGTTTTTTCACTCGGCCCACGGATCACGTGTGCCGCGTCCTTTACCGTAATTCTTCCTTTTGAACGAATTAAATTCATAATCGTTTCCCGTCTATCAGAGTGCTTTCTCTTCTGTCCTTTAGCTTGTCCCTTATGAAAAGCTGTCTTTTTGTTCTCTGCTTTAAATTCCCTCAAATTCTGTCTTTTATTCTTTTTCGTCTCTCCTTCAAGTATATCTGATGTGTCCGATAGAATACTCTCTACTCCAATGTTCTTCCCATGCAACTCCGTCCGTACTCTCTCCCCCGCTCGGTAGAGTTCTGCGTACTTAGCAACAAGCACTGACGCGTTCATTTCAGAGATAAGTCCACTAAAGCGGGCGACCTCAATGAGCGAAGTAAGCCTGGCGACCCGCAACTTCAGTTTTTCAGCAGCGCGCGCATCTCCCTCTTGACAGAAATCTGTTATCAAAGAAAGCAGTTCAACTCCTTCACCTCGAAGTCTTTTAGTAAGAGGATCGTGGACATCATTCAAGGACAAGATGAGATAGAGGGCGGACGTTAATCTTTCTGTCTTTTTTATTAGTATAAAAATACTCCTATTATCCAGTATTTTTGAGAGTTCAAGAGAGCTGTCTTGGACATCTTTTAACGCCGCCATATAACTTTTATTTTTGTCTTTATTATCCATATGTCTTTTAAAAAGATGTCCTATATATGTCTTATATATACGTCCATTATATAACGGACAAACTTCCTCGCAACCAAAAAAGGAACCTAGAACACGGGTTCCTTTTGGATGCAACTTTTTTGCGCGCCTACCTGTTTATAAGATTTAACTCATTGTCATGATAAAATTGTGGGACATGCCACAAAAAAAGCGGAAGAGATCTTCCCTCCACTTCTTTGAAGAGCTGCGGAAGGAAACAGTCCATGCAGTGCTTGCTGTGACTTTTTTTGTTATTGCTTTCTTTCTTGTGATTGCCGCATTTAGGAGTGCCGGAGTGGGAGGAGAGCTTGCTTTTAAGGGCCTCTCATTCTTACTTGGAGTTGGTTACTACATTCTTCCTGTTCTGCTTGTACTTCTCGGTATTTCTTTTTTCCGTGGAGAGGAAGCTAAAATTGGATGGCTCAAGGGCATTGGTTCGCTTCTGTTTTTTGTTGCTTCCTTGGGACTTATTGAGACACTTCTTCCGAGAAACGGGGGGGTCATTGGCGATCTTATCTCCTCACCGCTTATCGCGATGGTTGACCTCTATGCGTCCATTCTTATTCTCTCGGCAGTCCTTGTTATCTCAGTCATTGTGATTCTTGATGCGCAATTGGATATTGACATATCCCCCTTCACAAATCTTATACGAAGGAAAAAGAAGGAAGAGGAGACAGAGCCTACCGTATACGGAGAAGAATATGATGACGAGGAGGAGACAGAAGAATACGAGGCTGAAGAAGACCCCGATGAGGATGTCCCTGAAGAGAAAACGTACGAGGAGAAAATTTCTCTATATCCTGAAGGAGGTATAAGAAGAGTCCCGATTGGCGTCTACACACCCCCACCTCTCTCTCTCCTTGAGAGAGACAAAGGAAAACCTGGAGTTGGAGATACGAAAGCAAATTCAAATATTATCAAGCGCACCTTGCAGAATTTCGGCATCACTGTTGATATGGACGAGATTTCTGTCGGTCCGACAGTTACCCGCTACGCGCTAAAACCTGCGGAAGGTGTCCGCATTTCAAGAATTGTAAGTCTTCAAAACAATCTTGAACTCGCACTTGCCGCAAGCCCTGTGAGAATTGAGGCGCCTATCCCGGGGAAACCTCTCGTCGGGATTGAGGTACCCAATACAAAGAAAGCAACACTCGGACTCGCTTCCCTTCTTAGCACAAATGACTACCAAGAAAGCGAACATCCGCTCCTTATCACCCTTGGTCGAGACATCGCGGGTGCTCCAATATATGCGAACCTTGCGAAAATGCCGCATGTGCTTATCGCAGGAACCACGGGATCAGGGAAATCAGCGACCATTCACTCTATCGTCACGTCTCTTGTGTATCGAAACGCGCCTGAAACAATGCGTTTTTTGATGATTGACCCGAAACGCGTTGAACTCACTCTTTATAAGGAAATTCCGCATCTTCTTACACCGGTTGTAACCGATGCAAAAAAAGCGATCCTTGCGCTTAAGTGGACGGCAAAAGAAATGGATAGGCGTTATGACATCCTTGAAGCGGAGTCCGTTCGCGACGTTTTCTCTTATCACAAAAATGTGCTTGAACCGGCACTCAAAAAAGCGAAAGGGAGCGAAGAAGACATGCCTGAGATAATGCCCTACATTGTTATCATTATTGACGAACTTGCCGATATTATGCAGGCATATCCTCGCGAGCTTGAATCCGCGATCGTCCGCCTTGCCCAAATGAGCCGCGCGGTAGGGATTCACCTTATTCTCTCAACCCAAAGGCCTTCGGTAAATGTTATCACCGGCCTCATCAAGGCAAACATCCCGGCGCGAATCGCGCTCCAAGTATCCTCCCAGGTTGATTCCCGTACCATTCTTGACACCGGTGGAGCTGAGAAACTTCTGGGAGCAGGCGATATGCTCTATCTCTCTGGGGAAATGTCAAAACCCACACGTATCCAGTCAGGCTTCATTTCAGAAAATGAAGTAAAGAGCGTCGCCTCTTTCCTTAGGAAACATAACGATTACGGAATTGAGTCAGGCATTGACCTTTCTGGAGAAAAAATAAATGGCAACGGCTCCTTCCCCTCCCTTGACGAAGCGGAAGAAAATGAGGACGATCTTTACGAAGAAGCACGTGAAATTATTGTCCACTCTGGAAAAGCATCAACTTCATACCTCCAGAGGAAGCTTCGAATTGGCTATGCAAGAGCAGCACGACTCATGGACATTCTTGAAGAGCGAGGCATTATTGGGCCTGCAGACGGAGCTCGCCCGAGAGAGGTGTTTGAATCCAAGGAAAATAACGAGGATGAATATGATGACGAAGAGAGTGAAAATGGACGCTCATGAATGATGGGCGCAAAAAAATAACGCTTATCGGAGGATTCATCATTGGTGTACTTCTTGTCTCTTATGCTCTTTTTCAAGCTCGCGATCTCATAGAAGGCCCTGTCATAGCGCTCTCTTCGCCAGAGAATGGGGCGACAATTATCGAAAACGGAGTTTTCATTGAAGGACATGCTAAAAATATCGCCCGAATCAGCCTCAACGATCACCAAATTTTCGTTGATGAGAGCGGTTATTTTAAGGAGCGAATCCTCCTCCCTGAAGGCTATGCTATACTGGTTATTAAAGGCTCCGATCGGTTTGGTCGCAAGACACAAGAAATAATATCTCTCTATCATGCCAAAGAAAGCTGATTCAAAAGAAGAAAAATTTGCCAAATCCCAAAATTTGCCTGCAGAGAAAAGCGCAACAGAAGGAAAGAAGGACACGAGCGCGATAGAAGACACTCTGAAGGCAATTAAGACGAAGTTTGGTGATGAGTCGATTATGATGCTTGGCCAGCGGCCAAAGGTAAACGTCGATGCAATCCCGACAGGATCGCTCGGTCTTGATTGGGCACTTGGAATAGGAGGAATTCCCCGAGGGAGAATCATTGAGATTTTTGGACCAGAGTCATCAGGGAAAACAACACTTGCTCTGCACATTATCGCGGAAGCTCAAAAGAAAGGAGGGATTTGTGCGTTCATTGACGCGGAACATGCCATGGACCCGGACTACTCAAAGAAGCTTGGCGTTAAAACGGATGATCTCCTTATTTCACAGCCTGACACCGGAGAGCAAGCTCTCGAAATTACCGAGTCACTTGTTCGCTCAGGGAAAATTGATGTGATTGTGATCGACTCTGTTGCCGCTCTTACCCCGAAAGACGAAATTGAAGGAGACATGGGGGCTCACCATGTGGGAAAACAAGCGCGCCTCATGAGTCAAGCGCTTCGCAAACTCGCTGGGATTGTTGCGCGCTCAAAAACAGTTGTGATCTTCATCAACCAGATTCGCATGCAAATTGGGGTCATGTTCGGCAATCCAGAGACAACTCCGGGAGGCCGCGCTCTAAAATTTTATACATCAATTCGCTTAGACATCAGAAGAATCGCTCAAATCAAAAAAGGAGATGATGTGGTCGGCGGGCGAGTGCGTGTAAAAGTAGTAAAAAATAAAGTCGCGGCTCCATTTAAAAACACGGAATTTGATCTTCTCTACAACGAAGGGATCTCAAAAGAAGGAGAAATCCTCGCGCTCGGAGAAAAGCACAAAATCATTGAGAAATCAGGTGCGTCATACAGCTACGGAGAACACAAGCTTGGCCGTGGCTATGATGCAACACGCACGTATCTAAAAGAGAACCCAAAAGTCGCAGACCAGATATTAAAGGAGATCAAAGAGAAACTCAAAGAAGTCTAAAACCTAAGCACTCTTTGCTCGAAGAGATATCTCTCGAATACTCCTCCCAATATCGAGCACGAAAAGCACCAAAGCGCTTAGTGCAAGAAGCGTAAGAATCTGCACTATAAATTCTGTTTGAGTGAACGCAGACTTTGCGAAGTTTATAAAACTCGTTACTTCCGCCGGACTTGGCATATTTAGAAGCACATTTCCAAGAGAAACATAGGAAGCAATCCAAACTCCTGCTACCAAAAGGAGTCCCCCCTCAAGCGCTGTTCTTGAGAAGATGATGCGAAGCGCATACACGCTATACACTCGCCTCATTACTTTTCTTTTTAATTGAGTACTGATGTCTGTCATAGTTTTACGCAAGTACACTTAATTTATCTGACACTTCACGAAAGGCTTTTTTTGCTCGATGCATTCTTGTTTTTATTGCCCCAATTGAATCACCTTCTTCTTTTGCAATTTCTTTTTGGCTTTTTCCTTCAAGATAGTAGGAATTGAGAAGCTTTGAGAAGTGCTCAGGAAGCTCAATCAAAACTCGTATCACTTCATCGCGTGCCGAAAGTTTCTCTTCAAAAGAAGACCCTTCTTTATCAGGAAGCATTGCATAAATCTCTTCGTCAATTTCCGCCCGCCTTCCCCTTTCTTTTTTAAGATTCTGATACTTCGTGAAAGATGTGTTCATGAGGATTTTATAAATCCAAGACTTGAAGCTTGCTCCTTCCATCTCCTTAAAGCGATGTCCGGATAGGTACACTTTGGTAAATGTCTCCTGAACTACATCCTCTGCCTCCTCAGGATTTCTCAATACCACCCTTGCCTTTCTCAAGAGTGGCTCTTCGTAGCGCTCCACGAGCACCTCAAAGTAACGAGGCGACACCAAAGAAAGCGCGAGAATCTCTTCGTCACTTCTTTTATTTGTGTCTAATTGTGGGTATTCTTGTAAAAACATCTCTATAGGGTAATTCGCGGAAGTTCTCCTTCCGCGAACTTTCATACGAATACTATATCGACCTCTTTACTTTATGCAACAGGACATAAGGAAAAAAGGTTCCAAGTAGCGCGAAGTTGGGCTTTCAGGTAGAATGACTGCGCTATGATTGCGTATAACGACATTACACCAAAAAAACATATTATTTTTGAAGGAGAGCCTTATGAAGTAGTGGCTTCCTACGTGTTTCGAAAACAGCAAAGAAAACCAGTGAATCAGACAAAATTACGCTCTCTTGTTACCGGCAGGATTCTTGAGCATACATTTCAGCAATCTGATAGCGTTAAGGAGGCTCACATTGAAAAGAAAAACATTGTCTACATATATAATACAAAAGGAGAGTACTGGTTCCATGACGAAGGTAATCCGAAGAACCGTTTCTCCTTATCTGCAGACTTAATTGGAAGCGCCGTGCGCTTTCTAAAAGAAAAAGAGACGGTTGAGGCCCTTGTTTTTGA
>JBBDKB010000004.1:7446-34963 GCA_040879605.1 Minisyncoccota bacterium
TTTCAATCCCTATTAAAGTTGACCTCAAAGTAACCGAGGCGGCGCCTGCCGTTCGTGGTAACACCGCTCAAGGCGCGACAAAAAATGTTGTTCTTGAAACTGGGGCAGAACTCCAAGTTCCCCTCTTTATAAATGAAGGAGATATCGTGCGCGTGCATACAGAGACGGGAGAGTACGTTGAACGTGCAAGTAAAATTAGGGACTAGGGTATCCTTCGACAAGCTCAGGACAAGTAGGGTTTAGGGTTTAGTAAAGACAAACACAAAAGGCACCGGCGTACGCCGGTGCCTTTTGTGTTTCCTGCTACTCACTACAACCTACTCACTACCAACTACAACCTATTCTGCAATGTAAGGGAGAAGACCCATAAAGCGCGCCCGCTTTATTGCCGTCGCAAGCTTCCGCTGTGTTTTTCCGGAAAATCCAGTTTTCTTCCGAGAATACATCCTTCCATGCGGATTTAAATGCTTCTTTAAAAACTCAACGTTTTTATAATCAATATATTTCATGCTTTGCGTTTCCATGGTAGTTAAAACGGAATATCATCCGGATTAATTTCTTCGTCTGGATAATCAATTGACTCTCCTTGTGAGTTAGAACCCTGCGAGTCTTTTGAAGAGTTACCCTCATTACTCTGAGGAGCTCCTCCTCCGCCCCCTCGAGGGCCGAATTGCACACGATCCGCAACGATTTCAGTTCTATATTTTTTTTGACCATCCGCCTCCCAACTCCTTGTCTGCATTCTCCCTTCAACAAGCGCAGAGCTTCCTTTTTTTAAATACTGAGACACGGTCTCCGCTTGCCGTCCAAATACTACAACGTTATGGAAATCCGTATTCTCCTGCTTTTGCCCTTCCTGGTTTTTCCAGACTCGGTTTGTTGCGATAGAGAATGTCGCAACCTGAACGCCCGAAGGAAGCGAGCGCAATTCTGGATCGCGAGTGAGATTTCCATAAATGAGTGCTTTGTTTAAATACATCCCGTTAGTGACAGGTCGCGGTCTCCGCTATCTGTTTATATGTGTTTGAAAATTATTCGACCTGATATCCATATTGTACTCTTTTTGCTCCCCGATCGCGACTATGGTCACTAACGGGATACATACTCTTATGCTACCAGTTCATTGATCGATTTATCAAGCTCCTCTTCTGATACCTTCTCGCCCTTCTTTTCATCTGCTACCATGCGCTTAATCGGTGCGGAGCTAGCCAATTTTGGTAGTGCGTCTTCCTTTGTGGTCTTTGCAATGAGGAAACGAAGTATGCTTGGATTCTCGTCGCATGCCTCCTTTATCTGAGTCACCACACCTCTTGGAAGCTCAAAAACAAACCACCCAAAGTATGCGGTACTAAATCGCTGCTTTTTTCCTGCAATATCCTTGACCATCGTATAGGTAAGCTCTCTGTGCTTTGGAGCATCTTCAAAGAGAACGTCTCCGCCCTTCTCTTCAATAAGATTCCTGATTTCAGTTGCTTTTGTGCCAAGATCATCCTCACTTACCGTTGGCAGAATATGAAAAGCAAACTCATAGACAAGCTTCTTGTCTTGGATATTTTCTTCATTTTCCATTACTTCTCCTTCAATCATGTGGCGATAGCTTAGCACAGAGACAAAAAGCCTGCAATTCCCTAGCTTCTCTTGAGATTAAGAACCCTAAATGCATTCTCAACAAGTTGCGCCTTCATTTTTTCTATGTCCCCACCTCTTAATTCTGCAATTTTCTCAACTACATCGGTTACATAGGAGGGCTCATTTCGCTCTCCTCGATGCGGCACTGGAGAGGCATAGGGTGCATCAGTTTCCGAGAGTATCATATCTTTTGGTGCGTAGCGAACCGCATCATGCGTCTCAGGGGCAAAAGTGATAACTCCTGGAAATGAGGTGGTAAAACCAATATCATAAAAACGCTTTGCGATGTCAGAACTCGCAGTAAAGAAATGTGCGTTTCCGCGAAGCTTATCTCCATATATTTTCTTCCTTGCACTTAATAATGAAAGTGCATCATCATATGCACTCGCCTCGCTTGAAGCTCGTCGAAGCGGGTCGCGCACATGGAGCATCAAAGGCTTATCATGCCTCACGGCAAACTCAATTTGTTTTTCAAATTCCTCAAGCTGTCGCCTCCGCCCAGCCTCTTCTTTCTCATGATAGTAATCAAGGCCACATTCGCCGACCATAACCACATTCGAATCAACAACGAGTGAGTCAAACTTGCTCTCATCGAACGATTCTTTCTTATTGTCCGCGGGGTGAAGTCCTACAGTTGCAAATACTCCATCATGCGCCTTGGCAAAGGAAAGTGCTTCTTCTGAATGTTTGAAATCAGTGCCGACGGTAATCGCCCAAATATTTTTCTCCTTCATGCGGGAAAGTACCTCCTCCCTATCTTTTTTATAGGCAGAAAATGCAATATGGCAATGGAAATCGAAGTATTCAGGCATAATTTAGGGTATAGGGGGTAGGGGGTAGGGTTTAGGGATGAGATTAAGTTTTTCTAAATATTCTTTTACTCGCTCAAAAATAAGTTTGTGACCTTCAGCGTTTGGGTGGAGCCCATCAGGAAGCAAATCCTTGTACCTCTCTCCAAAAACATCGTGAAGCGGAATAAACGGAATTTCTTCTTCCTTTGCTGTTTCTTCTATTGCAGAATTGAATCTTTTTACTTCGCTTTCTCGGTATGCGACCTCGGGACCCCATGGTAATGGGTCTAATTGAGATTGATTAATTGAAAGAAGTCCCATACAAACAATTTGTAAATTTGGATACTGCTTTGCTTTTTTTATTATTTCTTTCAAAGTTTCCTTGAAGTCTACAATAGGAGTCTGGCTCTTTCCGGTTTCAATGTGAACTTTTGAATCATTAATTCCCACCGCAATAACTACAAGTGACTCTCTGTCATCATGAAGACGCACTTCAAGCTCGTTCGCAAATCTTTTTATAATGCCGCAAATATCGTCCCCACTAATACCAAGGTTCGCCACTTGTGTCTTAGCTCCCCCATTAAGAGAAAGCTTATTATGATGAGCCGCAAGCCTACTCACCCAACCGCCGCATTCGCTATCAAATGCTCCCTGCACAATACTATCTCCAAATATGATGATCATGATTCAAGGCGCGGGCCGCCTTCGCGGGACGCTTCGGCGAGCCGGGGAAAGAGGTTTTCTGGTTTTTTGTTTGCAAGAATTGCTTCTTTGATTGTTTTACTTGCCTCTGGAAGAAGCGGATTCAAGAGTCGTGCAATCAAATAGAGTTCTTTTGTACATTCAGCGATTATTTCTTTCCCTTTTTCTTTGTTCTCCTTTACGACACGGAACGGTTCGTCGCGCGCAATGCGTTCATCAAGTTCGGAAATCTTTCTCCAAACAAAATCATACGCTTCATTGAATCGAAAAGTATTAAGAGCTTCAGTGTACTCAGCTGGAAACTCTTCCTGAGAAGGCCCTTCGGTGGGCGCATCCAAGTGTGTTTCTGCCATTTTCAATACTCGAGCGACCAGATTCCCGAGCCCATTGACTAAGTTTCCTGTGTAGGCCTCTTCAAATCCCTCCATGGTAAGATTGCTATCGGAGAAAGGAGAAACATGGCGAGCAAAATAATACCGTACCGCTTCGGCACCATACCTTGAAATGAGTTCCTGCGGATCGATGACATTTCCAAGGGTTTTACTCATTTTCCTTCCGTCAGAAATAATAAGTCCAGTCGCAAGGATCGATTTGGGCAATAAAAGTCCCGCAGAAATAAGCATTGCTGGCCAAATAATGGCATGGAATCTTAAGATGTCTTTCCCCACAATGTGTACATCAGCTGGCCATAGAGAATTGAACTTTTCTTCATCTCTTCCATACCCGATTGCTGTAATATAGTTTGACAATTCCTCACACCACACATACATGTTTTGTGCTTCATCATTGGGAACTGGAATTGCCCATCCAACCTTTTCTTTTGGTCTTGAAAAACTGACATCCTCAAGATCATTGCTAATGAACGAAATGAGTTCATTCTTTCTATGCTCAGGATAAATTCTAATGACATCATTTTGAATGATGTCACGCAACTGATCAGTATAGTTTGAGAGTCTAAAAAAATAATTCTCCTCTACAACTTTTTCTGGTTCCTGATTATGATCCGGACACTTTCCATCTTCGAGTTCCTTTTCGGTGAGAAATTTTTCGCATCCAACACAATAAAGTCCCTCGTATGGACCTTTGTAAATATCACCCGTATCTACAAGCTTTTTCCAAAGTGCTTGTGCCCCCGGCCAATGATGCTTCTTGTCTGAATTTCGAATAAAGAAATCATTTGAAATCTCCAATTTCTCATAGAGATCCTTGAAACTAGCTACATTCTTGTCAGTAAGTTCTTGCGGAGTGATTCCTTCTTCTTTTGCCTTTTTTTCTATTTTTTGTCCATGATCCGCTGTTCCTGTTAAAAAGAAAACTTCCTCATTTTGCAAACGATGAAAGCGCGCCAAAATATCAGCCAACGTTGTTGCATATGCATGCCCAAGGTGTGGTACTGCATTGGAATAATAAATTGGAGTTGTGATGTAAAACTTATCTGCCATTATTTCTTCTCAGTGTTATCCGTACTCACTTTTCCCGCCTTTTCTTTTTGTATATCGGCAACGAATTCCTGAATTGCCGCTGCGGCGGGAACAGAGAGGATAATACCCAAGAAACCGGCTACTTTTGCACCCACGATAAGGGCGAGAATAACGAGGAGCGGAGGAACTCCGACTATTTTTCTCACCACGAGCGGATAAATGAGGTTCGCTTGGAATTGATTCACAATCAAGTAAAGGCCGGCGGTAAGAAGTGCGAGTGTGACGTCGCCGCCGCTTATCGCAACCGCGACAGCTGGGATTGCCGCTAGAAGTGACCCAAAGACAGGAATCAATTCAAGCACTCCCGCGACAATCGCCAAGAGAAGCGCGTATGGAACGCCGAGAATGGTAAGTCCGAGGTAGAGAAGCACACCGACAATAATGGAAAGAAGAAGTTGCCCCTGCATCCATTTTCCAATCTTTGCCTGTGAACGACGCCATAGGTTTACCACATACTCCTGATGCTTTGCAGGTGTGATAACACGGAGGAAGTCATCAATACCTGTCTCCTGCACGGCGAAGTAAAATGAAAGGACAATCACAAGAACAAAAGAGAGAAGTCCTCCGAATATAGTATTCACCGTGCGAATCAGACCTTCAGATGTATTCGCAATAGTGCCTTGGAAGTCAAAAATGGCCTCTTTCAGCGAAATCCGGACTTCCTCGGTTGTACCAAATGGGAACCCGCTGTCAGAAGCAGGAATTCTGAACGAATCAAGATACTGCGGCACTACTGAAAGAAGCCCCGCGAGATCATTCACAAGCGGCGGAAGGAAAAAGTAGAAGAAGCCAATTCCAAGCCCAAACACAAGAAAGTACACGAGAAGCACTCCGATTACTCTCGGTATTCTATATTTCATAAACCACCGTACAGCCGGCTCAATTGCAGAAGCTAGAACGATAGCAGTAAGCACCACAAGAACAACATCCTTGAGTACAAAAAGAAGCCCAACCAGAAGCACGAGGAGAATTGCCCGCACAAGAGTGCCCGTACTAATTGAAATATGTAACTTATCCCCGCTCATTTTCCTCATCATAGCACGGAGATCATAGCTTTAGAAGCTAAAGCTTTTCCTTTATATGGTGGGCTAAATCGCCCACCGAAACGCGCTCCTGTTTTGCACTATCTCTATCTCGGAGTGTTACGGAATTATCTTCCAGTGTATCAAAGTCAACAGTGACACAGAATGGGGTACCTATTTCATCTTGTCTTCTGTAGCGCTTTCCAATGTTCCCATTATCATCCCACATGACTCCAGAGACTTCCTTCCGAAGATTTTCGTAGACTTCGCGCGCTTTTTCCACAAGCTCTTCTTTATTTTTCAAAAGAGGAAATACCGCAACTTTCACTGGCGCAATTTCTGGAGAAAGCTGGAGAAATACTCTCTCTTCTCCATTCACCTCATCCTCAGCATATGCAGCGCAGAGAATCGCTAAGATGATTCGATCGAGCCCGACGGAAGACTCAATTACATATGGGATAAATTTCTCGCCCCCTTCAACTGAATAGTAGAGATCAACTCCGGTTTTCTCCATGTGAGCCTTGAGATCAAAATCTGTCCTATTATGAACCCCATGAAGTTCTTTAAAACCGAAAGGAAATTTAAACTGAATGTCTGCGGCATCAGCCGCGTAATGGGCGCGTTCATTCTCAGCGTGGTCGTGCCACTGCATTTTCTCCTCCGGTAGCCCAAGAGAGACGAGCCATTTCCACGCACTCTTTTTCCATTTTTCATAAGACTCCTTCTGATCGTCGGGGTGTATAAAATACTGAATCTCCATCTGCTCAAACTCCCGCAGGCGGAAAAGAAAGTCCCGAGGAGTTATTTCATTTCTAAATGCCTTCCCTATCTGGGCAATACCAAAAGGAAGTTTTGGATGTAGTGAGTCAATAACATTCTTGTAATTTACAAAAATCCCTTGCGCTGTCTCTGGCCTCAAATAAACATCTATCGCCGTTGCCTCTGAAGCTCCAAAGCGAGTCTTGAGCATCATGTTGAATTGCTTTACCTCTCCGAACTCATTTCCTTCCGGGCTCTTTAGACCAAGTTCTTTGATTTTCGAGGTCATTTCTTCAACAGAAAACTCGTCAGCTTTATGTACACCGTGCTCCTCAAGAAGATGATCGGCACGATAGCGCTTCCTTGTTTTGACATCCTCAACGAGAGGGTCATTAAAACCTTCAACATGACCGCTTGCTTCCCATGTTTTCGGATTCATAAAGATTGCAGCGTCAATTCCGTAGATGTCGGGACGATCTGTAACAAAAGTCTTCCACCAGTTTTGTTTAATATTGTTTTTGAGCTCAACCCCAAGAGGCCCATAATCCCACGTGCCCGCAAGCCCTCCATAGATCTCAGAGCCTTGGAAAATAAATCCGCGTCGTTTTGAAAGTGAGATGATTGTCTCAAGCGTTACTTGCTTTTTCATATTATTCAACGACCTGCGCGTGGTTATTTGAAACATTCGGATCCGTAATAAGCTGCGTAGTAAGGGGACTCCTCGAATCCGACATATTTGTCTCAACAAATCGATCAAAGCCCTCCGCCCTTTGGCTTGTAATCAAAACAGGAACGGTGCCCACCTGAGAGAGCGACGGGGTAAGGGCTATTTGAAACGCAACTTCCTTCACTGCCTTTGTACTCCCTGTCCCCGCTGGTACTTCGCCCGCGCGCCACAGCACCTGCCCCCCCACTGCATTATAGGTAACGTTCTCTCCTCCACTTACCACATTCACCCAACGTACATACGAAGGAAGCGTTGCACTCACCACCGCATTTGCGACATCATTTGCGGAGTTTGTAAGTGTCCACACAACGGTATACGTTGATTCCTGATCCGCTTTTGGAGGAATTGGTCCTGTATTGGTAAACGGCCCTGTTGTTCTCACTGCGCGAGTATTGAGAAGAAAATCAGTTGCCACTTTTACTTCTCGAGCTGTCGTTGATTCTATGCGCTCCGGTACATTATCCTCAGAGAGCCTTCTCCCTTCAACACTCGCTTCAAGGTTGATCAAAGGATTTAAGATTGTGGTCCCTCGAGCCGGAGAAAAAGTGAAACTTACACGCCCAGACTCTCCCGGATCAAGTTCTGCGAGCGCGTCGTTTGTTTCTCTGCTCCAAGTAATTGTGTTATCGCTTGATCGGTAAAATCCCTTGTCAACCGATACGCTCCGCTTATCAAGAGCAAGCCCATCAAGAGAGACAATGATTTTCCCATCGGTCACCCTTGTTGAGAGATTGTTTTTCCATGTAATATCGGCGCGAATCGTTTCGTTGCTCCTTGCGATATATTCAGGCGATGCATCGCCGTTTAATGCAACATCAATCGCAATAAATGGTCTTTTGATCGTGACAGGAACAACCGCAGTACCGAATGCCGCGGTAATTTCGCGCTCGTTTGATTCGCTCTGCGTGCCGGATGAGAAACGGAATGTCCTTTCCTCATTGTCCTGCCCTATGAGCCTCCCTTCAATTCTCACTGTCTGTTTTTCTCCGGAAGGAATATCACCAAGATTCCAAATATTTGTATCAAACGTTGCTCTGGGAGAAGAGGCGAGCACTTCAAATCCGGAAGGATACTCTGCTTTTAGAAGCACATTCTCAAGCGGTGTGGTTGCGTTTGAAACAACGTTAACAACAAACTCAACCGTCTGTCCTGAAACAACTTCCTTGAGCGTATTAACTACAATGGCAAGTGGCGCAGAGGAAATGACAACAGGATAGACATCCTCCTTAAAGAAAATGGCATTGGATCCGTCAATCCGATACTCAACCGTTATCTTTATTTCATGCTGTGTGTTCTCTTCTCCAAAAAGAATAGCGCGAACTGTTTTATTCACTTGTTCCCCTGGATTGATTGTGTCGAGTGATTCCCGATGCCGTGGAAATTCAAGGGAAAGGTTTGTCGCGGAACGCGTCCCTTCTGGAAATTCAACCAAAAGATCGACAAATTTAATCGGGGTCGCATTTCTGTTGCGAATAGAAATCTGGAGCGGCAATTCTTCACCGCCGGCAACCGCAGAAGGACCTTCGACTTCAATAATAATATTCTTACCGGAAACGGTATTTGTTCCTCCAAAGAAAAAGAGCGCGGAGACACTAAGCGCAAGCACGAAAAAACCAACTGAAACCCAGAGGAGCTTGGGAAGTGTAATTTTCTTCTTTTTCCTCGCCATAAATTCAGTCATGGAGGGCCTCGATTCACTCTCAGTTTCTTTTTCCCATTCCTGCTTCACGTCATGGGGTTTCTCCGAGAGTACGCGCCTCCTTACCGCGTCTTTTATACCTTTACGAGAGTAGAGTTTATTTCTAAGACGCTCAATACTGCTTGCCTTCTCTTCTGCCATATGTGGAGTATACCACGAGCTACGTCTTGCTTGCGGCCAACGCTTCGTTGATATGTCGAATTATCTTCCTCTTTGTCGCTTCCGAATACTCCATATTCTCTCTCCTAAAAGCTCTACCAAAGAAAGGAGAAAGCTCTTCATCCTCTCCTACATACCCGAGCAAGTGAAAAACGCGAAGCACTAGGATCTCTTCAAATGATGAGAGTTCTTTATCACTAAATTCTTCTGAAACAAGAGCCTCGATACTTATGCGGAAAAGCTCGTAGAGTTCTTCGCTTTGTTCTTCTCCGTAGAGTACATGCGAGAGAAGAGAGGAGATTTTGGAGAGAAGGCGTATTTTTCGCTTATCGTTTTTGAGTACCCGATATGTATCCTCCCGCACCGAGGCGCCCGTAATCCTCCACATATCTTTCCCGCGAATAAGAGAAACGTTGGTAAGAGCAAACGTTTGCAACCCAAATCGTAATTTCGAGCGTTCCTCTCGCACACTTTTTGCATGCGCTCGCACAAGTCCAAGTTCGCGTGTAAAAAGAGAGACCATGCGGTGCGCTTCCCCGACATTCCTTCCTCCAAGCACAAACCCTTCCGTATGGTACAAACGATACGCCATTTTTTATTTCTTAAGTGTTGTTGTAAGCGAGCCTCCTCCAATTTTTATGTCTTCCCCGTCAGTGTATTCAAAACGAATTTCTTTCAGAGAAGTTGCTTTCTTAATTTCACTCTCATTCTTTCCTACAAGCTCTTCTGCTTTCGCATCGCCTTTTGCTACAAGCACTGCCTCGTCTTTTGGATTAAAATCACCTTTCTTTCGAAGTGATTGCACATGCCGAATGAAATCCCGAACCGACCCCTCTTCTTCAAGTTCTGGTGTTAATTTCGTATCGAGTGAAAGTTCATCCCCAAATCTAATTTCTTTTATGTTCACCTCGTCTTTTATCAGCTCAAGAAGCTCATCTTTTCCTTCAAGTCCCTTGCTCTTGATGGTAAGCAAGGCAAGCGGTTGACGTACCTTTATCCCTGCGTCAGCGCGTGCCTCAAGCGCGTGTGAGACCACTTCTCGCACCTCCTCCATCTCTTTGAGGAGTTCCTCATCAACGTTTCCTGTCCGAGGCCAATCCTCCAAGTGCACGCTTGGTTTCTTATTTGAGACTTCCCGATAAATTCCATCGGCTATGAATGGTGTCACGGGAGCAATTACTTTTGAAAAAGTCTCTAAAACAAAACCTGTTGTCGCAAGTGCATACTCATAGTCTTCTCCTTTTTCTTTAAAACGATCGCGTGATCGCCTGACATACCACGTTGAAAAATCAGTCACAAAGTCTCTCATTTCTCGCGTCACACGTACCGTATCGTATTCATCAAAAGCGGCAGTAACTTCGCGAACTGTTTTCCCAAGACGAGAGAGAACCCACCTATCAAGTATATTGCCGCTTTCCTCTGGATTTACCGCTTGTGTGCTTTCTTTATGCATTAAAAAGAACTGATACGTGTTCCAAAGAATGTTAAGCGTTCGGTTATGCGCTTCTTTTAATTCATCATCGACAAAGCGTGCATCCTCGGCTCTCATTACTACGCTATTCATTAAGTAATATCGGAGCGCATCAGCTCCGTAGCGATTCACATTTTCAAGAGGGTTGGTATAATTTCCTTTTGACTTTGACATCTTCGCGCCGTCTTCCGCCAAAATATTCCCCGTGGTAACTACATTCTTAAAACTCACATCATCAAAGAGAAGTACTGACATAGCGTGCATGTAGTAAAACCATGTACGTGTTTGTGCGATATATTCAGCAATAAAATCAGCAGGGTAATTCTTTTGCTTTCGGAAAAAGCCGCCCTTAGGTTCAAATGTGTCTGTATTTTCAAAAGGATAGTGCCACTCCGCAAATGGCATGGAACCAGATTCAACCCATCCATCAACCACTTCGGGAATGCGCGTAAGTTTACTGCCACTCCCATCCTCAAGCTCAATGTTGTCGATATAAGGTCGGTGAAGGTCAAGATCATATCTTTCGTTATGTGGAAGCGGAACAAAATCAAGTTTTTCAAAACTCCCAGAAGGAACTTCAATAGCATCGATAATTTCTTTCGAACGATGGTTGCTGGCTCCTTCAACGACCGCTACAAGTGTCTCCAGCGCGATCCCATGCGAAACGACAAGGATGTTCTTATTGGAGTATTTCTCCTCTGCTTCATACAAAAAGGAGCCGAAACGTCTTTTCGCGTCTAAATAGCTTTCTCCTCCCGTGGTAGGGGTATCATATTCCTTCATGTGGATAGCTTCATGTGCAAGAAAATGAGCCATCGGAGCACCCTCGAAGTCTCCAAACTCAAACTCACGGAGGCGCTCATCGATAACTACATTTTCTTCCGGTATCGCAAGCATTCCAACAAGCATATCTGCCGTTTCTTTTGTCCTTTTGTACGGAGAAAGAAAGACATAATCAATATTTTTCTCCCTAAGTTTTTCTGCGGCTTGCTTCACCTCTTCTTTCCCTTTTTGAGTCAAATGGTGCTTATTCTCTTTTTTTGAGCTAATAATTCCTGTCACGTTGTGCTCTGCCTCTCCGTGTCGCATTACATAGTATGTATTCCCTGATTTTTTTGTGTGTTTTTTAAGCTCCTCAAGAGAACCAACCAAAGTTATCTTTCCTTTTTCGTCTTTCCAAATTGGAAGAGGGGATGCCCAAAAACGATTCCGAGAGATTGTCCAATCAGGCGCGTCTTTCACTATGTTTCCAAACCTTCCATGCTTCAAATGATCCGGAACCCAATGTATCTTTTCATTCAAAGAAAGCATCCGATCCTTAATATTCTGAATATTGATAAACCACGAAACAACTGCGTTATAGATGAGCGGAGTGTCGCATCGATGGCAGTGCGGGTACGAATGCGTGTGCGCTTTCTTTTCGAAAAGAAGCCCTCGCTCTTCAAGATTTGTTTTTATAAATTTCTCCGCCTTTTTGTAATACTCACCTCTGATTTCCTTTGGAGCATCATCGTTGAAATGCCCCGCCTGATCAAGAAGCGGAACCATCGGAAGAACTTTCTCTACTCCGAGCTGATAATCATCTTCTCCATAAATAACCGCGGTATGTACAATGCCCGTTCCTTCATTTGTAGTAACAAAGTCAGCAAGCGCCACGTAATGGGATTTTTTATCACCTTTCTCTACTTTCTCAATTTTAAACAGCGGCTCATATTCAAGCCCCACGAGCTCGCTTCCCTTTAATTCTCTCTGTACTGTGTTAGACACTCCGGCAGTCGATTCAATCAAACTTTTTGCAAGTATAACGTTGTTGGCAGTGAGTACGTAGGTGATATTCTCCCCGACAGCGAGTGCGACATTCCCGGGAAGTGTCCATGGTGTTGTTGTCCAGGCAAGAAGATACGTGTCTTTTGGAAATCCCTTTTCTTCAGGATTTTTTATTCTAAATTTAACCGTGACAGCTTCCTCTGTTATATCTTTGTACGAATTGTCCATTGCCACTTCTGCTTTTGCGATCGGTGTCTCGCAACGCGGACAATAAAGAAGCACTTTTCTTCCTTCGTAAAGTAGTCCTTTTTTATGAATTTTAGAGAGTGCCCACCACACGCTTTCGATATACGTGTTGTCCATTGTCCTGTAGGCATTTTCAAACTCCACCCAGCGGCCAATGCGCTCGACATACTTTTTCCAATCGTGCGCATAGCGAAGCACTGAATCTCGACAAGCACGATTGAATTTCTCAACACCAAGAGAAAGAATGTCTTTCTTGGTCTTTAGACCAAGCTGTTTTTCGACTATATTCTCAATCGGAAGCCCATGACAATCCCACCCCCAACGTCGTCGTACATGATACCCTCGCATTGTTTTATACCGAGGAATTACATCCTTAATCACCGAGGAGAGGAGCGAACCGTAGTGCGGAAGCCCTGTTGCAAACGGTGGACCATCATAAAAAACAAACTCGCCCTTTGGGGAGTCTTTCTCAAGCGTCTTATTAAAAATGTCGTTTTTCTTCCAATAAGCAAGCACCTCCTCTTCAAGCTCTACAAGCTTACTTTTTTCTCCCTGTGAATCCTTGCTGTTTTCTTGTGTCATATAGCCAAAATGTGCCTTTTATACTAGCATTTTGGCGCTTTTAGGCAACGAGAAGGGGCGTCTCAAGAGACGCCCTCATTAAATACTCTTACTCTCGCGCGATTGATCCCTGAAACTTTCAGAGCCTCCTTGGCACGTTCTTCAAGCTCCTCAGGAGCACGAGCGATGAAGCCATTGTTCTTGAATTCCCTCTTATCTCCAATTTTTCCAACCGCCCCACACGCAAACGAGGCTTCAAAGATGACGGGAACTTCTGGAAAACCGCAGAGATGCTTTGCGAGCCAAACAAGCACCTCTGGGGAACTGCTTGCGAGAATTCTTTCCATATTCTCCTCCCTCCGATGTTTTAGTGATGTTCTATTTCCCAAGCAAGGTACCATATTCTACATCCTTTGTGGAGTCTTGATTCCAAGAAGCCAAAGTCCATTTTGCATGGTGATTTGAAATGCACGCGCAAGCGCAAGGTTGTATACCTCGTGCTCTCCTCCGATTATTTTCTCCTTTGCATAAAAGCTATTGAAGCTTGATGCAAGCTCGGTGAGGTAGGTAACAACATAGTGCGGTTCATATTCATTCTGTGCGCGTGCCACCACTTCAGGAAACCTATACAAAAGTCGCTCTAACGTATCTTCGCTCCCCTTTTCCGATTTCGTATCTCCCTCTCTTCCCGCTTTAGTCAAAATAGAGTGCGCGCGAGTGTGTGCATACTGAAGATACGGTCCGGAAGCTCCTTCAAATGAGAGGGATCTCTCCGGATCGTAAATAATATCTTTGCCTGTAGTTTGCTTTAGAATTGAGTACTTGATTGCCGCAATCGCAACCATCTCAGCAATTTCTTCTTCTTTCTCGATTCCCGCGTCCTCCATTTTCTTAAGTGCGATTTCTTTTACATTTTCAATAAGCACTTCCGCAGTAACCACATCACCTGTGCGAGAACTCATTTTCCCCGAAGGAAGACGCATCATCCCGTGCGAAATATGCTTCACTTTTTTTGCATACTGTGGCATCACTTTTTCCATCGCGGAAAGTACCACCTTAAAATATTCCGTCTGCTCGCTTGCGGTAACAGTTATCGAGATATCAGATGGGTACTTCTCTTTTTTTGCAAGCGCGAGCCCAAGATCTTTCGCTTCATACGTTGGCAGCCCTTCAGAGTTTACAAATACCCGCGTGTGAAGACCGTCGGCTTCTCCCCGATAGACAATCGCTCCGTCACTCTTTGCAAACACACTCCCCACATTTTTGCGGACAAGTGAGAGCCCCTCCTTCCACACTTCACTCTCAAAAAAATAAAAATCAAAAGACGTACCAAGCAATGCATACATTTCCTCAAATAGAGAGAACGAATCTTTTCTCCCTTCTCTGTAGAGCTTGTTTATTTCCTCGTCGCTCTCTTCGTATATCTTTTTGTTGATTTCGGTGATTTCTTTTTTTGCAGTTTCGTTTTCTTCGTATGCTTTTGCGCCGTAGGCGTATGCCTCTCCCCATGAGAGCTCTTTTTGCTTCATCTTTCCCCAGATTGCTTTGGCGACATGCGGCCCCACATCTCCCTGATAGTTTGCCCTCTTTGTCTCTGCACCGGCAAACTCAACGAGGCGGGAAGTCGCCTCTCCTATCGTGTTATTCATTAGATGGCCAATATGAAATTCCTTGAAGGGATTTGGGTCCGTGTACTCCACCAATACCTTTTTCCCGGAGAGAGTCGTATTGCTCCCCCATTTCCCACCTTCAGAGATGATGCGCTCAATCGTGCTTCTTAAAAAATATTCCGAAAGCGTGAAGTTAATAAACCCCGCTCCCGCAACTTCCACTTTCGCAATTTCTTTTGGTTGTCTTTGCTCAATATGGTGAGCAATCTCTAGCGCTAATTCACGAGGGTTCTTTCCCGCTTCTTTTGCAAGCATGAGAGCCACATTACTCGCATAGTCCCCATGCGAGAGCTCGGCAGGGTGCTCCAAAATCGCTCCGGTCGGATATGTGTACCCGACTTCCTCCACGGCTCTTTTTAATGTTTCAACAAGTATCCCCTGCATACCAAGCAGTATACTTGTTTTTAAAGACGCGAGGAAACAACGTGTGCGACAGATCCAATAAAGAGTGTGGTGGCTCTAGCGGAGCTCTGAGATAAGCTCCGGATAAGAATCGGCACTCACTACCTCAAATGTTTCTCTCCCGATTAATGCGCCTCGCTCTGTTTCAACAGAACAGCGCCACTTCCCAGGAAAAATGACTTGCTTTGTGCTGTAGCCCCTGAAACCCTCATCTCGTCCCCCCACAATTGAGAAAAAGATTCGTGAGGAAGTGGTCCATTCTTTTGCATTTTTATCATAGTATTCCCACCGATGAAAAAGGCGTGCGGATAATTGAGAAGGGGCAAAAACTGAACTGAAGCATGCAGCCCCCTCATTGCCTGTGCGATGGATCACATCATCAGAATTCTTCCAAAATTCATACCAGAGGGGCCTCGCGTAGGTAACACGATATTCATTGCCTTCGCGGATGACACTGTGGTAGATACCAATATCTTTCAGTGCGAGAGGTACGGGTGGAATAATATGAGTGAAGTACATCGCATAGAATCCAAAGAAAACAAGTATCACTGACCCGGCAATGCGCCTCCCATTTTCCTTAAAGAGAGAGGGCGCGATGCTTCGAATCCCTAAAAGGAAAGGGATTACTACTACAACACTTGCAAGCGAGCTTATGATAAACGCACTCACCTCAATACTCTTTAGAAGCACTGGCACAATGAGCGCGCTGTAAGCAAACAGAAATACATACCACAGAGCAATGTTGAGTCTTACTTGTGCGTAGCGTCCACGCAAAAATTCATTCCCAATAAAAAGCGCCGCAAGAATTGCAAGAAACGGCCAATTCTTAATCAGTGTTCCACTTATACCATAAAGAATCAAAAGTCCGCTTGCAAGTGCTCCGAAACTAAACTGCACCACCACAAGCTGCCAGAGCGGTGTGTAATCTTTTCCCTGTTCCTTCCTTCGCGCAAGCAGGAGGATGAACACCGCAGAGAGTGTAAGGTAGAAAAGAAATACTACATTATCAAAAATACGATCAGGGCCTCCAAGAGTAACGAGATCCCAAAGAAAACCGCCCATCAACGCAAGTGTTGGGATATGGCGTCGATGTTTTATAAATAACTCGTGGAAAAACGAGGATCGCCTTTTGAGTATGTCCATTCCTACAGACTACACGAAGGAATCTGGAATAGGAAATTGCGAAGTGATTGAGTGCACTTCATCATGTATCTCTTTTTTCTTTGCGCCATTGTCTTTGTTTTTCAGAGCATCTATCATGAGGTGCGCAACGCGCTCGCACTCGGCTTCCTTCATGCCGCGTGTTGTCATTGCAGGTGTACCAAAACGAATACCTGAAGGATCCATCGGCCGGCGTGGGTCATCGGCAATTGCATTTTTATTCAGCGTAATGCCAACTCCATCAAGCACTTCTTCTGCTTCTTTCCCAGTTACTCCAAGTGAACCATAGACATCAGCAAGAATGAGATGATTATCTGTTCCTCCTCCAAGCATGCGGATATTTTTCTCTCGAAATACCCTCTCCATTGCTTTTGCATTTTTGAGTATTTGCTCTGAGTATTCCTTGAAAGCGGGCGTGAGCGCTTCCCCAAAGCACACCGCTTTTGCGGCGACGCTATTCATATGCGGGCCTCCTTGAAGACCTGGGAACACCATCTTGTCGATTTTCTTTGCTATATCTTCACTCTCTCTCGTAAGTACCATGCCGCCGCGCGGTCCGCGAAGCGTTTTGTGTGTTGTTGTCGTGATTACATCAAAGCCTGCATCAAATGGATTCTTTGCCGCGCCGCCAGCGATAAGCCCCGCGATATGCGCCATATCGGCAACCGCGTATGCCCCAACCTCGCGCGCGATTGAAACAAATTTCTCATACTCAAGCTCTCGCGAGTATGCGGAAAACCCTGCGAGAATGATTTTTGGCTTCTCTTTCTTTGCCACCTCACGCATCTCATCATAATCAATTTCTCCCGTTTCAGGGTCTTTCATTTTGTAACGAACGAAGTTGAAGATTTTTGTGATGTACGTGACAGGATGTCCGTGTGTTAAGTGTCCGCCGTGCGAGAGATCCATACCAAGTACCGTATCTCCAGGCTCAAGTAAACCAAAATACATTGCAATATTTGCCGGTGCACCTGAATGTGGCTGGACGTTTGCAAACTTGCAATTAAAAAGTTCCTTCGCGCGCTCGCGCGCAATATCTTCCACTATGTCTGTAAAATCTTGCCCACCATAATAACGCTTCCCGGGATACCCTTCGGAATATTTATTGGTAAAGACAGAGCCGTTTGCTTCACGTACCGCTTTTGAAACGTAATTCTCCGAAGGAATGAGCTCAAGCCCTTCGCGCTCGCGCTTCTCCTCTCCGGTGAGCGCCTCATATACTTCTTTGTCTTGGCTTTGAATGAAATTATATTTATCCATGTTGTAGGAATTAAGATTTTCTAATATTCAATTGTGTTCTCTTACAACATATTATTTTTATTTTCCGGTGCTTCCAAAGCCTCCTTCTCCTCGCTCAGTCTCATCAAGCTCGTCAACTTCTTTAAAACTTACATGTTCAACTTTTTGAATCAACATCTGCGCAATTTTGTCTCCTTTTGAAAAAGTGTGAGGGGTATCGGTAAGGTTTGCAATGCCTACGAGCACTTCTCCTCTATATCCTGCATCAACAACACCTCCCAAAACTTTGAGTCCCGCCTTGTGGGAGAGTCCACTTTTATCCCATATAAGTCCCACACTCCCCTCAGGAATTGCTAACGCAATTCCTGAGGGGATCTGGGCCCGTCCTGAAGCCGGCACCACAATTTCTTCTCGCGCGAAAAGATCGAACCCCGCATCATCGCCATGAGCATAAGAAGGAAGAGGAACATCTTTATCAAGTCGTTTTATTTGAATCATATTTATTTACTACATTCCTCGCGAACGAGCGCCTCCACATCAGCAAGAACTTTTTCTTTTGATTGAGACGCATCCACTTTTATATGCGGTACCCCACTCAAAAATTCTTTGTACCCATCATACACTCTTTTGTGAAAATCAATTTTCCGAGTGTCGAAATGATTTTCTTCTCCCGCTCCCTGACGTCGCTTAATCCCTATCTCAACAGGAAGATCCAGAAAAATATAAATATCAGGTTCCCACTCTTCCACTACCTGCAGATAAAGTTCTTTAAAAAAAGAGGAGAGATCCTTTCGCTCCTGTCCACATATATTATACGCCCAGGACGAAGCAACAAACCGATCGGTAATAACGTGTTTCCCTTCCTTAAGAGATGGAATAACTTTGTGTCGCAAATGATCTCTCCGCGCGGCGTTCATGAGGAGAAGTTGTGTGAGGCCGTCAGCATCTTTTGCGTACTCTGAGTCGAGCATGAGCGCGCGGAGCTCTTCTGCGTATGGGGTTCCACCTGGCTCTCGAGTAAACACAAAGCTCGGAAATACTTCTTTCAAATGAGAAAGGACTGTCGTCTTTCCAGCTCCTTCACTGCCCTCAAGTGCTATAAATACTCCTTTCTTTGCCATCTTCGTGAGTATACCATGAGCACTTCAAGGGGCTTCCCGGGCTTATGTTATACTTCACTTTAATGAAGGATGAACGCGATATCGCGGCTCTGCCACACGCCAAAAAAACACTCAAAGGGAGTGGACACGTCCTCGCGCTCAATACCGGCTCAATCATCACTCCGGAGGCACAGGCGATGCTTGGTGCTCTCCATTCGCGCTCAATTGGAGGAATTGAGAGTCACTTGGAGGTACTCGCAAAGAGAGGTTCTGATAATTTTATGTCTATCTATTATGTTGGGTACGGACATAAATCAATTGGGGACTTAGGAAGCGCGACACTTTTCATTGAAGGAGTCTCAATGCTCGCCGCAAAAGCGATTCAAGATTGGCCACTCTACAATGGACAAGAATCATCGACACGCTACATAGATTTTGCGCAGCAGCCATTCATAAATCCTCTTGGAACTAAGAAAGGAGAAGAGACTCTTGAAAAATGGCGTACATTTTATCTTAAAGGTCTTGAAGTACTTGTGCCTGAATTAAAGAAGCGCCACCCCATTGGAGAAGGAGAGAAGGAGTCTGTCTATGATAAAGCAATCAACGCTCGTGCTTTTGACATTATGCGCGGTTTTCTTCCAGCTGGAGCATCGACAAACCTTGCATGGCATGGCAACCTTCGCCAGTTTGCCGACAAACTTCTTGTGCTCCGCCACCACCCCCTTGATGAGGTAAAAGATATTGCTGGGCGAGCAGAAGAAGCACTCATTGAGGCATTCCCAAATTCGTTTGGCGCAAAACGATACGATGAAACAGAGAACTATAACAAAACCCAAATGGAAGCGCTCACGTATTTTGAAGATGAGCACCCAATTGATTTTGAACTCTCACAAGATGCAGTAAATCGAAAAATGCTCTCCCGATATAGGAATGTCCTTTCGAAGCGCCCTCCGAAAACAGAGCTCCCAAAGATTATTGGAGAGTGTGGTATGGTCACTTTCCGCTTTCTTCTTGATTTTGGCTCATTCAGAGATATCCAGCGACACAGAGCGGTCTTCCAGCAAATGCCTCTCCTTACCACCTCTCACGGATTCCATCCATGGTACATGGAAGAACTTCCAGAGGATTTTCAAAAGGAGGCAAAAGAAGTGCTCGGGGAACAAGAAAAAGCAATCTCCTCCCTCGAGTGTTCAAGAGAAGAAAAACAATATTACACCGCTATGGGATACCAGATCACAAACCAACTCACGGGAAATCTCCCTGCACTTATCTACCTCGTAGAACTCCGTGCGACACGTTTTGTACACCCTACACTTCGCTTTCGCGCGCAGGAAATGGCTCACGCACTCAAAAAGAAGTTCTCTGAAGACGGCTTAGTAATCCACCTTGATGAGGACTCGGATCGCTTTGATATCAAAAGAGGCGAACAAGATATTGTGCAAAAAGAAAATTAGCCCTCGCTTCTTTCCTCTCTCTTTGGGGCAGTCCCCCCTTTCCAATTGTCACTTGAGTAGCGACCTGTATTTTTGTAGTTTTGCTCAGGATCACTCGTCAATTTTGAAAATGTAATTTGTGCAATCTCCATACGTGGACGCAAAATAATTGGCACGTTACTCAAATTGAAAAGCTCGAGCGTAATATTCAAATAATGCCCTGGGTTAATAATACCTGCTGTGTTGTGCACAATAAGACCGATGCGCGCAAGCGAGCTCTTCCCTGAAAGCTGGATGAGATATTTATCAGACCCAAAGAAATCCCATGACGTGCCAAGCACCGTAATTCTCGGATGAAGCACAAACTTGTCATCATCCCCAACCACAAAGTGGCGCATGTGTGGAAATATTTTGTTGTGGGGATCGACAAATTGGTCCCTCTCTGGCTCGGGAAGCATGAATTTGTTTCCCAAAAGAAGATCGTAGCTTGCCGGCTGGAGCCTCTTTAGATCAAAATTCTCAATCGTGATCTCTTTGTTTTCTATCGCTTGTTTAATGTCTCTGTCTGAAAGAAGCATACGTTTGTGTCAATTTTAAATTAGTGAACGCCACCAGTATACCGCGTATTGCAAGATGAGACGAGCAAGACTCCTCCGATACATAATTTCGGCAACATGGAGAAGCTCTCTCCCTTTGATGAATCTTGCTCCCACCAAAAAACAAGCCCCTAAAAAGGGCCTGTTTTTGGTATCTTTTGCTAAATTTTTACTTCACATCGATTCCTTAACAGGAACAGTACCCCTTTCGGGTATTTTTCTTGCTTCGCAAAAAATATCTCGTAAGGTCGATCGATGCTTCTCTACTTCACATCGATCCCCATGCTTCGTGCGGTTCCTTCAATAATTTTCATTGCCGCTTCTTCATCATTTGCATTCAAGTCTGGCATCTTCTCCTCTGCAATTTCTCTAATTTGCGCTCTGGTAAGCACTCCGGCTTTTGAAACCGTATTTTTCCCTGATCCTTTTTCTTTTCCAAGTTTCTTCAAAAGAAGGCGAGACGCAGGTGGCGTCTTCATTATGAAATCAAAAGTTCGATCATCGTATACCGAAATCTCAACAGGAATAATATTCCCCACTTTCTCCTGCGTAGCCTGATTAAACTGATTCACAAACTCGCCAATGTTAATGCCGGCCGGACCAAGCGCCGTACCAACAGGAGGAGCTGGTGTTGCTTTCCCTGCTGGAATCTGAAGTTTAATCTTTTTGGTTATTTTCTTTGCCATAAGTTATTCAATAGTACTTAAATTCTCTTAACCTGCAAGAAGTCTAATTCGACAGGCGTCTCACGCCCAAACATAGGCACAAGCACCTTCACTTTCCCTCGCTCTTCATCGATTTCGCCGATTTTCCCTTCAAGCTCTTTAAATGGGCCATCAGTAATCGTCACAGCATCATCAATCGCAAAATCAATCTTATGTTTTGCCGTGTCGCTTTTCATGCGCGCGAAAAGCTCATGTATCTCTTCTTCTGAAAGCGGCACAGGCTGTGTCCCAGAACCAACAAACCCGGTTACGCGAGGAGTATTCCTCACCACATACCATGAATCATCAGTCACAATCATCTTCACAAGAATATATCCTGGGTACACCTTCTCTTCTTCCTCGACGCGCTTCCCGCCTTTAATCTTGATTTTCTTTTCAGTCGGCACGACTACTTCAAAAATACGGTCTTCCATACCGAGCGATTCAATGCGCTGGCGAAGATTTCGCTCAACTGCTTTCTCATACCCGGCATACGTGTGAATCGCATACCAATGTGGTTCGCTTGTTGTTACTTGTTTTGGCATCTTAGATTTTGTTGTGAGCGAATAATGTGAGCGAACTATAAAATCTTAGACCCCGTCCCACTTTTGCCGTTATCCCCTTTCGCAGCATGCGGGTGCGAATAGCACATCCCTTGTCGGGCGAAGCGTGCTGCCGTGTAAACTCTGTTTGTGCCTGTTGCATCATAATATCTATATCTGCCCCGCAAAAGTGGGGCGGGGTAAATTTAAATAACAAAATTCTCAAGTAGGTACGTGAAGATGAAGTCAAACAAGCCAAGGTAGAGTGACGTGAGAATGGAAATAATGATCACGAGCACCGTAAATATAGTTGCTTGTTTCTGTGTTGGCCATGAGACGTGCGTCATTTCTCCACGCACTTCCCGCAAATAGGTGATGAGTCTGTTCATATATTTGTAGCATTAGTACTCATTTGTATATTTGGATTGTTACTGTATTAAAAAACACCCCGCGGGTGTTGAAATAACAATACTCCTTTCCTCTTTTCTTGTCAATACAAAAGATTTGCGGGGACACGTCGCTGACGTGCCCCCGCAGTGGAACGGAGAGGCCTACTTGCGCTTGCGCTGTTCCTCCCTGCGCTTGCGCTTGGCGGCCTTCTCCGGATTCGACCGGAGATCGGTGTTCCCAGCGCTCGGTCCCTTCGCCGGGCCCGCCTGACTCACATGAAGCTGGCGGGCCCGGCGGTTGGGATCGACCGGCTTCTTCCTCGACGTCGCCGGCGTCGTGATGAAGCTCGGCATCTCGCCGGTGCGCCGGTTCATGATCTCATCATACTGCTCGCCGAGTCGGGCACGGACGCCCTCCAGGAGCGGCTCGCGAAGCTCGCGGGACAGCATATCCACGAACTCCTCGAAGTGGGTGACCACCCCGCGCCGCAGATCATCGCGAGCGGCCGCATCGCCGGCAATCTCGATGAAGTCCCAGAGCTGGGACTCCTCGGTCGCCGTATCGATGAGTGCATGGAACGCCGCGTCGCGGCACTTGAGCGCCTTCTCGCTCGTGTCGGTGAGCAAGCGCTCGTCTTCGAGCGTGCCAAGGGCACGCTTGCGACGTTCCTCGGGCATCGGCTCCTTCCTCGCCTTGGCCGGCTTCTCGTTGCCCGAGGCCTTCTTCTTGGCCTTTCTCTCAAACGGCGCGACCGGCCACGGAAGAACCTCGCCGTTGCTCTCCGTCAGCGGCCTGAAGCCACCGACCTTCGCGGAGATGCAGAGGTTCCGCCAGACCCGGAAGTCCTCCGAGTTCGCTTCCTCCGGCAGCTTGAGGCCGTTGGTCTGGGCGAGCGTCCGCCAGAGATCAATATTGTCCGAGAACCGGTTGAACGCCTGCTTCTCGGAAACCTCCGTGACCTCGGGCTGTTCGCCCATCCCAGCAGGCACGCCGGGGTCCTGGTGATCGTGATGCGCGATAAGCGCGCCGTGATAGGTCATGAGACTTTCCCCTCCCAGGGTTGCAGTTGGATATGAACTGTAAAAAACTGACAAGACACTACCATGTAACTAACGATCTGTCAATACTTCAGTATACTGGAGCATTTTAGGTATCTGCTCTCCCTAAACACAAAACCCGCCGCACAAAGCGCGGCGGGTTTTGTGTGATTGTGTTTTCAACTACCGAATTTCATACGTCACTGAAACGTTTGAAATAATTCTGTTTTCTCCTGTTGGAAGCTGTGGTGCACTCGAAACAGCCATATCTCCCCCAACACCAAACGCCCTCTCTTCCGCATATGGAATTCCTCTGAATCCTTCAGAGAAAGAGACAACCCTCATAAGACGCACTCCCAAGTCACGCGAGAGTTTTTTCGCCTTTTCTTTCGCATCCGCAATCGCTTTCTCACGAGCCTCCGCGCGAACAGTTTCTTCATCATCAATCGTAAATGAAAGTCCGGAAACGCTTGTTGCCTCGCGTGCTCCCACACCTGCAAGCAACTCACCAGCTTTCCCCGTATCGCGCACCTTCACTTCAATTGTCTGATTCACCTCAAACCCAATAAATACGCGATCTCCCTGTGGAGGAAAAATGGCTCGATTTTCCCGGTACTCATAACGAGGGTAGAAGTTATAGTTAGTCGTTTTGATGTCTTTTTCTTCAACATCATTCTCCTTTAAATACGCAATGATTGCATTTGCGCGCTCCGCCGCATCATTTTGCGCAACAGAAGCAACCCCATCTTCCGCCTGCACCGAGAAAGTAAAGGTGCCAATGTCAGGCACCGCAAATATTTCTCCTTCTCCTTGCACCGTGATGGTGTTTGTCGCAGGAATACCAGCGCCGATATACCTGAATTCTTTAATCTCATTGACTGTGATGACAAAGAGGTATGCCGCTAACGCAATGATGACAAACAATACACCACCTTGTACTCGCTTATGCTGAAATAGTTCATTCATACGTTTTTGTAATTATGTCTCCAGTATACAAGTTTTTAAACACAAGAGAAAAGAGGAAAAGAGAAACAAAAATACTGCGTACAAATAGGAATCTTTTACGTACTTTTTTCAAAGTTTCAAAGTAGTGAAGCAATGGAGAAAGAGATGCAAGAGAAACTGGCATGCTCAGAAGACGTGAGTGCATGCCAGTTTAAGATGCGATTTTTCGAGCCCGCTCTACAATGCGCGCGGAAAAATCACTCTCATGAGCAAGGACATAAGTGGCAACGTCACGAGCAAGCTCCCTTCCTTCTTCGCTTGTGTGGACAAGAGAATTGAGCAAGTGGTATTGTCCTGTATCGCTGAATGTTCTTTCTTTGATTCCTTCTGCCACTTCAGAGAGTGACAGATCACCCTGTGGAGTTCTGAGAGACGCCATCGCAATCTCCTTTCATAGTGCTTACCTTGTAAATTGTATCTTGTTTCCTGTGTCAAAACTTCTTTCCCCCGTGGAAAAGAAAAAGCCGGCGTCGCATGAAGCTAGCCGGCAGACAGGTTCGGGGGAGATTAGGTCGGAAGCCACAACCCAAGGTAGCCCTCTGTGACCGAGTCGGCGCCGCCACCTTGAAGGTGCATGACCCATTGTCGGCCCGTTGGACTCTAAGCTCAGCTGGTGGAGCCCCTCGCCTTTCCCCTCCCGAGCCCGTAGGAAAGATACTCCTGTGAGCTCTCTCTATCAACTACCGGAGAAGGAAGTGCCACACCGCAACAAGCGCGACAAGGACAATGATAAATGTCGTAATCTGCTTTTTATTCATCTTGGTTATTTACTTGTTTATTTACTTAGTTATTTAAAAGCTCATCTATTTTCTCCGAGAAAGCGCTTGCCTCCTCTTTGCTCGCGGAGTGATACCACTCCTTATGAATAGAAGACTCCGCGCCGTGCGCATAAAAGTTCTCTTTCACCTCTTCTTTTGTCGCGCCTTGCGCGACAAAAGCACATTCTTCACCCGTAAGTTCCCGACACACAATTTTGTACATACTTTATCTTAGCATGAACTTTAATGGCGCGACTGCAGTGCCCGCATCCCAAAACTATACGATATATCGTATAGTTTTGGTTCAGAAGGTTTCTCTAGATTTTGTGTGATACTTGCCGGCAGGCAGGTATCGTATACTTTTGGTTCGAAGTTTCCTTTTGCTCCCCCCCACTACGATTAGTCGTATAGTGGGGGGCTCCAATTTCTTAGACGGATATGCTGATTAGGTTAAGTGCGGTTTTTGTGGATCGCGATGGCGATGATAGCGGCGCTCACTACCACATAGAACGCACTCACCCATTGGAATACTTGCTCGGGAAATGGAGAGAGGAGATCACCGGATGATGGCTCTGGATAGAAGATGAAAAGAAGTGCTGTAAGCGGTACAAACCATATTGCGAATTTTTTCCATGCCGAGAAGGCTTGTGGTACAAAAACCAAAATCAAAAACACAATCGCAAGCGCCCCAAAGCCATAGAAGAGGGGATCGCCAATATTGTTGTACAAGTCCCTACATGAATACTCAGTCTGCGCACAGATCTCAAAACTAACCGAGTTTGTGAGAATATATCCGACAGCAAAGCCCACGGCCGAGAAAACAAAAAGATAAAGAGATATTTTCTTCATATAATAATTATAACTCTCTTACACGATCCAACATATCTTGTATCTGCACACGTATTTCCTCGGTGTCCTCCTCCGGCGCTCGTCCTAAACGCTCATGGATTTTAAGACCAATAAGCGAGACCCTTAATCTATGTTCTGCTCTTCTCTGTAACCTTTTGTTGTCCGGGTCTTCCTCAAGCCGAGTGAATATACGGGAGGTTCTCTCGAGATTACGTGTAATCAATCTCTGACCAAACCTACGTATATCACTTCCTTCTATGTAGAGCTCCACCGTCTGGATGAGCTCCTCCAGTTGCTCCGTGAGGGAAAGTTCTTCTTCAAAATCATCCGGAAGAATTGTTTCGTCGGTAGTGTCATCACTATCCGTATCAAGTTCAATAGGGGTGTTTTCAGGGGAAGTGCTGTTGATGGTGAAAGATGCCTTCATGTTTTGCGTAACCGGAATGTCCGTATACGTTGCAACAGAAGTGCTTTCATCATTCGCAATTGCCTTTACCTCTATCGTTGTTGGCCCTTCCCCGATCCCTTCAAAAATAAATGTATAGTTACCATTCTTTGGAAGGAAAATGTATTGCCCACTTCCAAAACCGAGGAACGAACTTCCGGGGATATCTTCCGTAACAAAAAGTATATCAGCAGAAAGATCTTGATTCGGGTCAATGCCAGTGAAATTCCCATCTTCATCAAATACTCCAAGAATGACCGGGGAGTGTGCGCTGACAAGTAATTGTTTGTTAGCATCTGAGATAGGGGGTTTTGTCTCGCTAATAAAACCAATCCCTGTAATCTCCTTTTCCTCAAAAACCGAGCTCAATAGAGACTTCAAAGGAACAGTACTGAGAAGGTTTCTGTGCTGAGCGTTGCTTTCTAGGAGTTCATTGAAGTCAAAGATATTAAAAAAATATTTCTCTCCCACCGACGAAACCGCGCTTGGGTACACAACCGTCTTATCTCCCTCAACAGTCGTTTCGACATCGTAACTTTGAGAAGAATGTCGATCGCGATACACGATGCGCTTCACCGTTGGCAAACCCCACCCAGCAACTTGCACAACACGTATCGAGCCTGGAAACTCATAGGTGTCATACTCTCCATGAAAATCAACTGCATTGTTGAGCAGGTCTGCCCTCAGGACCTCCGGCACGAGCAAATTATTTGAATCACCGGTTCTCAATACGCCTTGCCCAGTAAGGAATGAGAAAAATTCGCTAAATGTAGTAAGTTCTGTTCCCCACGCGCCACGCCACGCGTCCGTAAATGAAGCATTTTCGTCAAAAGAAACAACCGGATCGCTGACTTCTTCAAAGTAATGCGGCGAAGGGAGTAAGTCATACACGCTTTGCATATTCTGTGACACACTGCGCGCCGTAAGCGGATTTACAATTGCGCCGAAGAAAATCCCCGCTCCAGATCCCGGAATACCTTCGTTATCGCCATGCAAAAGTGCTCCAATTGCTTGCGGCGTTCCCAGTTGAGGCGAACCCACCATGACAAACGAATCAATACTCCCTTCTTTTCCCGCCTCTTCAAAGCGCTTGATAATTGCCTTCCCTAATAAGCCACCCATCGAGTGAGCAACAAGCGTTACCTGCCCGGTGTCTGATTCTTTGGCAAGTG
>JBBDKB010000004.1:35063-49714 GCA_040879605.1 Minisyncoccota bacterium
CCCATCGAGTGAGCAACAAGCGTTACCTGCCCGGTGTCTGATTCTTTGGCAAGTGTTTCTATTTTTTCAAGGAGATCAAACCCACTTGGGTTTGATGAAGTTTTAATACCATTATCTAAAATATGCTCTGGAGAGAAACGCCAGTCATACGCCGCAGGATACCACTCATGTATAGTGCCATCGCTAACAAGATCATTCATAAAAGAAACGAACCCTTCATATACTGGAGTAAATAAAAACTTTTCAAGAATACCATCCACCACGACAAAATTAACACTTTCTCCTTCTTCTGTGAGCGCAAGCGCGGCGACATCATCTTTGAATGTAAATATTTCCGGCGGCCAGAGTCTATCTCCTCCCTCCACTAAGACACTTCCTTTGAGTCCTGGAAGAAACACGACTGAAGAACAGCATTCTGCATATTTTAGGAAATTGAATGTGAGGAAATCGTATTTGATCGGCTCAATTCCAGAAGTGCCCCCAGAGGCAAACCACTCGATGTATTGATCCACATCTATGTTGTCGCGAGGATTGTCTGGATGGTGCGCCTCGGCAACAAGAAGCGTGTACGTACCCGGCTCAGTATTAAGTGGACGAAGTTGGGGAATAATAAATGACTTTACTAGACTATTCGCTCCTGCTCCCCATGATTGGAGTTGTGCAGAAAAATTTACTTTTTCAGCAGGTACCCCTCCTTCGAGCGCTCCGAATTCTCCTCGGAATACAACAAAAAGAGCGCGCTGATTTTGTACGTGGTATGGCCATGAAAAATTAAATCTCCAAAAAGCTGTCTCTTCTTTTATTTCGTTTCTAAACACCTCATCTCCTTCAAAAATTTCCAATCCTCCATGCTCAATACTTGAAATGGCATCGATTTGTTCTGCGTGTGCCACAGTAAAAAAGAAAAAAACTCCCATTACCACTACCACGGCAAGAGAGACGGCACTCGTATTTATTTTTATGCTCACATTTTCAGTATAAGCTTTTTTTTTGGAAAAAACTCAGAAGAGAAATAGATGTCTGTTGATAGCCCAAAACTATACGATATATCGTATAATTTTGTAGTGCCAACTTCTTTGTCCCGTACAATATATTCTTCAATTAGAATCTTTTGAAGAGTTTTTGGAAAAGGAGAATATACCAACACACAGCAACAACGCCGGAGGTTATTGCTCCATAGAGAAGTCCAAGAGTAAAAAATACAACCACGAAAGTGGTGAGGACAAGCGCAGTCAGCGCGCTTGTCCATGCGCTTGGCTTATGTTTACTAAGAATAGACGGGACAAGTGCAACAGCAAAGGAGAGCTGCCCTGCCGCGAGGACCCAATCTTGCCATGTGGAGAGTAGCTCCATAGATTAGCGGAGTTCAGCGTAGTTGAAGAGTACGCCAAAAGGCACGCACCATGTGAGGAGGAATGGATATTCTTCAATATCGATGCCCTCAGGGATTGTGTAATTTATGTTCCCTGTTGTTCCTTTGATCGGGCCGAGATCAATGTATTCATTTGCCTCCAAATCTTTTGCCAAATACACGTGGAGGTTGGGGCCATTGATCGTGTCGTAGTTTTCATAGCGAATAACTGTTTCGTTTGTATTTTTGAACACCCGCACATTCCCGCTTGCGGGATGTGCGGGTGTGTCTTCAACCGAAAACGGGCCGACTACCACCACCTCGGCGCCTTGCGCCGAGGTGGTGCTTTCAATATCTGCCTGCCCATTCGCATCTGCGTCAGCAGGTGCAGTTTGAGCCTCCGTCATGCCCATCGGAAGTTCATCATCAACCTCAATCGTATTGAAATAAGGATAGACAAAATAGTATCCCGTCCCAGCGATCACGACGAGAAGAACGAGAGAAATAATAGTAGTTTTCATATTCATGATCTCAGTATATTTCAGTATACCAGACAACAAAAATACGCACTTTCAAGAGTTGCGCAGTTTTAAGAGAGGAGTATGGTGCAAAGAGGAGATAATTGTAAAAAACGATGGAGCTTTGTCATGAACCCACAACTACAGACAAGCTTGCAGCTGGGCGACGGCGTTACTCGGGCAACAATCGAGTGTCCCGGGTGCGGAAATTCGTTCAAAATCTCAGAAGGCGTGGGATGGTTCCTCGGATATGAAAATGGACACCCTCAGTATCTTTGCGCGCATTCATTGCTCTGCCTCTTGAAGGTACTACCGATGCCAAGGAACTTGCAATAGAGAAGGAGACCCCGAATACCCACATCGAAACTTCTGGAAGGACTTGCAACATGAACCAAAAGAAAGTAGAGGAACGCAAAGAGCCACGAACCCTTCTCGCTCTTGTCGCGTTTGTGATCCTGCTTTTGATCGTGAGTGCAATTGTACTCCTGATCGCAAAATCAAGTGGGCATCTCTGAACCGGACGTCGCGCGTATTTGCGACGTCCGGTCATTTTTTTGGCAGAACTAAAATTCCTTAAATTCCCAACAACTGTTTTCAATCCAAATTACATTTGCAGATCCGCGAGAAAAATTAATGGAAGGAATTTGAATGTTTGAAGTATTAGAAACTTGCGCAACAACATCTTTTAAAAACTTTCCATTTGTAATTATTAGAATTTTCTCTTTCTCTACTCCACGAAGTTCTGCGAGCACTCGCAGAACTTCGTGGAGCACGAGCGTCGTTTCATCCTTTGGTTTAAAAAGAAGAGCACCCTCATCCACTTCGCAATCAAGTATTCTTGAAACAAGTTTTCCGCTTTCCTTGGCGCGAGGACCAGGTGATGTATAGATTTTCCACGAGGAAACGGGAAACTTCCCTTTCAAAAAATTCCCCGCTTCCTCCATTTGCTCAATTCCTTTCTTATTCAAACCCTCACAACCCTCATCAGACATCCCATGCCGAAGAAAAAATATATCTTGAAAAGCTCCCATATTAGTACTCCTTTGGGGGCGTAACCTTCCCTCCCAACATTTGAGGAAGCTTTTCTTTTAGGTCCCCATAGATTTTATCGATCTCCGCTTCCACCTCTTCTGTAGTAATCCCTTTCTTTTTCTGTAACTCCTGTATGTAAGCGAGAGTTTTTCCAAAATCATTTTTGAACTTTGTATTGATATCTTTCCACTTGATTCCAGAGAAGGCCTCAGCTTGCTCTTTTGTATAGGGAAGTTTCCCAACAAGCATTAAATACGCAATCGCTGGATATCCGAGATACCCTTGCCAATACGAACCATTGTCATTTGCCATGATGGAATATGTATCTGGGTCAAATGTGACTGTGTAGTATTTATTTCTACTTGAAGAGTAAACCTTCGCAGTATTCCCATCCATCTCAATTCTTCCATCAGCAATAGCGCCAAGCGCCTCGTGTATTTTTATCTTTGGAGGAAGTTTCCACTTCATATCGAGGTCAGTGTCCGAATCTTACTTGTACTGCTCTCGGGAGCTTCGACTCTCGTGGAGAGTAGCAATCAACCCTTATGTTGCAAGCCAGCCACCATCAACGTAAAACGTAGCACCGGTTACATAACTTGCCTCGTCAGAGGCAAGAAATACTACCATTGCTGACACTTCTTCGGGCTTGCCGATTCGTTTGAGTGGTATGCGCGCTAATAACCCTTCTAACACAGCGCCTTCTACACCCGCTTCATCAAGCATAGGAGTTTCAATTGCGCCCGGACCAATCGCGTTCACCGTAATTCCCAGCGGCGCCCATTCGGCGGCAAGCGTCTCGGTCATGCCGATAACGCCGCCCTTTGATGCAGTATAGTGTGTCCCGCCCATAAAACCGACCCCGACTTGTCCCGAGGCAATCGAGGTAATGTTGATGATGCGACCGCCTCCCGTTTTTTGCATTTCCTTTGCCGCGCGTTGCGCACAGAGAAACTGCCCCTTGAGATTAATGGTAAGCATTCGATCCCACTCTTCTTCCGTGATTTCAAGCGCCGCTCGTGGTTGGTAAATGCCGGCGTTATTGACAAGAATATCTATCCGACCGAATTTCTCTATAACCGCGTCAAAAACCTCGGCAATATCTGAAGAACTTGAGACGTCAAGTTTGTAACACACCGCTTCGCCACCCGCATTTTTTATTTCCTCTACAACCGCCGCGCATTCTTTGACATCAATATCCGTTACCACAACCTTCGCACTCTGCTGCGCCAAGGCTAGCGCATGGGCTTTCCCCATACCGCGCTTACCGCCGGTAACCAAAGCGACTTTATTGTTAAGTTCAAACATATATTTATAGTTTAACTTTTTTAATTTGGAAATGAAATAGGTCGCCCCCGGCCACAGGGTCATCAAAATAGCTTTATTTTGCAGAGCTCATTTTATGGGGTCAGAGTCCGACGTTTACTCGTACTGAGCGTGTCGAAGTATTATGACCATTCTACCATGTCCGTTCGTAGCCTTGGCGAAGAAGGATCAGAGCGGGAATATATGGCTGGAATATGGGAGAAATTGAACCTTATCGCCGCCTTCAACTAAACCGACTCTGTATTGATTGCCAATGATGTTACATCCTTTTTTTTGCTTCTGTTTTTGCACGTTCAACCATGAACTGCACGGCTTCGTTCATGTTTATGCTTTCGATCTTGATGCTTGGATGTTTATTTTGGAACACACGGTACACTTCATCGGCAAATGCTTGTCCGATCATCGGCACACGATCGTAATCCATTATCACAACCTTAAACTTATCAAGGTCTGAGAGCACGCGCCGTGCTTGTGAACGCGAGATATGTACGCCATTTGTTGTGTAAAGACGGATACGGATTTCTGTCGCATCGAAACCATAATCACTATCGGCACCCGTGTTCGTATATTTGCAAAAAACGTCGTTAAGATGATGTTTGTCGCGAATATCTATATGAAATATGACCCTTGTTCCTTGTTTTTGCCCTTTTGTTTTTTTTACAAAAACATCCTTCGCCTTGTTGTCCACGATAAGCTCATATCCGTAGCTGTCCAGTACGAATTCATCCCCCACCTTCGATGTGAAGAAAATTCCCTCACCCGAGTGGAGCTTTGGTGCAGTAGTCGCTTTGCCTTTTAAGAGATCCTGAATGGCTTCCAGTTCTGATTTGAGCTTTCTCTTCCCCATAATATTGCGGAACACACCAATTCCAAAGTCATCAACAATAAAAGATAGTTCGTTATCTTTCAGTGATATGGCAACATCTATTTTTTTTGATTTCGAATGTTCTATCGCATTATTCAGCATCTCTGAAAATGCATAGGTAAAAATACTCTTTATGTTTTCAGGGAGTGCTTTAAAGGGGAGAAAATGGTACTCCACGTCATCTAGAACCTTGTGCTCCTCGAGATTTTTATTTATAAGGCGTTTTGTGTACGTGTTAGGCACGATTTCAGGATGCGCGCTCGCGTATTCCGGTGTGATATACATTGCAGACCGTGTCGAGCCAAGCTTTATGAGCTTCTTTTCGCGAATAAGTTGTGAGATGAGTTTGCTAATGTACTGACGAGATACATCGAAATCACCCAGGAGAGCGCTAGTCTTTATCACCCCTCTCTCTTTTGCTCTTTCAAGTATTTTTTCTTTGGTTATCATATATAAACTAATTGTAAACAAGTGGTTTATAATTGTCAACCAATTGACAACCTGTCGAAGACGCAAAAGCCCGCCCAGTTAGAGCAAGCTTTTGCGGATCTTCCGACTTCGTCGGGACGTAGCCCGACTACGTCGTGGCGAAGTCCGACTCCGTCTCCGCTAGGAGAAGAAGTTCAGATAAGAACGGTCAGGGGTCAGAGTCCGAATCTTATCCTGAACATTTTGAGTGATCAAGAATATATGGCGGGTGTTAGAGAGAAGTTAAACTTAGTTTACTCGTTACAAAATCGCTGACAACTTATTCCTTCGCTACTTATTTATGCTGTTTTAGCGCAAATCCGCTGCTTCAGCTTCCAGCAATTCCCGTGCGAAAGTAATCCGATGTACGACTGCACAGTTTCTTCCTGATCTTTCTTTTCTTCGATCACCCGCAACATCTTTCGCTTGGCGACGGTACGCAAAACACGGTGGTCGGGAAAATGTATCCAGCCGAGAAAGTCAACACCGGATGCAAATGATTTGATATAGACCTTATCGGGATGAAGCGAAAGCGCGAGTTTTGATTCGAGGAAATCTGAAATACGCGGGATAAGAGACACAAGCCATTCCTTGTCTCGTGAGAGAATGACAAAGTCATCTGCATAGCGCACGTAGTATTTTGCCTTGAGTTTGTGTTTCGTAAAATGATCGAACTCATTCATGTATATATTCACTAACAGTTGCGATGTGAGATTTCCGAGTGGAAGTCCTTTGCCACTTTTATCGGAATTAAAACTGCTAACAATTTGATTGATAAGTAAGACAGTATCGGAATTGTGGATATGTCGGGCGACAATATCCAGCAAGATTTTTTGATCGACTGACGCGAAGAATTTTCTGATGTCACATTTCAATACCCAGACCGTGCGTGTGTGATTTTTGCTGACACTATGTGCATATGCACGGAAACGGTTCAGTGCCTTGTGCGTGCCCTTATTAACTCGGCAAGAATACGAGCCACTGATAAATTTCTTGTCGAAAAACGGATATAACCTCCGATGTATTGCGTGATGCAACAAGCGATCGCGAACGCTTGCCTTATGAATGTTGCGCGGCTTTGGGTCGGATATATTGAACGCATGATACGGGCCATGTTGGTACGTTTTATTTTTTAAATCACGATGCAGGGCAAGCACATTATCCATCAGGTTGCGCCCAAACTTTTGTACATCATGCTTTTTGCGCTTCCCGCGCAAAAATTCTTGCCACGCGGCGAGCAAGTTTTCAACAGAAATGATATTGTTATAGCTATGAGTGGAAGTAACCAACGAATCACCCCCCCCCCGCACAAAATTGCTCCCCATCTTGGAGCGAATCAAACAGGCTTATTTGCTCTGGCATACATACCATGTTGAACTGCCAAAACTCCACCGATATTCACTCGGAGCAAGAATTGACGCATTGTTTATTGAAATAATAGAGGCCACTTCAGCCGCTGCTTTTCTCTCACGCGAGGAGAAATTGCCGTATGTGCGGCTTGCGACAAGAAAAGTTGATACATTAAAATTACTTTGCATGATTTTATGGGAGACAAAGTCACTGGACACAAAAAAGTATATCGCGCTCTCTGGAGTGCTAGACGAAGCGGGTAAAATGCTCGGCGGATGGAACGGACAACTTTCTAAAAACTCAACCCCGCCGAAGCGGGGCGAGAAATGAAAAGAGTTTCGAGGACGAGGAACGCGAAGGCCCCATTGTCGTTCCAGTAATTGTCGGGATGATCCCAATTCGCGTTGAGCCATTGCCCATCGTCGTTCCGGTTCGCGTTGAGCACGTTCGGATCACCGTCGGAATTGTACGAAGCGCTACCCATACCACTGCTCATTGAATACTCTCCGAGCTGTATCGAATCCGGCATCTTAAATGCCGTAGCGCCTCGCACCAAGTATCTTCATTTTTTGAGCTTTCATACAGCACGCTGTTCCAAGTCCTGCCTGCGCCGAGGCTTCGGCAGGCAGGCGTAACCGAGAACACTCTGGCGTATATGGAAACTGGATTCGGTAGCGGGAAGCCGTAACCACCCGCGTATGCACCTACTACCGCCTTTATTTTAGCAAAAAAAAATGGCTCCGCGCAGGGCGCGGAGCCAAGGGCAAAGTGATCAAGGACAAGTGCCAAGATCACAGTACCAAGTTCAACTTGCGAGGACGAGGAACGCGAAGGCCCCATAGCCGTACCAGTCATGGCCGGGATGATCCCAACGCGCGTCGAGCCACGGCCCACCGTCGCGCCGGTGCGCGTCGAGCACGAGCGGATCACCGACGGAATCCTTGATGTGATCGTGTGGAGCGGCGATGTACCAGAACCCCATTTCCTCCATCTGCTTGTCCGATACGGTCTCGCGGATGCGAGGGACGATGCCGGCGAGCGGCTTCTCGTACCCGTACTTCTCAATGCCGCGCTTGCGCAGGGCACCGGTCGTGCGGTCGGAACCGCGCTCGATCTCCCGCGTGGGCATGAGCGCGATCTTGTAGCTCTGTCCAGCGACAAGACGGTGGTTCTTGTCGTAGCCGTCCTTCTTCGTGGACGTGAGGCACGACTTCGCCAAGTTACTCAGACGGAATCCGACGGACGTGAGCCGCTCGATTTCCTGCTCGCCCGTCAGATCGAGACCGACGAACGTCAGCACAATATGGCCGTGTTCGTTGCGTTCGAACTCGAACGGGTTCTTGCGCTGGTTGAACAGTGCGAGCTCGTCGAGTGTGAGACCTCCATGCTGAATCTTGTGGCAAGTGTCAGCAAGGAGACCAGCCAAGCGGTTGCCCGGCAAAGTTCCGATGGTACTCATCAGAGTTCCTCCTGTGTTGTAGTTTTGCTAAACAACATCACATCGCAGAATGCGAGTGTGCCGTAGCAGAAAACCCTTCGACAAGCTCCTCTCCACAAGGGTCGAGGCTCTCGAGAGCAGGGTAAGCACCCCAGAACGAAGGACTTTCTGCTACGGCAGACGCAAGTTGGTAAGGTTCTGAGCTCATTAAACCATATCACATCTTATATATTCTGTCAAATAAAAAACCTGCCAAGGTTCGAACCCCATCAGAGGGTCGCCGAAAAGGCGTTGTTCCACAAGGCTAATTTTATGGGGTGACTACTGGGACATCTCACTCCTGGGAAACCCTCGGTTTTCCCATGCCTTCCTCCACGGGGAAACTAGAGTTTCCCCGACCCCCTTCCTGTTCGATTCCCAGCATATCATATTCCAGAAAGTAAAAAGCGACGGCCCGCAAGACGCTACTTTTTATTTTGGGGTGACTACTGGGAATCGAACCCAGATTGCGAGTTCCACAAACTCGAGTGTTAACCGTTACACCATAGCCACCATGCTTCTCTTTTATAGCAAAAGCGGAGCGTAGAAGCTACAGCTCCGCCCTTACTCATGTGCCCGGGAGAGGACTTGAACCTCCACGCCTTTCGGCACTAGTACCTCATACTAGCGTGTATACCAATTTCACCACCCGGGCATGTTCACTATGCTAATAGAAAAAAGAGAAAAATGCCATGTGTTCACACTATTCGCTTATTCGTACGAATAAGCGAATAGTTGTTTACGCCTCTTTTTTCTTGTCCTCCTCTGTTTCTTCTTTTACTTCTGCTTTGGGTTCCTCCGTTTTTTCTTCAGAAACCTCTTCTGCCTGTTTTTCCTGAGCCTGTCGAAGGGCTTCGGCTTCGGCCTGTTCGCGAGCCACCACCTCAGTTTCGCTCTCTGTTCTAAGATCTACCGCGATTGAACGGCGCATCTGGCGGCGAATCTCGCGAGCTACCTTAGTTCGAATATGATAGAGCTTCGCGCGACGAGTTTTTGCACGCTTCAGAACTTCAATTTTATCAATAACCGGTGAATAAAGCGGAAAGATTTTCTCAACGCCAACCCCTCCTGAAACACGACGCACAGTAAACGTGCCTCCCGCTTCATTTCCATGCTTTCGCGCAAGCACTATACCTTCAAATGCTTGGAGTCTTGTTTTCCCTTTTTCTTCAATTTTCTGCCATACACGAATAGAATCACCCGCTTTAATATCGAGCCCTTTTCGCTCCTCCATATTAACTGGAGAAATTTTGATGTGTCCCATTACCTGATTCATCCCGATAGTGACAGGTCGCGGTCTTTGCTACCTGTTTATGTATGTTTAAATATTATTCGACTCGGTATTCACCCTGTACTTTCCCCGGCTTCCCAACAGCGACCGCGGTCACTACCGGGATTCATTTCTTTAAAAGTTCCCAATTCTTTGTGGAAATTTATGGGAAGTAGCCCAAAATCTAGCATACTGCGCGCAAGATCGCAATTATTTCTCAAGTTCGGCAAGTGCCCCCTTGAAGTCCCGCGGGAGCGGGACTTCAAGGGTAAGATTCTCTCCGCGAGAAGTTTTAAAAGAAAGAGAGAACGCGTGGAGCGCAAGCCTCTTGAATCCCAACTCACACGGCTTCTTTGGTGCATAGAGCTTATCGCACACAATTGGATAATTGACTGCCTTTAGATGAACGCGTATTTGATGTGTACGGCCTGTTTTTGGAAAAACCGAAAGATACGAAAATCCGTGCGCACTTCTCTCTACTTTGTATTCAGTAACCGCGTCGCGAAGCTTTCCACTTGCTCCGCGAGTTGCACTTTTCAGTCGAAAATCTTTTTTACTTCTTCCAATCGGTCGATCAATTACTCCCGTATCTCCACCAGCTGGCAGGCTCATCTCCCCGTACACAAACGCTTTATATGTTTTCTTCACTTCTCTGTTTTTAAAAAGCTCTTTCATATAAAAAAATGCATCCTGATGTTTTGCAAAGAGTACGATACCTGATGTTTCTTTATCAAGCCGATGCACGATTCCGGCGCGGTTAACAACCGCGCCGGAAGAAACTTTAAGCGGTTCCCCCACTTTTTCCATTTCCGGATATCTTTCTATCACCCAATCAACGAGCGTAAGTTCCTCAGACTTCCCATCAGGATGCACAGAAATACCACTTGGTTTGTTGAGCGCCAAGAGATCCTCATCTTCATATACTATGGAAATTTCTCTTTTGATGTTATTTGCCGTGTCGCCTATCTCGTTCTGCATACTCTTTGAGGATACCCTCAAAGTCCTCTTTTGAAAATTCAGGCCAGTGGGGCTTAATGAAAAAAAACTCGCTGTATACCGCTTTCCATGTGAGAAACCCGGACACTCTTTCTTCTCCACTTGTCCGTATAATAATGTCTGGATCTGCGATATGAGATGTCCAGAGCAACGCCTCAAAACTCTCTTCCGTTACTTTTTCGCCTTTTTCAATTGCCCTATTCACGCCATCAATAATTTCAGCGCGACCACCGTATGAAAGACAAAGTGTTACCGTAATCGCATCATTATCTTCAGTATCTTCCTCAACTTTTTGCATGAGTTCTTGGAGTTCCTTTGAAAAACGCTCCTTCTGCCCTGCAATTTTGACACGCGCGTCTTCTTCCGCGAGCTCCTTTACCCCCTCAAGGAGCGCTTCCTTGAAAAGGTCCATTAAGTAAGACACCTCTTCTTCTTTCCGATTCCAGTTTTCTGTTGAGAATGCAAAAAGCGTAAGATACTTCACACCGGCTTCTTTTGCCCACCGAGTCACCTCTTTCATTTTTTGATATCCTCTTCGATGCCCCTCAAGGGTCGGCAAACCCCGGGCGCGCGCCCATCGACGATTGCCATCCATAATAATGCCAATCGATTGTGGAATCTTATCTTGCTCTTTTTTGCTTGCTTCGCTCATCAGTATCGAATATTAAAATCAGTAAAATCTCCTTTAGGCTCTCGCCATTCCACATCTACCCTTGCAACCCTAGCCATAAAAGGCCCCTTGTGCAAATGCTGTATATATTCTTCTAACTTCTTCTCCGACCCTTGGGCAACAACTTTTACATTTCCGTTTTCTAAATTCTCCACTTCTCCGACAATACCCAACCCGCGCGCCTTCCGGCGCGCGAAATCGCGAAACATGACCATAACCACCTTTCCTGAGATATTACACTCAATTTCTTTCATGCAAGTAACCTTACTTTTTTAGAGCCTGGCTGTAAACGCCACTAATCCAGCCCATTATGGTCAGAAACAGATTTGTATTACAAACATAGATTTGAAAAGTCCCGTGAGGCAAAGAATCTTTCTTCCCTTGTCCAGCTTTGCTCGGTTTAACGTATGTTTTGTAGAAACATGCTCTAGGAATTCCAGATACCTTTGCCCAATATTGTTCGGCATGTTCTGCATTCAAGTGAGAAAAAGTGTGCACATGCCCTCTAAACTTTTCCTCTGGTACATCACACACTTCTCTGAAAAATCTCATCATAATTCTAATGACTTGAGGATCGCTGTTTGACAGACGCACAAGCCCTCTTGCGGTTTTCCCTCCTTCTCCCCAATATAACGCAACCCCGAGCATCCAGAGATCGTGTTTTGTAATTCTATTTACATCACTTTTTGCCTTACTAAAAACAAGAGAGTGTCGCTGCTTTGTATTATTAATGCGAGTGATTCTCCTCTTTTCTATTGCATCCACACTAAATCCTCGTTTATTGAGTTTGTTTCGTTGTGTCCTCGATAATTCTATATCTCTCACCCAGAGGCTCACGCTCCCCTTCGAGGCCATTACTTCCTTTGAAATTTCATTTAACGAGAAACCTTGTTTCCTTAGAGTGCGGGCTCTCTTCTTCTCTTCATTTTTCATACCCAGAACATATTACTATATATGTATTATACAAGGGTTCATGTATTTGAGAAAAAGAATATTTTGTTGTATGATCATACTCGCTCGGGCGATTAGCTCAGTTGGTAGAGCAAGATGTTTACACCATCGAGGTCGGGGGTTCGAGTCCTCCATCGCCCACTATATAGGTTTGGAGAGAAACCACTAGAGATTCTCGCGTCTTCGAATTCCCATCCCGATCTCTTTTTTGTCTGTAACGTATTTCATACCCTAAACCCTAATTCAGTGCCTCCGGCAGGAATCGAACCTGCATTAAGGGATTAGAAGTCCCTCGTTCTATCCATTGAACTACGGAGGCGTAGTATCGCTAGCATACTGTTATTTCACTCCTTTTTCTAGAGAGAAACATACAGCGCGATTGCAATCGCTATAAATACTACCGCCACTAGCGTTGCGATAGTGAAATATCTTCCCACTAATTGAGCGACTTTTGGACCAAAAAGTTTGGTAATATAGGCAAAAGCAATATAGCGTACTCCCCTTCCGAGAATCGTTGCAGCAAGAAACGCAAAAAGATTCACCTTTAAAAATCCGCCTGTAAGAACAAACAGCTTAAACGGAAGTGGAGTAAACGCTCCTGTGAGGATGAGCCAGAACGTGTTCTCCGCAAATCCTTGCTGTACTTGGGAAAACCCTTCTTCAAGCCCATAAAGTGCGATGATACGCGCACCGACTACATCGAAAAAGAATACGCCGATGAAGTACCCCGCAAAGGCACCAAGCACAGAAGCGCCCGTGGTAAGAAGCGCGAGATAGAACCACTCACGCGTGCGCACTACTATAAGTGCCATCAGATACGGATCAATGGGAATCGGGAAAACAATCGTTTCAAGAAATGAAAGAACAGCAAGCCAGACATCGGACGCTCTGCTCTCCGCGTGTTGCATAAACCAGATGCTTCCTCTGTTTTTTATATTGGTAAGTGTGTGGTGAATTCGTTCCATTTCTTTCTCTTGTCTTTTCCTTGTCTTTCTTTTGTCCTTCCCTTGTTCCTATTTTTTATTTCTAGCTTGCGCGTGTGCCTGCGGGAATCTGCTTCCCCACTTCAAAAAGTGAGAACTCACCCTCACTCGCAACCGCAAGAATCATGCCGTTACTCTCTAATCCACGAATTTTTCTAGGTTCAAGATTTGCAACAAATGGGCACTTTCTCCCGACGAGCCCTTCTCCGTCGGGAAAGTACTCTCGTATGCCAGAGACAATCGTGCGAGGCTCTTCCTCGCCCAAATCAACAGTGAGCTTTAGGAGCTTGTCGGCATCAGGCACTACTTCAACTTCAAGAATCTTCCCGATTCTAATATCAACTCTTTTAAACTCATCGATGTTTATTCGGTCATTCATCCCATTAGAAACTGTTCGCTCGCGCGAACGGGTTTAATTATGTCTGATAAGAACTACTATTCGATACCACGTCTCCTGCAGATATGTCCATTCCAAAAAAGTTTCTAACGGGACAAGTTATTGTTTTGTTTATCTAAATAACTCTGCAAAATAAGTGCGGCAGCTGATGCGTCAACTGGAGCAGAGTTTTTCTCTTTTCTGCTCCTAAGTTCATCGCTTGCCTGGGGCACGCGACGAGCCTGTGCTGACGTCATGAACTCTTCTTCAAAATACACGGGGAGCTCAGTTTTCCGCTCGAGCATTTCTGCAAATGTGCGGATGTCATACATGACAAGATTTTCATCCCCAGCAAAATTACGAGAGTCCCCCACGACAAACCCAACAACTCCTTCACGTTCCGCGAGCGCCTTTACGTCTTCCACAACATTCCCATCATTAAAGAGAACACGAGATGGGAACGCAAAGCCCTGATCCTCATCAGAAATTGCAACACCGACTTTCTTTGTGCCGTAATCAATTCCAATAATCTTCCCTTTTTTTGCTTCTACTCGAGCCATGTTTTTCTAGCATAGCACTGGCAGAGCCCAATTGCATTTGACACATCTTTCACCTAGTATGTGCCTCATGGGAACAGAAATAACAACAACCGACCTCTTTATTCTTGCGGCTGCCCTTTGGACTATTCCATGGAAGGGATGGGCTCTTTGGCTTTCCGCACGAAGGAAAGAGAAGTGGTGGTTTATAGCACTTCTCATCATCAACACGCTTGCAATACTTGAGATTATCTACATCTTCTTTGTTGCAAAGCGAAGTGATATCAAAGAAGTGAAAACAGAAGTCGTTGAAAAGGAAGTCGAGCAAGAGTAATCTTGTTCGTACGGAGGGGTGGCAGAGTGGTCGATCGCACTTGTCTTGAAAACAAGAGTCTGGGAAACCGGACCGTGGGTTCGAATCCCACCCCCTCCGCATTGGCAAACAAGGGTGGCTTCGGCCACCCGTTTTGCGTACTATGGAGAGG
>JBBDKB010000005.1:0-3656 GCA_040879605.1 Minisyncoccota bacterium
TCAGGAGCAATATCACTCCGACGTGCCCACGTCTTAATGACCCCTGCTTCCCTAGGGTTCTTGCCCTCAATCTTCTTTAAGAGCTTTTCATATACGTATGGACCTTTCTTGAGTGATCGTGTCATCTTAGATTTGTTTGTGAGCGTAAGCGAACTAGGAAATCTTAGACCCCGTTCCACTTTTGCCGTTCCACTCTCTTGCGCAGTGTATCTGCCGGATAGGCAGATACCTTCGGGGCGAAGCGCTGTGCTTGTAAGGGATAGAGCTATTCGCTCCTCGTGCTTCGCGTGATATCCGCTCCGCAAAAGTGGAACGGGGTTAAGAAAACTATGGTCGACCCGCCCTGGCGAGACTTCCTAGTTTTCTAAAAATAATAAGCCCTCGCGAGCTTGCCGACAATAGTACGCAAAAGAGCGCTCTCTGTCAACGAAATGCACCCGGCATCCCTCTTGCCTATGTACGTTTCTTGCCCGTCTTTCGGCGACGAAGAACAAGGGTGTTTGAATATTTCTTCGGCCGACGAGTTTTTACTCCGTAGGCAATCTTGCCCCAAGGAGTTTTTCGACGCTTCCTGCGTCCGCGTCCCCGCGCCTCACCTCCTCCCATTGGGTGATCCACAGGATTCATTGCCATACCACGTACCGTTGGACGCTTTCCCAACCAACGCGAGCGACCCGCTTTTCCAATGACCTTTAAGCGATGCTCCCCATTTGAAACCTCGCCAATAGATGCCCACCCCCCGCTTGAAACCTTGCGGACTTCAGAAGAAGGCATTTTTAAATGTGTGTGCCCCGCATCTTGGGCAACCACTTGCGCATAGTTCCCAGCGGAACGAGCGAGTTTTGCTCCCCCATCTCGCTTGAGCTCCACATTATACACAAAACTACCGACAGGTATGCAGGCTAGCACAGTTCTATTTCCTACTTTTATCGTAGCGTCCTCGGCAACAAGAAAAGTACTGCCGACATTCACTCCCTGAGGAAGAAGTACATATCGTCGCTCTCCATCTTTATAAAGTGCGAGTCCGATAAAACCTGAGCGATTTGGATCGTACTCGACACTTTCAATGGTCGCTGGAACTCCTTTTTTATTGTAGAGAAAATCAATATCACGAAAACGTCGTTTGTGCCCTCCTCCTTTGTGGCGAACAGTAATACGTCCCTGCGAGTTTCGCCCAGCAGTACGTCTAATCCCTTTTGTAAGAGACTTCTCTGGCTTTGAACGCGTGAGTACATTCCGGTAGTTGATACCTTTCGTGCCGCGGCGCCCTGGAGTTGTTGGTTTAAATGATTTCATGGTTATGCAAACTCAATGGTATCGCCCTTCTTCAAGTATACGTATGCCTTTTTGAACCCAGGCTTTATACCACGACGTCCCCGCATTCGCGAAACAAATTTTCTGGGCCTCATGCGCACCATATGTACTTTCTTCGGCTCTACCTTGTAGAGCGCCTTTATTGCCTCTTTTACAGTATCTTTTGTCGAATCTTGGGTTACTTCAAATACATACACATTATTATCAGTTGCAAGCGTTGCCTTTTCTGTGATGCGTGGACGAATAATAGAAAGTGCATGCTTTGGCAATCCACCCTTCACAGAAACATCTTTCTTGGAAACAGCCGCATTCACCTCCTTAAGAGGAGTTTCATTTTTCTTTTCTTCTTTTTTATTGCCAAACAATGCCATACTTATTCTTTATTTTCTTCGCCATTTCGCAAGCGAAGGACTTTAAGCGTTTCTTTCGGATTCTCAAAAATGACGTACGTTGCTCTCATAAGTGCGAGTGGACTTAGGTTTCTTGCCTCCTCCACTTCCACATTTCCAAAATTTGCGAAACTCTTTATCACCGCACTCTTGTGAATTGGGGTTGAAATAATCGCCGCATTCTTTTTCTTTTGAGCAAGCCTCTCAAAACCTTTTACTCCTCCAAGATTTCCGAGAATCACTTTTGCTTCTTTTGCCTTTGGGTTTGCCAAGCCAAGATCATCCACAAAAAGCACCTCTCCATCTTTTGCCTTTTGAGAAAGCACAGTGAAAAAAGCTTTTCGCTGCATTTTCTTATTAACTCCTTTTTCAAAAACACGAGTATTGCGAGGACCAAATGTTACTCCCCCACCTGTCCAAATAGGAGAACGTCGAGAGCCGTGACGAGCGCGCCCCGTTCCTTTCTGTCTCCATGGCTTCCTACCACCTCCAGAAACTTCACTTCTATCCTTTGTGTGAGCAACGTGGGTTCGCTGGTTTGCTTGCTGAGCAGTAACGACTTGGTGCACAAGATCCGCATTCCAAGGGAGATTGAAAAGATTTTCTGGAAGCATCACCTTCCCTGCCTCTTTTCCTTCTCTATTGTAAACCTTTGCTTCCGATCCAGAAGAAACAGGCTCATCTTTCTTGAGGACTTTTTTCTTTACCTGCGTTTTGTTTTGTGTTTCTTCCTTTGTCATATTCTATTTCTTACAAAACACACATTACTTGCTCACAATTTCGACAAGAGTTCCCGGGCGACCTGGAATTGCTCCACGAATAACTATTGTCCCTTCCTCCTTATTCACTTGGAGGACTTTAAGATTTTTTACTGTGACGCGGTCTTGACCCATCCTTCCTGGCATTTTTTGCCCTTTCACCACACGTCCTCCAGCGCGGCCACCTCCCCCGATAGAACCTGGCGCTCGTTCAGTGTGCTTTTGCCCATGTGTTCGGGGACCACCGCCAAAGTTATAGCGCTTCACAACTCCTTGAAACCCTTTTCCTTTCGAAAGAGCAGAAACGGAAACAACATCGCCTGGTTCAAAAATCGAAACATCAATCACTGCACCCTCCTCTGGGATCTCACTCTCAATACGGAACTCTTTGAGTCCGCGAAAAGAGCCTTTCCCTTTTAGGTGCCCAGAAAGCGGTTTATTTATTTTTTTCTTTGTTCCGTATCCCACCTGAACCGCACTGTAGCCGTCTTTGTCGATATTTTTCACCTGCGTTATGGCATTAGGGACCACAGAAAGAACCGTCGCCGGATGTACAATCCCGCTTTCGTCAAAGACTTGTGTCATTCTTCCTTTTTCTCCAACGATATATTTCATCCCGTTAGTGACAGGTCGCGGTCGCGCTTCCTGCTTTTATGCCTGTAGTGTCATGCTCTTTCGCTTTTTCCCCATTTTTCCTGATCCCTTTTGTAGCCGCGAGCGCGGTCACTAACGGGATCATTTCTATCTATACAAAACCGCGGTGTGGCACGAAGCCGCTACCGCGGTTTTGTGCCCATTGGTCCCTCACACGGGAGCTATCTTCTTTCCTTTTTCAGCTTCCTCCCGAATCAAGATTCGAGAGCCGTGTGAGGGACATAGGTCTTGTCAATTGCCGTAGTATACAGATCCAAAAAAAAATTGCAAGAAAAAGAAGCCGCCACGCAACGACTCCCAAGTCCATCCTACACGCCCCAGTAGTGTCACTTCCTGCGGAGCGGGTTGTGCTCACAGTTGAGCAGTCCGCATCCGTCGCACACGATCCGCTTGAGGTTGGAGAGATGTGGCTCTTGCCCATGGCTGCCCGTTGCAGTTCTTCAAGCGTGAAGCCCGCCTCTTCTAACTGCGGCCGTAGCCCGCGAGCCACCACTTGCTTGTGGTTGGACTCAAAGAGACACCCCCGACGGGAAACAGGACG
>JBBDKB010000005.1:3756-8210 GCA_040879605.1 Minisyncoccota bacterium
TGCACCACAAGACCCGCCTTTAGGGCGGGTCTTGTGGTGATGAAAGCTGGAAGCTTAAAGCTAATTTATATCATCTTCACATCAATATTCACTCCTGAAGGCAGGTTGAGGTTCGTAAGAGACTCAATTACCTTCTGGCTTGGGTTTAGAATATCAATCAAACGTTTATGAACTCTCATCTCAAACTGTTCTCGCGCATCTTTGAAGATGAAAGTAGAACGATTGACTGTATATTTCTTAATTTCAGTCGGCAACGGCACAGGACCAACGACTGTGGCGTCATAGCGAAGCGCTGTATCTATGATTTGCTTCACAGATACGTCAAGAAGCTTATTTTCATACGCGCGAATGCGGATGCGAAGTTTCTGCGCTGGCGCAGGAGCTTCTTTTTTTGTGCGACGTTTTGTCGTTTTTTCTTGTGCTTTTGCCATGTTGTAAATGTTCAATTCACTGCAGAAGTGAGTTAGGCGACAATCTTTGTCACCACACCTGCACCAACTGTTTTGCCTCCTTCTCGAACAGCAAATCGTTGCTGTTCTTCAAGTGCCACTGGCCCAACAAGCTTTACCTTAAAGGTAACTGTGTCTCCAGGCATCACCATTTCAGTTCCCTCTGGGAGTGTTACTCCTCCAGTAACATCGGTTGTTCGAATATAGAACTGCGGCTTGTAGCCTGTGAAGAATGGAGTATGTCGTCCACCTTCCTCTTTCTTAAGAACATACACTTCAGCCTCAAATTCAGTATGTGGCGTCACTGAGCCAGTTGCTGCAAGCACTTGCCCTCGGTGGATATCTTCCTTCTTTGTACCTCGAAGAAGAACCCCTGCATTGTCTCCCGCTTGCGCGGCATCAAGTTGCTTGTTGAACATCTCAACTCCGGTCACTGTTGTTTTTGCAGTATCTTTGATTCCAACAATTTCAATTTCTTCTCCAACTTTCACTTTTCCTCGTTCAACACGTCCGGTCACCACGGTGCCACGTCCTTCGATTGAGAAGATGTCTTCAATCGGCATAAGGAAAGGCTTGTCGGTTTCTCTCTCAGGGAGTGGGAAGTACTCATCCATCTTATCTGCGAGCTCAATGACCTTTGCCGCCCACTCATCATCTATCGAAGATGATTCAAGCGCCTTAAGTCCTGAACCGCAAATAACAGGAGCGTTCTTCCCATCGTATCCGTGCTGTTCAAGAAGATCGCGAATTTCCTCCTCAACAAGATCAACAAGGTCTTTATCATCAACCATGTCCACCTTGTTAATAAATACAATAATTTTAGGCACCCCCACTTGCTTTGCAAGAAGAACATGCTCGCGCGTCTGAGGCATCATGCCATCAGTAGCCGCGACCACGAGTACCGCGCCATCCATCTGCGCGGCACCAGTAATCATGTTCTTAATGTAGTCTGCATGTCCTGGTGCGTCGATGTGAGCATAGTGACGATTTGGTGTCTCGTACTCACTGTGAGAAAGGGCAATGGTGATACCACGTGCCTTCTCTTCTGGGGCGTTGTCAATTTGGTCAACCGCCTTCTCACTTGCTCCGTATCCATCTCCCCGCATGTGGAGGACATGAAGAATCGCAGCAGTAAGCGTCGTTTTTCCGTGGTCAACGTGACCGATGGTTCCTACGTTGACGTGCGGCTTTGATCGATCGAATGTTTCTGCCATGTCATTACATCTTTATGCCTGACTATGAGAAGGGAGAGCGCGAGAACTTTTGCCTCTCTTCCAATAACCAGAACGTTTAATAAATTCCTTGTCTCAAGGGCTCGCAAAATCTCACAAAATGGAGCGCACGAGAAAAGGCCGCAAATGCGATGTGTGTATCGTAGCGATTTTCTTAATAAACGTCAAGCCCGCCGCACAAAAAAGATGCGGCGGGCACGAGAACTTACTCCTACACCCTCTTCGTCTGCCTAAAGCAGACCTCCATCTGAAAAAGGAACCAGAAGGAAGCGACGAGGAAGCAGATCGACAACACATCAAAACCAAGCAAGTCGAAAATAACAGCATCCCCTCCGAAAGCAAGGGCGAAACCCCCATTACCGACAACGTGGCAGAGATACCCTGACTTTATCTTCCTAAGGCTGAGAAAAAAGCTTCCCCTCCTAAGCCACTGCAGCGCCCTAAACCAGATTGCTGTGGTGATGAGAGTAGCCCCCAACAAAAGAACCATGCCCATGATACCCTCCTAATTTTTGGTAGGAGCATCAAAACAGAAAGACTCTACTCTGTCAAATCTCTATCCAACAAAAAGCCTCTTTAAAGAGGCTTTTTGTTGGGTCGTAGAAAAATATGTTTTTTTACTGCCTTGCGGAGATGATTTCTTCCGAGACTGACTTCGGCACCACGGCATAATGAGAAAATTCCATAACGGAATTGCCACGACCCTCTGTCATGGAGCGGAGCGCTGTCGCGTATCCAAACATTTCAGCAAGCGGTACCGTTGCGATAATAATTTTAAGATCTCCCCTCTCATCCATCTTCTCAACGTGTCCGCGCTTTGAGTTAAGGTTCCCTGTGATGTCACCCATAAACTTCTCCGGAACTGTTACCTCAACCTTCATCACTGGCTCAAGTAAAACAGGTGTTGCGCGCTTCGCAGCATCCTGAAACGCCTGGCTCCCCGCGATTTTGAAAGCGATCTCAGATGAGTCGACATCATGGTAAGAGCCATCGAAGAGATCAACTGAAATATCAACGAGTGTATACCCCGCAACAATACCACGCTCCAGGGCCTCGCGAACCCCTTTCTCAACCGCAGGAATGAACTCCTGAGGAATGACCCCCCCTTTGATGCTATTGATAAATTCAAAATGGTCTTCTCGTTTTGTGTTGTTTGGAATTTTTGCCCCCTCTTCAAGTGCTGGAAGCGGCTTCACGCGAAGCTTTACGTGGCCATACTGTCCGCGCCCACCTGTTTGTTTTATATATTTTATTTCCGCTTCAGCTTCAGCTTGAATTGTTTCTCTATAAGCAACCTGAGGGCGTCCCGTTGCCGCTTCAACGTTAAACTCGCGTTTCATACGATCAACGATGATGTCGAGATGAAGCTCACCCATGCCGGAAATAATGGTCTCCATTGTTTCAGGATCGCTTGCAACCCTAAAGGTTGGATCCTCATCGGCAAGCTTTGAAAGTGCGATACCCATTTTTTCCTGGTCTGCTTTTGTTTTTGGCTCAACTCGGACAGACACGACCGGTGTTGGAAAGGTCATCTCCTCAAGAATAATTGGATTGCTCTCGTCAGAGAGTGTGTGCCCAATTTTTACTTCTTTCATTCCTACCATTGCGGCGATCTCTCCCGTGTGTACCTCTTTCACCTCTTCTCGTTTGTCTGCCTGAAGACGCACAATTCTACCAACACGCTCTTTTGTACCAGTTGTCGCATTGTAAATATACGAACCGGCTTCTACTTTTCCTGAATACACGCGAAAAAAAGATAGCTGCCCAACGAATGGATCAGACTGGAGCTTAAATACAAGAGCTGAAAACGGCTCTTCATCGCTTGCTTTTCGTGTAATTTCCTCTTCTGTTCTCGGGTCAATTCCTTTTGCTGAAGGCACATCAAGCGGTGAGGGGAGATAATCAACAACGGCATCAAGCACAAGTTGTACCCCCTTATTTTTGAGAGCGGAACCACAGAAAACTGGGAAAACTTCATTCGCAACAACTGCCTTTCTGAGAGCCGCTTTTAATTTTGGAATTTCAATTTCCTTTCCTTCGAGGTACTGATTCATGAGCTCTTCGTCGTTTTCAACAATCTTCTCAATCAGCTCTCCTCGAAATTTCAAGGCGTCACTCTTTAGATTCTCAGGAACTTCTTCCTCCACCACCTTCTCTCCCATTCCACCTTCAAATTTATAAGCTTTCATTTTGAGAAGATCGATAACCCCTTCATGTTGGTCTTCTTCCCCGATTGGAATCTGAAGTCTGATAGCTTTTGGTGAAAGTCTATCAAGAATAGATGCATATGACTTCTCAAAAGATGCACCTATTCGGTCGAGTTTGTTGATGAAACAAATACGAGGAACGTTTGCCTCATCAGCATACCGCCAGTTTGTTTCTGATTGAGGTTCAACTCCCGCGACAGCATCAAAAACAACAATCGCACCGTCCAAAACACGCATTGAGCGCTTAACTTCTGAAGTGAAGTCAATGTGCCCCGGTGTATCAATCACGTTAAATCGATGCTTCTCCTTCTCTCCTCCTTCTGTTGCTTGCGCGATTCCGGATTCATCCTTCCTTGCATACGTTGGCACCCAGAAACAGGTAATAGCTGCTGCAGTAATGGTGATACCGCGCTCGCGCTCTTGCTCCATCCAATCGGTAACAGTTGCACCATCATGCACCTCACCGATTTTGTGACTCATTCCAGTATAAAAAAGCACGCGCTCACTGGTCGTCGTTTTCCCAGCATCAACGTGGGCAACAATGCCGAAGTTTCTAACTTTTTCTA
>JBBDKB010000006.1:0-7963 GCA_040879605.1 Minisyncoccota bacterium
TTCCTTACTATCTTCTTAATGGCTGTGCGTATGTGAAGATTCTTCTTCGCTCAACTCTTCATCAGAAAATCGGTCCAGTATAAGCACTGCAAGGAGTGTCGTAATCGGTACGGTGAGTACAAGGCCAATACTTCCTACAAGCGCGCGGACAATTTCTGTCGCAAAAATTTCACGATTTACTATAGTGAGCATACTTGTTTCAGAAAGAGAGAAAAGCAGAAGAAGCGGCAATGCGGCACCTGTGTATGCCAAAACGAGCGTGTTGATAAGCGCTCCCACATGTTCCCTTCCCACGCGCATCGCTTTTTTGTAGACATCCCACTTCGTAATCCTCTCTCGCATTCCAAAAAGCTCACGAACCACTGCAACTTGAGTCACTGCGATATCATCAAGTACTCCAAGCGCTCCTACAATAATTGCTGCAAGAAGAAGGCCGACGAAATCAAGTTCCCCTCCGGTATTTAAATTCAGATATACTGCCTCATCTGAGGCAAAGCCAGTGAGCCCCGTGAGGTCTATTGAAAAGTACGCAAGAAATCCCGTAATGCTCACTGCGATCATCGTTCCTGCGTAGGCGATTGCCGAGCGTCTATTGAAGCCGTGGGTAAAGAAAATAGCAAAGAAAAGCACGGCGCCGGCAACAAGCACACTCAAAGGAACAGGAGAAGCACCTGAAACAAGCTGGGGTACGAGTACATAAAGAATCACAAAGATACTCCCGGCAAGTGCAAGAAGTGATTTGAAACCTTGCATCCCACCAATAAGAAGGACAACCGCTACAAAAAGTGCGAAAAGCACAAACATCGCCCCCCTCCTGTCTTTCTCTCGCACCGAATAGAATTCATCGCCTTGTATCGTGACGAGATAATTCATGAAAAAAGTATCTCCCCTCTCAAGCAAAATATAGTCGTTCTCAAAGGTCACCACTTCCCCTTCCCTTTCTCCTTCAAGGATTCTTGCTTCAACGCTCTGTACTTCGCTCTCTACGCTCGTTCCGGGAACGATGATGGTTTTTGGGTCAGTCACATGGAGTACTTTTGCTTTCCAGACGCCCTGCAAATCCTGATGGACTTCCTGTGCAACAGCAAGGAAAGGCGAGAAAAATAAGGAGGCTAAAAGAAGCCCCGAGAGGAGCGGGAAATATATTGCCAGAGGGTTTAGTGTCGGTTTCCTTCTCATTTTCATCCTCCTGATAGTAGCGAATATCCGCAGAAAGACAATCATGCCTCTCTGTTACCACCTTGTCTTCACCCTATTATGCCTCCTCCCCAAAATGCTATACTGCACTCGTGAGAAATCTCATCAGAAAAATTACACAAGCACACCCATTTGTGCTTGGCACCACGATAAGTGGCATCGTGTTCATCGGACTCTTTCTCTACGCCTACATTCAAATTTTTGAACTCCAAGAAAGAACAGCGTTTCTAGACGAAGAGATAGAGCGTAAAACCGCCGCACTTGCTGATGCGACACACCAACTTGCAAGCGGAATCTCAACGCTTGATGAGAAAGCCGAAGGAATCTCAAGCACGCTCTCTGGAACACAGGAAGAAATTAGAAGTACAAGAGAAAATTTTGACGAGCAAGTTGCCAAGGTCTCAAACACAGTCGGCACGCTTGAGAAGCTTTCGAAAACTGACCCCGAACTTCTTCAGAAATACTCAAAAGTATTCTTTCTTAATGAACACTATTCTCCTGAGCGAATTTTTGAGGTACCCAATGAGTATAAATACTTTGAAAGAAGAAGTTACGTCGTACATGAAGTCATCTGGCCAAAATTACAAAAAATGATTGATGATGCAAAGAGCGAAGGGCATGAACTTTACGTGTATTCAGCATATCGCTCTTTTGATGAGCAAAATGCGCTCAAAGAATCGTACAAAGTAACGTACGGAGAAGGAACCGCGAATCAATTTTCTGCCGACCAAGGCTATTCAGAACACCAGCTCGGAACAGCAGTCGATCTCATCACCACGGGAATCGGAGGGACTCTTGAAGGATTTGAAGGGACCGAAGAATATGAATGGCTCGCGCAAAACGCACATGAGTACGGATTTACACTCTCCTACCCTGAAGGAAACAGCTACTATGTCTTTGAGCCGTGGCATTGGAGATATGTGGGCACAGAACTCGCCACACATCTCAAAGATACGGGACAGCATTTCTACGATCTCCCACAGAGGGAAATAGATGAATACCTAGTTTCACTTTTTGATTAACTAAACCCCCAGCCTTTGGCGGGGGGTTTAGTTTTAATTACCTTCTTTAGGAAAGGTGTTTTGAGACGAGTTTTGTCATCTCAAACATGTTCACCGTATCTTTGCCGTCAAACACTTTCTTGAGTTTTTCATCAGCATTGATATTGCGCTTGTCGCTTGGGTCCTGAAGGTCTTTTCCCTTTATGTACTCCCAAAGCTTCTTCACCACCTCTGAACGAGGCATTGGGCCTTTGCCCACCACAGCCTCAAGGTCAGCGGAAAGTTCAAGCGGCTTCATGAATCCAGAATTTACCATATAGCGTGATTATTTTAACTTGCCTCCAGTATACACAACACTCTCTACAAGTACAGGAGTCAAGAGAAAAGCCGTGGATAGCGAAAATGAGCTATCTGAGGTGCTTTTTCGCCTCGCAGCGGCACCCGTGCGGCTTAATATAGTCGTCGTAGTATTCTTTGCCGTAGTTGTAGGTTATTTCATCACCCTCTTTGATACTTTTGATCGCATACACAAACACACGCCTCCCATCGATTTCAGGCTCAGCATTAGGGGAACATGAATGATTGATGTAGCGAGCGATATTCCCCCGTTCTTTCCCATCAATTACATGCTTCTTGCCAATCTCAAAGAGATACTTTCCCCCTCGTCTGTCTGCTTCCTCTCCTGTAATCATTTCCCCTGTGTATTCAAGGAGCTTTTCGTCTCTCTTAAACGATACTTTCGCAAAAAGACCGAGCCCAGCACTGGATCGCCCAACGCGAAATTTTTCTTCCAATCTTTCTTTCTTGGTTTTTTGTTTTTTTATGTTGGTCACAGAGCGTAAGCATAACAGAAGAGAGCGCGCATACAAAAGCAATGCGCGCTCTAAGGGTCTTCACTCTTCAGCCTAACTGCGAGGAGGCATGTGGGCTACCACCATGTGCCGAGGACAGTACGGAGAGGTATAGTCATTCTTTTCCGCTCCGCAATACAGCCTCTCCTTAGGAGGAGGAAGTTCATCCCCCCAAAGCGGCCACCGGCACGTTTCTGCACGTAACTCTTCAAAGACGACCCCTTCTCCGTCGAGAGGTTCCCAGCATCCTTCCCTCTTCCGAAGCCAGTGCCGGAAAAGAGACTCGGCGCGAGCAACACCTATGTCTTCGATCTCCGCAACCTTATGAGGATTATTCCCCCTCTCAAAAAAAGAAAGAACCCTCTCAAGCTGCTTTCTGTCAGAACTTCTACTGCTGGCCATTTTGTTCATCCGCTCACTCCTCCATCGAAAGTCTGCCTTCCCCCAGAAAAGCAGAAAATTCCTTCGGAAGCTACCCCTTTGACAAATGGAAGAGAGTATGCTTTACTTCCCCTATCAAAGCAGGTTCTACAACGGGTGGTTGAAGTTCGTAGACGTGTTTTGCGAATTAGAAGCTATCCAAATATAGATGGAAAAAGGCACAATTGCTCGCCTCACCGATAAGGGATTTGGATTCATTAGCCAGGAAGGAAAAGACAAAGATCTTTTCTTCCATGCAAATGAACTCCAAGGCATCACTTTTGATGACCTTAAGGAAGGCGAAGGAGTGACTTTCAGCATCACCGAAGGACCGAAAGGTCTCCAGGCGACTGAAGTTGCAAAAGCGTAACGCTTTAAACAAAACCCCCGCGCAAGCGGGGGTTTTGTTATACTATCTACTTATGGAAACAGCACAATTTTCAATGGGATGCTTCTGGGGCCCGCAATACTTCTTTGAGAGGCTCGAGGGAGTGGAGGAGACTATAGTTGGCTATGCAGGAGGAGACTCACCTGACCCCCACTACCACGATCTCGACGGACATACAGAGACCATTCAAATTATTTTCGATCCAAAAAAAATCACCTATGATGAGCTCCTCACTCATTTTTTCAACGAGCATAACCCCACAGAGGAAAATAAGGCTCAATACAAGTCCATCATTTTTGCCACAACAGAGGCACAGTTTGAGAAAGCTAAAGAAAAGCTTGATCTAGAAATGAGCAAGCACGATGCACCGCTTACAACTGAATTAAGACGAGCAGGAAACTTTTTCCCCGCAGAAGAATACCACCAACAGTATCTAAAGAAAGAGCGCGAGGAATAAGACCATGAGAAAAGAAATTCTCTCTCACTTTAAAGAGGTCGACCCGGTGCTTTATGAATACGTTCGGTCACAGAGTCTCTCATTTGAGGTAACTCCAAAACATCCTTCCACATATTTTGAATCCCTTGCAAGTAGCATCGTCGGACAACAACTCTCAGGGAAAGCGGCATATTCAATTTTTAAAAAAGTAAAAAACCTCTTTCCAAGAAAGAAAATAACCGCAAAAGGACTCCTTAAACTCAAAGAGAAAGACTTGCGTGAAGCAGGTCTTTCTCACGCAAAGATTGCCGCTCTCTATGATCTTGCCAGAAACGTTGAGAAAGGAGCGCTCCCCCTCTCTTCTCTTAAACACTTGTCAGAAGAGGAGACACATGACCACCTAATCAAAGTTCGTGGCATTGGCCCTTGGACCATTGAGATGTTTACTATGTTCACACTTGGGCATGAAGACATCTTCTCATGCGGTGATTTGGGACTCAAAAAAGGAATCAAAAAACTCTACAGCATGCGCAATCTCCCTTCAGAGAGACGCATGGAGGAAATTACAAAAAAGTGGAGGCCATACCGAACATACGGCTCGCTCGTCCTTTGGAGTGTTGTTGATACAAAATGAGAAAGAAAGTAATTTTTGTGAGAAAATAGTACTATCATGCAACCGACAGAAATTGAGGGAGTCAGAGATTTCTTTGGCCCCTACGAAGACCTTTTCTTTTCGCTTTTTCAGAAAGAACTCCCTTTTCTTATCTGGATTGCCATAGCGTTTGTTCTCTTTATCTTTGCACTCTATACAATCGTGCTTGCCTACCACCTCTTTCGCTACGGCATAGGCGCCCACATTTATCTTCCAACCTTTCTCGCCTATCTTGCCATTTCTTTTGTCCTTATAAGCATTATGCTCGGCTCAGCAGTATTCCTGCTTTAGCCAAAAACTAACAGAGCTACAATGATTTTTATTGCGCCGGATGAAAAAATAATCAGAATAGTGAGAAAGCACTGGTTTATTCTTCTTGTTGAAACCGTTGCCTATCACATCTTCTTTTTTATTCCCTTTGCAATCTATTTCGGAGTGCTTTCGGGATCTATTCCGGAGCAGTACATCGCATCTATTTTGGCACTTACCTCTCCAAGCTTTCTTATATTTTTAGCGAGCGTATGGACACTTGTCATTTGGATGAAACTCTCGGCGATTTGGGCGGATTACTACCTCGACACATGGATCATCACCGACAGAAGAATTGTTGATATCGAGCAGTTCGGTTTCTTTAAAAGGAGTGTTTCGAGCTTTCGTATGGAGCGTATTCAAGACGTCTCGATCGACGTACACGGTCTCATTCCTACACTTCTCAACTTCGGCGATATCCACGTGCAGACTGCCGGCGAAGCCCGGGAGTTTGTAATGAAGGGTATTGGTGCTCCTTCAGAGATAAAAAATCTCATCAGAGAGCAGAGTGATATGCACGTGAGCACAAACCTCTAGTTTTTGCTACAATCAGCAGTACAGACAACGCTATGGTAAAAATGGCAAAAAAGCTTTCAAAAGAACCCTACAAGGGTGTTCGGGATTTTTATCCCGAAGATATGTTTGCCTTGAATTACATTACCGATGTAATGCGCGAAAGCGCGGAGCGTTTTGGGTATGTTGAATACAGTGCCTCTCTTCTTGAGCCAACCGAGCTTTATGAATCAAAAACAAGCGAAGAGATAGTAAACGAGCAAACCTATACATTCACCGACCGCGGAAATAGGAGTGTGACGCTCCGTCCTGAAATGACCCCGACAGTCGCGCGTATGGTTGCGGCCCGTCGTCGTGAGCTCTCCTTCCCTCTTCGTTGGTATTCAATTCCAAATATCTTTCGCTACGAGCGTCCACAAAAAGGGCGCCTGCGCGAGCACTGGCAGTTAAACTGCGACCTATTTGGCGTTTCCACTATTGAGGCAGACGTGGAAATCATTTCCCTTGCAAATGAAATTATGAAATCTTTTGGAGCAAAAGATGAGGATTTTGTGATCAAAATAAATAGTAGAAATGCCCTCGCAGATCTTGCCAAGAAAGCAAATATTTCAAGTGAAAAGCAAAATGAGCTTTTCCGCCTCATTGATCGAGTTGAGAAGATGAAGCCAGAGGAATTCAAACAAGAACTCGAGAACCTTACAGGAAAAAATGCTGAGGCAGTTAAGAGATACATGGAGGGAGAAGAAGTACCAGAAGATGTAGCTTCTATACTCCAAGCCCTCGCGGGGAGAGGCATAAAGAACGCCATTTTTACACCCTCCATTGCCCGGGGCTTTGATTACTATACCGGCATTGTATTTGAAGTATCTGACACAAATCCGGAGAACAACCGATCTCTTTTTGGAGGTGGGCGCTATGATAACTTGCTTGAAAATTTTGACGAAGAGAGTATCCCCGCTGTCGGATTTGGTATGGGCGATGTCACCATTAAGGAATTCCTGGAATCTCGAAACCTAATCCCTACATATATCTCATCAACCGATCTCTATATTTGTGTCTTGAGTGATGAAGCAAAACAAGAAGCGCAAGAAATTGCTGGAGTACTTCGAAGTGAAGGGTTCAATGTAGCACTCAACATCACCGAAAAGAAAGTTGGTGAGCAGATAAAGAAAGCAAGTAAAGATAAAATTCCATTCACGCTCTGCATAGGAGATGATGAGATAAAGAGCAGAAAATTTACACTCAAGAATCTCATCAACGAAGAAGAGACACAGACTTCCAAAGAAGGGATTGCCGATGTCTTGAAAGGCTCGTCCTCCTAACTTTTTGAACACGAATTATGCACTATGTATACGTTCTTCAAAGCATGGAGAACGAAGATCTATACATAGGTTGTACAAACAATCTGAAGTCTAGATTGCTATTGCATAATTCAAAGAAAATAAAATCCACAAAAAATAGAGCGCCTTTCAAACTTGTATACTATGAGGCCTTTTGCACCCAAAAGACGCGTACGAGCGAGAAAAATTTCTTAAAACTGGATGGGGTAGAAATCCTCTCAGAAAAATCTTACAATACTATTTCTATGATCAAAAAGTTTGAGAGGATAAATAGTTCTTCATGAGACGAATAGTTTTTGATATTGAGACGAAAAACTTTTTCCACGACGTAGGGGCATACGATCCTACGAAACTTGATATCTCGGTGGTCGGCGTCTATGATTCGGAAAAAGATACGTACAAAGCGTACCTTGAAGAAGAACTTTCCTCCCTATGGCCTGTACTTGAGCAGGCCGATATGTTAATCGGCTATAATTCCGACCATTTTGATATCCCCCTCTTGAATAAGTATTACCAAGGCGACCTCTCGCGTTTAAAAAGTATCGATCTTCTCAAGGAAATAAAAAATTCAATTGGGAAACGTCTCCGGCTTGACTCAGTTGCTGAGGCAACACTTGGCTTACATAAAACAGGCCAAGGAGCTGACGCAATGAACTGGTGGAAGCAAGGAGAGATTGAGAAAGTAAAAAACTATTGCCTTCACGACGTAAAAATCACAAAGGAGCTTTACGAGTATGCGCTTTCTAACAACAAGCTTTTCTACATGGACTTTAGCTCAAAGGTAGGAATCCCCCTCAATACAAAAACATGGGAAGAGAAAGAGGATACTTCCCTCACCCACACGCTTCCTTTTTAG
>JBBDKB010000007.1:0-39557 GCA_040879605.1 Minisyncoccota bacterium
CTCTAGGGTATCAAGAATAGTAAAGTTCTCTTTCCCAAGTGCTTCAAAGAAAGCCTTGCGCAGGAACGCGGTATCTCTCATATGCACTGCACTAACCCCATGGAGTACACATGATATTTCATTTCCACATGGCGGAGCCTTGTACACTGCTGTTTTCTTTTTCATATCTTTGTTTCCAAGTCGCTCCACGGCACGCTATAGTGGAAGCACTGTATGACTGCCATTGTACACAACCGAGATGCCACCGTCGACATTCTACGAGGATTTGCTATTGCAGTCATGATAGGTGTGCATGTCTATGAATACCTTTTTTACAATCCTTACGCCATCTCTTTATTTTCTTTTTACTATCCACACATCGCTTATTTGTTCCTCTTTATTACCGGAGCAATGGTGGCACTTTCAGCTTTCAAAAAAAATCGCACATTCTCACACTATTTGAAGCGAGGCGTCGCCATACTTCTAATGGCAGTTTTTCTTGATGTGGCGGTGTATCAGATACAACCTTTCATCACTTTCGACATACTCTATGTCATTGGCTTCTCGATGCCTTTAGCCTTTCTTTTTCTTTATCTGCCTCGCTTCATTCAACTTTCACTTGTGCTCTTCATTTTCCTCGCAACTCCCATCTTTTATGGGATGTTTGGGTATCCAACCGAGACCAGCCTGCTTCTCATTGAAAAGTCCGGTTTTCAGGACATCGGTTTGATCGGTGTTTTGAAAAACGCTTTCTTTACCGGCTGGTTTCCTCTTTTCCCATGGCTTGGGTTTGTGCTGCTTGGAGCTATTTTTGGAGATCTACGATGGAGATGTAAGCATTTCCTCTGCCAAAGTAATCGGGCTCTCCTTTTCCTTGGCATGCTTTTGATGGCGGTTGGTAGCGTGCCGCTTTATTTTGCATTTCTTAAGGGTAGCGGCTTCACTCTCTTTCCAGGGATTCTTGGCTACGTGGGATTTGTTGTATTTGCCACGGGATTTAGTGCAACTCTTTTCTCGATTGTTCAGCATACATGGCGTACCTTCGTTGGATATCAGCCATTTGCATGGTTAGGTAAAGTTGCCTTACTTACCTATATCGGCCACCTCGCACTCCTTGAGGTTATCTCTTTCTACGTATGGAGAGAACTCGGCGCTTTGCAGACCGTAGTGGGCTACACGCTACTTGTTGCTACTTTTGTGCTTCTTGCGTATGCGGTGTATCGTATGAAAATACAAATTGACTGGAAGCGCAAACACTGGGCACTTCATTTTTTGTTCGGTGATTGAGATATTCACAATGAGATACATACCGACTCCAGAGGCAGTAACACGACGATTCAGGGATAAGCAAACAGTGCTTATCTTCCTCGCTATGCTCTCAACCGGAGTTGCAAGTCTGGTATACGAAATCGTACTCATTTCCTTTGTCGCAACAACAGTCGGCGCGACAGAATTTTCCTCTTCAATAGTTATCGGGAGCTTTCTCTTGGGGCTTGCACTCGGCTCCTTCATTGGGGGAAAAATAACAAAACTGGATATCTCTTATATACGTGTGCTTGCCAGCATAGAAGTACTCATTGCTCTTTATGGATTCAGCTTTTTTGCTGTTGTCGCGCTCTTTGGATTTTCTTATCCGCTCTCATTTGGATTTTACGCTTTTCTTCTTGTCTCTCTTCTCCTGCCGACAACCCTCATGGGGATGGAAATTCCTCTTGCCGTGCGCATTATCAACAAAAAGACCGCGGAGGCAGGATCGGATACCGGCTTTGTATATACCGCCGATACGCTCGGTGGTGTCATCGGAGCACTCTCGACCGGCGTATTCCTCATTCCGCTCATCGGACTTCACGGAGCTATGTATCTTGGAGGCTTTCTCAATACAATCACGGCGATCCTGGTTGTATCAATGGGGCGCTTCTTTTCTCGTTTTTGGTATTTAATGCTTTTCATAGTAGCTGTTGTGGGAATCCTTTTTATCTTTTCATCCGCTTCTGACTTAAGGAGTTCCAATGCAAAGTTCTTTGGGTTTCTCTTTCCCCACGATACGCTCGTCGAGTCTGTACATTCGCCATACCAACACATTGTAATCACTAAAAACACAATTTTCGGAAATACATTGAGATTAAACAACAACATTCAGACAACTGAAGGAGACTCGCTTTCCTATCATGAATATCTTGTACTGCCGGCAGTAGCGGCCCACCCGAATCCAAAAACAGCGCTTGTGATTGGCGGTGGTGATGGGGGAGCACTGTATCAGCTTTTGAGCGCCGGGATTGAGAAGATTACGCATGTTGATCTTGACGAGAAGGTTATTGAGCTTTCAAAGAAGCATCTCTCTGCTGTGCACAGAGGCTCGCTTGACGACCCGCGAGTCACTCGCTTTATTGATGATGGACGTGTGTTTCTTGAAGAGAGGACAGAAGAGAAGTTTGACATCATCATTGTCGATCTCCCCAACCCAAACCAAGCGGCACTGGCCCCACTCTACTCACAAGAGTTCTACAGAATTGCATATCGGCACTTAAATCCGAAGGGTGTGCTCGTCACACAAGCAGGGAGTCCTTACTATTATTTGGAAGGGCACGCCACTATTCTAAAAACCATTTCTTCAGTGTTTCGCCAAACGTTTTCCTACTCAGTGCCAATTCCTTCGATGAGCTCTGAAGGGTATGTAATTGCCGGTAAGGGGCTTGATCCGCGGAGAATTGAAAATGTGAATCCTCCGGAAGGGAAGTGGTATGATGCCCAAGTACACCAGGTGCTTTTTGTAAACCCTGTTTTCCTACGCAACTTCTTTGACTCAGAAGAGAGTTCGCTCTCGACTGACAACGACCCGATTATATATCCGTTTTTTCAGCCGCAATTCTTTGGCCAGGGCGTCCTCGACAGATGAAAAACAAGCCTTTCTACACAACAGCGAATTTGGTATTGCTCTTAATATCACTTGGGAAGGTTTTCAAATTCAGAGTATAATTGCCGCATGAAAAAGAAGTCTGCTCTAAAACAGTCGCCACTTCTTCCGATTGCAATGCTAGCGATCGCGGTAGCTCTTTTAGTGTATCAGTACAGAGCTCCTACAACTCTCTTTTTGTGGCAGGAGTACAGGGTACTTCCAGAATTAGCGTTAAGCACAGGCCAGAGTGCATCTTTGGCGTTTGAGATGGGGAACTATTACTTTAATTGGGGTGGGGGGAGTCCGCATGCATACGACTTGGATAGGGCACAAAAATTTTATCAGTATGCTTATAAAAGCGACCCGGGACTCTCCGCTTTGGGTTTACAGCTTGGGCGAACCCACTTTCTGGAGGCAGAATTTGCTGAGGCAGTAGTCTTGTTTTCTAGCTACATAAATGAGAAGGAGGGGACTGATGATCCATACATAGAAAATGCATATTACTTGCGGGGCTTGACATATGCCTATGCAAATATGTTTCCGCGAGCAGAGGAGGACTTCAAAAAGCTTTTAGACTGGGAGGATCCAGGTGGAAAATGGGCAACATACATCGATCTCTCCTGGGTGTATCTTCGTTGGGGAAAATTTGAAGAGGCGGAAGAGTTATTGAGTGAAGCGGCTATTCTTTATCCTGATGATCCGTGGACCCTTTCTTCATATGGAATTGCACTTCTCAATCTAGATCGCTATGAAGAGGCACAACAAGTACTTTTACGAGCTTCAGAAAAGATGAAATATCTTACTGCAGATGATTGGGCTAGAGCATACCCAGGGAATCATCCGGATATGGCAGATCCAGGGCTTCAAAAGATGCGTGAGATTATCAACTACAATCTCGGACTCGCAAATGCAGCTGTTGATAATAAGCTTAATAGATAATGACTTGCATGGTACTCTGAAAATGCTAAAGGAAGGGAGAATCTAGTTTTATGAGAAGAGACGAAAAGAAATTATTTGCAATTCTAGGAACCATAGTCCTTTTGATTGTGGGAGGTATTGTTTTCTTTTCAACCAATGCTACACCATTCTACTCCTCTGAGTGGAACTTTGGAGAGCCGGTGGGGAATGAAGGATTTGGTGTTGTTTTTTCAGCATCAAAAGGATCCCCTCACCCTACTACACCTACAGATAGTAACGATACCACTGACCCGGGTGACACAGGGAATCCAGAAGATGGGGGCGATACAGGTGAGCCGGAAGTTGGAGGGGACACAGGTGATCCGGAAGGCGGAGGTGACTCAGGAGACCCTACACTCTCTCTTGATGCCATCCCCACCCTCCTCAAGAGAGGAGACTCAACTATCCTTGAGTGGTCCTCCCAAAGCGCAACTTCTTGCACCCTCACGGGAGACAACGGAGACTCATGGAGTGGCACGAGTGGAAGCGAAACCTCCTCACCCATTGAAGCACGCACCGTCTTCACCCTTCGTTGTGAAGGAGACAGTGGTCCAGTGAGCACCAGTGTGATTGTGAACGTTGTACCACAGTTTGAGGAGTTTTGATGAAGAAGAAACCCCTCGAGTTCCTCGGGGCAGGGAAGCAAGAAGTAACCCCAGTTGCATCTGCTCACGCAGGTTCACAGGGGCAAGGAAGAAAGAAGTAGGGGGGGGTAGGAAGGAAGAAGCGAAACTGAAAAAACCTTGCGGAGGTTAAACCTTCGCAAGGATTTTTGTTGGCAAGGAGTGGGGGATAAGGAACAGAAAACCTTACGATATATCGTAAGGTTTTCTGTTAGGCGTGGTGATTCAGATTCGGTTGCGCGGTTCACTTGCGCGCGAAAAATAGCACACTTAACACTAATCTGCTCAGATGGCTATTTGGAATTAGACTGATAGCAAACTTCAATCTCGCTCTACGAGGTTTTTTTTGCTATTATTTCTCCTATATGGAAGAGAGTGAAAAGCGGAAAGTGCTTATCTCAGGGATAAAACCAACAGGAGATCTCCACATTGGAAATTATCTCGGTGCGATGCAGCAATTCCTTGAATTTCAAGAGAAATTTGAGAGCGTTATTTTCATTGCTGATTATCACGCGCTTGCGACCGCGTATGACCCGGCAAGGCTCAAGGAAAATATTTACCGCGTTGCCGCGGGGTATCTTGCAATCGGGCTCAATCCTTCAAAAGTGACTCTCTTTAAGCAATCCGATGTAAGAGAACACACCGAACTTGCGTGGGTGTTTAACTCAATCACCACGATGCCGTATTTGATGCGGGCGCACGCATTTAAAGACGCAGAAGCAAGGAATAAAGAAATAAGCGTTGGGACATTTGACTATCCGATGCTTATGGCGGCAGATATTCTCATGTATGATGCGGATGTTGTGCCAGTAGGGCAGGATCAGAAGCAACACATAGAATTCGCGCGCGACACCGCAGAGAAGTTTAATCGGATGTACGGAGAGACATTTAAGTTGCCCGAGGCCTACATAAAAGATGACGTGGCAACTGTTCCCGGTATTGATGGACAAAAAATGTCAAAAAGCTACCGCAACACCATTCCACTGTTTGCCTCTGACGAAGAAATTAAGAAGCAAGTTTTTGCGATTGTGACAGACTCAAAAGGAGAGAGCGAGCAAAAGGATCCGGAAAGCGACAACATATTTGCGCTTCACAAATTTTTTAGTAAGAAAGAGCTTTCTGACTTGGAGAAGCGCTACAAAGAGGGGGGGATTGGGTATAAAGAATCAAAAGAGATTCTCTATGAAAATATACGCGCTTTCGTTACACCTATACGAAAGCAATACGATACGCTCCTTGGTGATCGCTCTTTCATTGAGAGTGTGCTTGAAGAAGGAGCCGCGAAAGTAAGACCTAAGGCCGAAGCAAAGATGCAAGAAGTCCGCCGTAAGATCGGGGTAACACTATAAACAACTCATATATGGAACGAATTCTCACGAAAGAACTTCACAGCCACCTAAACCAAAGCGCCACTCTTAAAGGGTGGGTGGACGTGCGTCGGGATCATGGGAAGCTTATGTTTGTTGACTTGCGAGACCGAAGCGGCACTGTACAGCTTGTAATCCTTCCTGCCCATGAAGAGGCTTACAAAGCGGCGCAAGACATTCGAGCCGAATGGGTGATTGAAATAGAAGGGGAGGTGCACGCTCGTCCAGAGCATATGAAAAACGAAAAGGAAGACAACGGGGATGTTGAGATTGAAGTGACTGCGCTTTCCGTAGTAAGTGCCGCCGAGACACTCCCATTTGAGAGAAATACTGAAGTGAACTTGGACACGCTTCTTGATTATCGCCCTCTCACACTTAGAAACGACCGAGAGAGGAGGATTTTTAAAGTCCAAAGCGAGATAGTAAATGCGTATCGAGACGCGCTCAGAAAGCGCGACTTCATTGAATTTCAGGCTCCCAAAATTGTAGGAGGTGACGCCGAAGGAGGCGCACATGTCTTTAAGATTGAATATCTGAATGATAAAACCGCATATCTTGCAACAAGCCCCCAGCTTTACAAACAAGTAATGGTTGGTGTGTATGAGCGCGTGTATTCCATAGGAGATGTATTTCGTGCCGAAAAACACTCCACAACGAGACACTTGAATGAGTATACTTCTCTTGATGCAGAAATGGGATTCATCTGTGATCATACTGATATTATGGATCTTCTCTCCGATGTCTTACGAGATATTATTTCGGAGCTCAAGAAATCGACGAAAGAAGTGTTCGACGACTTTGGAGTATCTCTTCCCAAGTGTCCAGAAAAATTTCCGCACATGAAGTTGAAAGAAGCCCAGGAGCTTATTTATAAAGAGACGAAAGAAGATTGTCGAGACGAAAAAGATTTAGCTCCTGAGCATGAACGTTGGCTTTCAGAGTACGCAAAAAAGGAGTACGACTCTGATTTTATTTTCATCACACATTTCCCAAGAGAGAAAACGGCGTTCTATGCGTACGATGATCCTGAGGATGAAGGATATACAAAGTACTTTGACCTTCTTTTCCGAGGGGTTGAACTCTGCTCCGGAGGACAGCGTATGCACGAGTATCAAAAACTCAAGGAAAAAATGGTGTGGAAAGGGCTTGACCCAGAGAAATTTGAGTTTTACTTGCAGGCGTTTAAATACGGCATGCCACCTCATGGTGGGTGGGGGATGGGTCTTGAGCGCTTGACTCAAAAGTTTTTGAATCTTGAGAATGTAAAAGAAGCAACACTTTTCCCTCGAGAAATAAATCGTATTGACGCGAGACTCAGCGAAAGTGAATAGAGAGTAGTGAAAGATAATGGAAAGCCAGACATACCATGTAAAAACAGAAGTCTTTGAAGGGCCGCTCGATCTTCTTTTAAATCTCATAGAAAGGCGCAAGCTCCATGTGAGTGACATCTCTCTGTCCCAAGTAGCCGATGACTTTATTCGCTACATCGAGTCTCACAGCGATTTTCCTCTCTCTAAAGCCGCTCACTTCATTCTCGTCGCCTCAACTCTCGTACTTCTTAAGTCAAAATCTCTTCTCCCCACACTCGAGCTTTCACTTTCCGAAGAGGAGAGTATCGAGGAGCTTGAAGCGAGGCTCGCACTTTTTAAGCAGTTTCGTAACATGGGAGAAGTACTCAGGGTGGAGTTTGGCAAGAATCGCCTCTACTTTAGGGAGCAAAAGCTTGATGAGGCGCCTGTCTTCTCTCCTTCAGATAATCTTTCTCTTTCTGGACTCTCCTCGTCTCTTGACTCGCTCATTACCTCGCTTCCCAAAGAGGAGAAGTTACCTGAGAAAGTTGTGCAGAAGGTAGTGAGTCTTGAAGCTATGGTAGAGAGGCTCACAAGTCGTATCAATAATGAACTCTCTGCAAGCTTTAAGGATTTTTCCGGCCTCGGAAAGGAGGAAAAAATAAATGTAGTGGTGAGTTTTCTTGCAGTGCTTGAGCTCGTAAAGCAAGGTATACTGGCAGTAGAGCAACAAGCTCAATTTGGAGATATTCATATGGAGCAAAAGGAGGTAAATACACCAGCTTATGAATAACAATGTAAAGCTTGAAGCGCTCCTGTTTTGGAAAGGAGAACCTGTTGCGAAGAAAGAGCTTCTAAGGCTACTTTCATTTTCCAAGGAAGAGCTTGGAGAGGCTCTCGTAGTTCTTCGCGAGACCTTGAGTAAGAGGGGTACAACGCTTCTTGAGAAAGGAGATGAGGTTTCTCTTGTGACCGCACCTGAATGCAGTACTCTTATTGAAGAGCTTAGAAAAGAAGAGCTTTCCAAAGATCTAGGAAGAGCAGGGGGCGAAACACTTGCTATAATCCTCTACAAAGGCCCGGTCACGAGAGCCGAGCTTGATTACATACGAGGGGTGAATTCCGCTTTTATTTTGCGAAACTTACTGATACGAGGGCTGATTGAGCGTATCTCAAACCCAAATGATCAGCGCTCATATCTCTACCGCCCAACATCAGAGCTTTACGCCCACCTAGGCATTACAAAAAAAGAAGAGCTTCCAGAGTTCAAGCGATTTATCTCAGAGCTTGAATCATTTACCAAACATCAAGAAGAGAAAGACCAAGAATATGCATCTTCCTGATTTTGACATAGAAGAAATACCAACCGTAGCGGCTTTCGCATTGATGCTCGCTCTTTCAGCTGGCCTTGTTTTTTTGATTCCTTCTCCAACATCTCCTGTTGCCGAAGTTCCCCTTGAGGCAGAAGGGAAGTCGCTACACGTGGAGGGGCTTAAAGCCGAAGCGGTCTACGTACTTGATGTGGCAACCGGAGAGGTGCTTTTTGAAAAGAATGCCAACCTCCAGCTTCCGCTTGCTTCAATCACAAAGCTCATGACAGCTCTTGTTGCGAGCAAGTACTTTAAAGACAGCGATCGTGTCGTCATTTCAAGCGAGGCCTTAGCCACAGAGGGAGATAGCGGTTTTAGAGAGGGAGAGTCGTGGAGTTTCTCTGATCTTCTTGATTTCACTCTCATCACTTCTTCAAATGACGGAGCGACTGCAATCGCAGGAGCCGCTTTTGCTGGGCAATTCAGGAACTTTTCCTTACAGCAGGACTCCTTTGTGCAAAGCATGAACCGCACTGCAGAAGACTTGGGCCTTTCTCAAACTTACTTCCTAAACCCCACCGGACTAGATGAAAGTGAAGCCCAAAGTGGAGCATATGGTTCAGCAAAGGACATAGGACTGCTTACAGCTCATATCCTTCGTACTCAGCCTGAAATTATTGAGGAGACTCGGAGAGAGAGAGCCTTTCTCTCGTCTCAAAATGAGCTCTACGAAGGGGAAAACACAAATGCGAGTGTGGGTGCTATTCCAGGACTTATAGGCTCAAAAACAGGATTCACTGACCTTGCTGGGGGGAATCTTGTAGTTGCCTTCGACGTAGGTCTCAATCATCCTATTGTCGCTGTTATACTCCACTCAGGTAAAGAGGAGAGATTTACTGATGCAGAGATACTTTCTTTTGCTGTCTTCTCATATTTTCAGGAAAACAAAAAATAAGAGTATTTGGGGAGATGCCGTCCTTCTTGTATACTAGGAGGCAATGATTCTTGATGTTGTCAAAGTAATGACCCCGGCCACTTTGGCGTTTTTCATTGGTATCCTTCTCACTCCGCTTGTTGCTCATTATCTCTACAAACATCGGGCATGGAAGAAAACTGGCGGCAAGGAGAACGCCCCCATTTTTAACTCACTTCATAAAGACAGAGAAATAAAAACTCCTATCATGGGTGGGGTCATTATCTGGGCGAGTGTGCTTGTAACTATTAGCGGCGTGTGGCTTTCCGCGCACCTCTTAGGAAGTTCTTTCCTTGAAAAGCTTGATTTCTTAAGCCGCGATCAGACATGGCTTCCGCTTTTCACTCTTGTTGTTGGTGCTTTTGTTGGCCTCTGGAATGATATTTTTGAAATAAAGGCAAGTGAAAGAAGTCACGAAAAGGGGATTTCTTTAAGTGTACGGCTTTTGATTGTAGCAGTTATTGGTACATTTGCCGCGTGGTGGTTCTATGACAAACTTGAAGTTGCTTCTATTGGAATCCCATTCGCGGAAGATCTTTCACTCGGCATATTTTTCATACCATTCTTTGTCCTCGTAATGCTTGCAGTATATGCAGGTGGAGTAATTGACGGAATAGATGGACTCTCAGGGGGAGTTTTTGCCACGATTTTCACTGCATACGCTGGAATTGCCTTTGCGCAAGAGCAAATTAATCTCGCCGCTTTTTCAGCAACAGTAGCCGGAGCGATCCTCGCTTTTTTGTGGTTTAACGTCCCACCGGCACGCTTTTACATGTCTGAAACAGGAACTATGGGACTCACGCTCACGCTCACCGTGGTCGCGTTTCTTGCCGATACGTTGGGCGGGGGGCACGGAGTCTTCGCGCTTCCCATTATTGCCTTCCCGCTTGTTGCAACCGTCGCATCAAATATTATCCAGGTCTCTTCAAAGAAACTCCTCAAGAAAAAAGTATTTCAGGTCGCGCCACTTCATCATCACTTTGAAGCAATCGGATGGCCGAGCGCGAAAGTTACTATGCGCTATTGGATTATCAGTATCATGATGGCGCTTCTTGGAGTAATTGTTGCCCTTATCGGAGTTTGATATGACGCGAAAGATTGACCGCCCATTTTTGATTGCCGTTATCGTGCTCCTCGTTGTGGGCTTTTTTATTTTTGCATCCGCATCTTTTAGCCTGCTCGCTCGCGAAGGCGCACGCTTTTCTTCAGTTGCTTTCAGCCAGCTGGTTTTTGGAATTTTCGGAGGTAGCATTGCACTTATTATTCTCTCTAATATCAACTACAAAATTTGGAGAAAACATGCATTCTATATTTTTATTGGTTCAGTCCTCCTTACACTTCTTGTGTTTGTTCCAGGAATCGGACTGGAGTATAACGGCGCAACGCGATGGCTTTCAGTCGGGCCTTTTACATTTCAGCCCGCGGAATTTTTGAAACTTGGGTTTGTTATGTACTTTGCTTCCTGGCTTGTAACAAACAGAGACCGCCTCACCAAATCTATGACAACTGGGGTCATTTCGATTGTAGCGTTTGTTGGAGTTGTTGGGGCAATTTTGCTTGCGCAACCGGATACAGACACCTTCCTTGTCATTGCTGCAGCGGCCATCGCGATGTTTATTGCCGCGGGTGGAAGGTGGCGTGATCTTGGAATCCTCTCAATTATCTTGCTTATAGGAATTGCAGTGATTGCGTTCTCACGCCCTTATATACAAGAGCGCATTGCAACCTTCCTGGACCCTTCGCTTGACCCACAGGGGAGTAGCTACCAAATCCAACAGTCATTGATCGCAATCGGGTCCGGAGAGATTTTTGGGAGAGGGTTTGGACAAAGTGTGCAAAAATTTAACTATCTTCCCGAGCCAATTGGGGATTCAATTTTTTCAGTGGCCGCAGAAGAGTTCGGATTTGTTGGTGCCGTATTTCTAGTTGGGCTTTTCCTTTTTTTTGCCATCCGAGGTCTCCGGATTGCCACCAGAGCTCCTGACTATTTCAGTGGACTCCTTGTCGTTGGCATTGTTATACTAATCACATCGCAGGCTTTTGTTAACATTGGCTCGATGCTTGGCCTTATTCCTATCACAGGACTTCCTCTTCCGTTTGTAAGCCACGGTGGAAGTGCTCTCTTCCTCACTCTCGCAAGCGTCGGTGTCGTGCTCAACATCTCTAAGTACATGCGCACTTGATCCCGTACAAAATCCATGGTGAAGTTTGATATCAGTCGTTATTACAAAACACATGCAAAGCTATAAACACATTATCAGTTTAAGCACGGAAACCTTACGCCGGTTAGACACGGCGTAAGGTTTCCTATTTCGCACGGGATGAAAATTCTTTTTACAGGAGGTGGGACAGGAGGACACTTCTATCCCATTATTGCAGTCGCTGAAGAGATTCAGAATATTGCGCTTGAGCGAAATCTTGTGACGCCGTCTCTTTATTATGTGGGACCGGAGCCCTATGATGAGCGCATTCTTTTTGAGAAGGGGGTAGAGTACAAGCAAAGCCCTGCAGGAAAAATTCGCCGTTACCCATCTCTTAAGAACTTTTTTGATCTCTTCAAAACCGCGATTGGACTCCTAAAGTCTTTGTGGATTCTTTTTTTTATTTACCCGGATGTAGTATTTAGCAAAGGCGGATATACTACGTTTCCGGTAACACTTGCAGCACGTATTCTCCGCATTCCGGTTGTTGTGCACGAGTCTGATGCTGTAGCAGGAAGGGCAAATATTTTTGCAGGAAAGTTTGCAACAAAAATCGCGATTGCATATCCGGACGCTGCAAAATACTTTCCGGGAAAAGAAGTTGCCTACTTTGGAAACCCTGTGCGCGACGCAATTAAAAGACCCGCAACAGAAGGAGCCCATGAGTATTTGAAGCTTGACAAGGAAGTCCCAACGCTTCTTATCATGGGAGGCTCCCAAGGCTCCCAAGCAATCAATGAAGTGGTGATGCGCGCGCTCCCACAGCTTGTCCTAAAGTACCAAGTAATTCACCAGACAGGAGAAGCTCACGTTGAAGAGATTAAAATCACCTCATCAGTCATTCTTGAAAAGAGCGAACACAAAGAGCGTTACAAGGCGTTTGGGTATTTGAATGACCTTGCACTTCGAATGGCGGTGGGGGCAAGCGCCCTTATTATTTCCAGGGCGGGATCGGGAGCTATTTTTGAGATTGCGATGTGGGGCAAGCCGGCCATCTTGATACCCATTCCGGATCAAGTAAGCAGAGATCAAAGGAAAAATGCGTTTTCATTCGCTCGATCAGGCGCGGCAATTGTCATTGAAGAGCACAACTTAACGCCCAACGTTTTTATCGCAGAAGTGAATAGATTAATGGATGATGAGACAAGGCGTGCCACCATGGGGGAAGCCGCTAAGAAATTCGCAAAGCCGAACGCAGCACGTGCAATTGCGGAAGGGATTGTTAACGTAGCACTGGGACATGAAAGATAGAATATTTCAAGCATTATTTGGTGGAGAACCAACTGAGAAAAAGGTTGTAACCCGAGCGGCGCCAAGCCCAACGGGACGATTGCATGTGGGGACTGCGCGTACCATACTTTTTAATTATTTATATGCAAAGAAACATGGCGGAAAGTTTCTGCTTCGCACAGAGGACACCGATCCAACAAGAAGTAAAGAGGAGTTCGAGAAAGATATTCTTAATTCTATTAAGTGGCTCCATCTTGAGTATGATGAATTCCATCGTCAAAGCGAGAGGAGAGGGACTCACTCTCACTACATTAAGATTCTTCTTGAAAAAGGTGTGGCATATAAATCCCGCGAACAAAAGAAGAGCGGGGAAGGAGATGTTGAAGTTATCCGCCTAAGAAATCCTGGAAGGCACGTTTCCTTTAAAGACAAGATAAGGGGAGATATCACATTTGACACAACAGAGCTTGGGGACTTTGTGATCGCTCGTTCTGAGACTGACCCACTCTACCACCTGGCAGTTGTTGTTGATGATTTTAATATGGGCGTGACGCATGTTATTCGAGGGGAAGATCACATTTCAAACACTCCTCGACAAATCCTCATCCAAGAAGCACTCGGATTTCCACGCCCAATATATGCACATCTACCTCTTCTTTTGGCACCAGATAAGAGCAAGCTTTCCAAGCGGCACGAAAATCCAAACTTTTCAACTTCGCTTTCTGACTACGAAGAGATGGGGTACTTAAGTGAAGCTGTGCTTAACTACCTCGCACTTCTGGGCTGGAACCCGGGCACTGACCGGGAGTTTTTCACCCTCAAGGAGCTCACTCAAGAATTTGATTTTAAAGGCATACAGAAAGGTGGTGCAATATTTAATCTTGAAAAGCTTGACTGGTTCAATCAAGCTTACATGAGAATGCTCCCGCCCGCTGATTTTCTCAAGCGTGTCGAGCAATTTTTGCCACCCCACTTCTTTAGTGATCAAAAGAAGTTAAAGCGCGTGCTTCTTCTTATGCAGGAGAGAATCGTCACGTTCAAAGAGTTAAAAGAACTCTTAGTACAAGGGGAGTACGATTATTTTTTCGAGGAGCCGGAGTATGACCCTTCACTCCTTCTTTGGAAAGGAAAGGGGGAGCTCTCACTTGCAAGAGAGCATCTTGAAAGAATTCTCTTCTCACTTGAGGAGGTAACACCATTTCTTGAAGGTGAGATAAAGCAAACAATCTGGTCTTACGCAGAAGAGAAGGGGAGAGGGGAAGTCCTGTGGCCTTTTCGGGTAGCACTATCTGGTAGAGAGAAGTCTCCAAGTCCTTTTGAATTGGCAGAAATTTTAGGGAAGCAGGAAACACTTGAGCGCTTAAGGCGCGCCACTGAAAAGATAGACGAGAAAAGAATATGAAGCAGCTTTTTCTTTCTATTGGTCTTTTTCTTTTTTTTACCTCTCCGGTCTTTGCACAATCGGTAGATGAACTGCGCTTAAAAATTGAGGAGCAGACAAAGAAAATCCAAAAACTTGAGAAAGAGATCGGGCAGTACCAGAATGAGATTGAAGGAGTGCAAAAAGAGGCAGATACACTTCAAGGAGCCATAAAAGAGCTTGATATCACAAGTAGGCAGCTTCAAACAGATATCTCTGCGACGCAGAGCAAAATCACGCGAGCAAATTTAAACATTGAAGCTCTTGAGATTGAAATTAGAGATAAGGAGCGAAAAATGAAGCAACATATGGAGGCGATGGCGAACTCCATCCGTCGCCTCTATGAGCTTGAGGCTGAAAGTTTTATTGAGACGCTTATAGCAACAAGCGATCTCTCGGAGTTTTGGCAGGAAGTCGCGGAACTTGAACGGTTCCAAAGCACTATTCAAGGTGATTTGGAGGCCCTAAGAGAGGCGCGCAAAGCGCTTGCAAGCACCGTGGAGAAACACGAGGGTGAAAAGCAGAATTTGGTCTCATTTAGAGCACAGCTTGCCGACAAGCGGACGATTGTGGAGGGAACAAAGACCCAGAAAGATGATCTTCTGGATGAAACAAAAAATGAAGAGGCACGTTATAAAGAACTTCTTGCAGAGAAGTTACGACAAAAAGTAGAGTTTGAGAGTCAATTGAACTCATTTGAGGCAGATCTTCAAATTGCCATAGATCCTGACTCATTCCCAAACGCGGGGAATACTGTGTTTGCATGGCCTCTTGATAACATACGCATCACGCAGAGTTTTGGTGGAACGGAGTTTGCGGCCCAAAACCCACACGTCTATGGACGACCATTTCATAATGGAACAGATTTTGGCGCTCTTGTCGGAACTCCCCTCAAAGCTGTTTTAAGTGGAACAATACGGGCAACCGGAAACACCGATGCGATTTCCGGATGTTATTCATATGGGAAGTGGATTCTTCTTGACCATCCTAACGGCCTCTCAACACTCTATGCGCATCTCTCGCTTATCCGATCTGTGCCGGGGCAAAAGGTTAAGACAAGAGAGATAATCGGCTATACCGGCAATACAGGATACAGTACCGGGCCACACCTGCATCTTACTACCTATGTCTCAAAAGCGGTTGAGGTGGTTCGCTTTGGTAACGTAAAGAAAGTAACAAATTGCGGTGCAGCTGATATTCCTGTTGCGCCACATAATGGGTATCTTGATCCGCTTTCGTATCTTCCAGCACTCTAAAAACTGAAGCTTGGAAGTAATCCACATATCCATTTGGAGAAGAAGCAGAAACCTTCTAGACTAAGAAAACAGGAGTTCTCCGAAGACCCAACTAAGCCCAAAAGGGAGGGGCAAAAGTAATGACGCAAGTAACAACGCATCCCGATCTCTTTGACGGGGAAACCCCACTCATTGATAGGGAGGAACCGGAAAGGCAAATTCCGCTCAGCTTGTCGTATCAATCCACACAAGCCGAAAAAGAGCACCAGCGACATCGTGTCTGTGCCGCCAGCAACAACGGCTCAGTCACGGAGACGTGAAGCGGTCTCTGCCACCCGCAAAAGAGAGACCCGAGTTATGAAAAAGCTCGGGTCTCATTGTCCACATTGTCCTAGGAGTCAAGTTAAGTTAAAGAGTGGGTGGGGGCTTATGAGTTCGCTCTTCGCTTTCTTCTGTATGGACCGGAAAGATATATTGTGCGACGTATATATGTTCTTAGCGCCGGCACTCTTCCCTACGCTTAGAGCTATACTATAGAGGTGCCCGCGTGGTGCGACGTTAAACCCATTCCCTCTTCTCCTAAGCAACTAAGGAGCTGTGATAACTTGATATTCATCTTCATACAGAACATCCTTCGGCTTTTTGTCCACTTCTTCAATAGTTACGGCGCCATTTATGACAGACTTGTGCCAATCAAAGAGACCTGATTCTTTGTATCGCTCTAAACCTTTTTGAGTCCAGTAAGACACTGCTCCAGGAAAATCTTGCCCAACTTTCTTAAGCCACGAGCCGTCAGGCTTTCCTTCCCTTCTTGGATCATCCTTAAGGCAATCTTGCTCTACTGCCTCATAAATGCCCTTCCCGTTCACAGTAATTCTAAAGAATTTTTCGTTTGCTTTCATAATAATCTATTTGCTTTTCTTTTTAGTCTAGTACAAATCCACGTTATACTTGAGACATTAAAAATAACAAGTGTAAGTTTTGATTATGCAATGTATTGAGCAGTATGCGCCATTTGTGGCCCGCGTGCTTGTTGGTGGGTACTTTCTTTGGGCAGGAATTCAGAAGATATTTGGATTTGAGGGGACAACCGCTTTTGTTGAGGCCCTCGGCCTCCCCCTCCCTATGGCTCTCGCTGCCATTGCTTTACTTATTGAAGTAGGAGCCGGACTCGCGCTTATCATTGGATTTAAAGTGAAATGGGCGGCTCTTTCACTTGCCGCATTTGTGCTCGTAGTGAATCTCATCGTACACACAAACTTCTCTGAGGGAATGCAGTTAACTATCTTCTTAAAGAATATCGCAATTTTTGGAGGACTTCTCTACATGGCTGCCTACGGCGCAGGACGTATTGCAGTCGACACCAATGGAGCGCCGCACGCAATATAAGTGTCACGGAAGAGAAGACAAGAGGGCAATACCAAAAAGACCGCCCTTCCCGAGCGGTCTTTTTGGATAATGGACTAATTGTTTCTATTTCTTTCTTACTTCCGAGCGATATGGTTGTCCCTACCCCAACACTTTACAGACGCAAGCCATGGGGTGGTACCTTCTCGCTCAAAGAGATCTCGCGCGTACGCAAGGTTTCCTGGGAGTGTATGGAGATCAAGCCCGAGCGCTTCGGCTGTATCAGCGTGGAAGTACTCGTTGATCTGCATGACCCCAACGTCACTTGGCACAATATCCCCGCGAAGCACAGAACCGTCACTCCCAAAGTGGCGAAAGTGTGACTCACAACGGGCAATTTTTGCCATGACCGGAATATCCTTGAAATACGAACGAACATTCTCTTCTATGCTCACTTCCTCAATATCCTCCCCTGCTGGCGCTGAAAGCGCAGTCGGCACTGACATTGAAGCTGCAAGCACAAATGCAACAAGTGCAATGATGATAAGCCTATTTTTATAGTGCTAATTCGCCTGCCTCCTGGGATACATCAAATGTATTCGCAAGAGCAAACAAAAAACCCGGGCTTGCCGAGTTTTCAACATTATAGCAGTAGTTTTAGAATTGTCAATAGCAGACCACAATTCTCTCTTTCTGGCAAGGGTGCTCCAGAAAATGGCTCAAATAAGCCCTCTTTTAGGCACTTTTTGTGCCTCCATCACTCGCAAAGATATTCTTTTTTATATACTCGTACGCTTCTTCTGCATCATCTGCGAGGTAGTAAATGCTCATATCACCTTCTGCAATTGCTTTATTGTCTTCATACACTACCCTTCTGATCCACGCGAGGAGTGGTTGCCAGTACTCTTTCCCCACCAGGACAACTGGAATATGCTCTACTTTCCCTGTTTGAATCAGTGTTGCCATTTCAAAGAATTCATCGAGCGTCCCAAAACCACCGGGGAAAAATACATACGCCTCAGCAGAAAATGCGAGCATCACTTTACGCGTAAAGAAGTAATAAAACTCCTTTGAATTTGTGAGGTAGCGATTAAATTTCTGCTCGTTGGGAAGTTCGATGTTCAAGCCGACAGAATCCCCTCCTGCCTCGTGTGCGCCTTTGTTGGCCGCCTCCATAATTCCAAACGCACCTCCTGTAATCACCGTAAATCCCTCCTTTGAGAGCATTCCAGAGAGTTTCTCTGCTTCTTGATACATCCGAGGAGAGAGATGGCTACGCGCGCTTCCAAAGAAAGTGATTGAGGGATTGTGTTTGCGAATAAGCTCAAAGCCATCAACAAACTCCGCCATAATTTTGAAAATCCTCCACGATTGCATGTAGTGGTGGGTTGACTCTCCATCAAAGAGCTCCCGATCAACGCGGCACTCTTTATCAGGCGATGTATTTTCTTCAAGCGGATTATCTTTCCTCATCCCGATAGTAACAGATTGCGTTATTCGCCATCTATAAAGTTTTTTTAGTATTTACTCGACCCGTATTCATATCCTCGTACTTCGTACTGTCCCGACGCGATCGCCGTTACTATCGGGACTCATCCAAATAATTGTAGCACAAGGTTAGGAAAGCCACGGAATGGAGAACTCCTCAAATTCTGGAAGAAGTTTTTTATCGTACAAAAGTCGTGAAATAACTTCGGCATGCGAGAGCGCACCCGTAAGTGCATTGTGTGGAGTTGGCTCATTCGGAATGCCAACGTAATTTAACACAGCATCAAGATCAAGCGCTGAGCGGCGTTTAGCGGGATCAACAGGAGGATTCATTCCCCTCTTCACCATGTGCATCCACGCAAGTGTGTGTGTGTCAATTGTCCTGTAGGCAAGATCCCAATCAAGCCCGGCTCTCTCTGACCCAGCTCTTAAGAAGTCCCTATCAAAGGAAACGTTCTGCCCGGCAAGTGTTCTATCCTTCACTTCTTGACTCCACGCAAGAAAAGCACGCACAATCTCACTCTCAGTTTTTTTCATTGGATCGGTGATTTCTTCCTCACTAAACCCGTTTACAAGAAGCGCTTCCTCCATAATATGCGCTCCATCCCAAATACGACACTCATCGTAAAACTGATGTTCCGGCTTATCAAAATCAAGCGCTCCGATTGAAACAATGGAGTGCTTCTCATAATTTGTCCCCGAGGCTTCAATATCAATCACTATCATAATCTTTTGGCTTTCTTATAATATAGCGAAATACATGCCGTTCCACATGAATACATGTCCTGTGGAGATAAGGATGCTGTCGCCTTGTCCATTGGAGATGTCTCCGAAACCATCGAGAGTGGATTGAGAGAAGAAAAAGACCCACAAGAGTAAGAAGTATCCCAGGGAGAAGAGGAATAAAAAGACTAATGATTCCAACAATAAGAGCTATGCCGCCTAAAAGACGGATCCAAAACTCTCTCACAAATTCCTTGAGAGTGTTCTTGCTAATCAAGTCCTGGGCAGTTTGCCGCAGGCGTGTATCCTCTTTTTCTTGCATCGTCCTTTGAAGTGAAAAATATCTTGTTCTCCTCTTTAATTCTCTGCGCACCTCCGCACCAAGGAAAATGGTATTTCGTGCCGCCTGTCGAGCCCACAAATTCTCCCTCGCTTCTAGCCTCAGCGGTTCCATCATCCGAAGCATCTGAAGAGAGGGTCGCTGTTGCTTCTTGTCCCCCATACTCTATCCTTATAGGTTCACGGACTTCAGAGAGCACAGAAAGCCTCCCGAGCCCAAAGCTCAAGAAGCCGGTTAAAAGAAGGAGCAAGATGAGCGCGAGGTCTCTCGAGAGAAGAGACTTGCCAAATAAGCCCATTTCTCGTATACTAGGCACCTATTCAGTATATCACTTAGATAGCATTTAAGATATTATTTAGCGACCGATTATAGCACCACAGCCCACATTGCTCCGCAAGGGCGACCTGGAGGCTCATAGTTCGTAAGCTTCATTTCACTCATTAACGATTATGGCACACAGAAAAGCAGGAGGCTCAACAAAAAACCTTACCGATTCAAACCCGAAATATTTAGGCGTGAAGCTTGCTGATGGCGCGAAAGCTCTCATTGGGGCGATCATCGTTCGCCAACGAGGCACTAGAATCGCTCCAGGCAAGAACGTTGGTATCGGAAGAGATCACACACTTTTTGCACAAAAAGAAGGCGTCGTTTCTTTCAAGAATAAGAGAAAAATCCGTTTTGACGGACACACCAAGTCACAGAAGATTGTGGAGGTGCTCTAGCTCAAAAAGCCGCCCCTATGGGCGGCTTTTTGGATCCCTACCGCCACCCTCCTGGCCGTTTACTTCCTTTTGCAGTTAATGAGCAACAATTTCACAACACTTTCCCCAGTTGGGGGAAAGTGTAACGAATGGTGGGGTAAAATAAAGTATGCCAAGAGAAATTCTTTATTCTGCCTCCACTTTTATGGGAAGCGTATAAGTATCCTCTCCTACTGAAATTACTACTGAATGCTCTCCCACTTCTTTAAATGGATGCTCTTGGGCAATAAGTTCTTCAGGAATGGCAACATCTTTGTTATCAAGGGCCTCTAGAATGTCGCCAACCGAAACTCCTCTAAAGAGATGCCCTTGTTCATTCGCAGGTGCGCTTATAGTGATGCCTCCCTCTTCAAGTAACTTTGTAAGGCTAAGCTCTAGACTCTTCTGTTCCTCTTTGTGAACTGTTTTTTGCGTCTCTCGTAGTGTTTCAAGTTTTTTTATCTTTTCTCTTGTTGCCTGCTCGGCAAGTTTCTTCGGCAAGAGGAAATTTCCCGCATATCCATCTGATACCTCTTTTACTTCATACTGTCTTCCAATTTTTGGAACGTCCTTCAGTAATATTACTTTCATCCCGTTAGTGATAGGGCACGGACTAAAGCCGTACTCCTATGAGGTTATACTGGTAATTGTTTTTGTATGCAACATTCATATTCATATGCACTTCGTGTCCGTTACACTCGCGGGATTCATACCCGTTAGTGATAGGCCGCGGTCTCCACTACCCGTTTATATATGTTTGAAAATTATTCGACCTGATATCCATATTGTACTCTTTTTGCTCCCCGATCGCGACTGCGATCACTAACGGGATTCATATAATTATTGATTAAGTAAGAAACTCACTGCTGCCTCTTTTTGTGGGTCCTCGCCCCTCTCCGCATTCTCGCGTGTGAACTCAGCCTCAACATCAGGCGTCAAACCTCCCGCTGAGATGGAATTCCCATTTGGTGTAAGCCACTGAGCCACAGTTACTTTGAGTGACGTTTCGTTTGTCACCGGCACGAGTTCTTGCACTGAGCCCTTCCCAAACGTACGCTCTCCTATGAGAGTAGCGATTCCATGCTCTCGGAGAGCCCCCGCAAGAATCTCAGAAGCTGAGGCAGAACCTTGATCCACAAGAACAGCCATCTTAAGATTCTCATTGAAGATATCATATCCACGACTTCTGTGAAGACGCTCCTCTTCTCCATGGTCTTCTCGAACAATCACCTTCCCAGCAGGCAAAAACCAGCTTGCCATTTCAACTGCGGCATTCAGGAAGCCTCCCGGGTTGCCTCGCAGATCAAGAATCAACTTGTCACTTCCTGATTCAATAAACTCGCGAAGTGCAGAGCGAAATTGATTGCTTGAGACAGCGGAAAAATTGTAAAGTTCAATTACGAAAATGCCGTCAGCGCGAAGTTCTGTTTCAATTGTTGGAATATTAATAACGTCCCGCACAACCGTCACCTCAAGCAACTCATTCTCTCCCTCCCTAAAAATAGTGAGCTTGACCGGATCCCCCACTTCTCCCCTGATAAGCTTGACGACCTCATCAACTGATTTTCCTTCAGTAACAGTTCCATCAACCCTCACAATCACATCCCCCGAGAGAAGTCCTGCTCTCTCTGCAGGAGTACCCTTAAGTGGAGAGATAATAGTGATTCGTCCGTCGCGCGACCCCACCTCCATACCAACACCTCCGAAAAAACCGCTAATATCCTCCTCAAACATCTCTTTGTCAGCAGGAGGAAGAAAGACTGTATAAGGGTCGTTATACGAACCGGCAAGACCTTGAATTGCGCCCCACACTTTTTCTTCATCTGTAACCATTTGAGTCGTTGTCGCTGGAACAAATCGCTCGTCCAAAAGATGCCAAGCTTTCCAGAACGGATCAAAGTCAACATTGGCCGGAGTACTACTGGATCGCACTAGCGGAACATCAGCTCCTTTACCAAAGAGAAACCCCACGCCAAAAGCAATAACAACAAAAAAAAGTGCTCCTGAAACGAGACGTGATGATTCCTTAGAGACTGAGGAAAATTTCATAGAAAAGTAGCATCATTATCGCAAAAGGCCCTTGAAGCGTCAACGTAGTGAGTAAGTCTCATATACCCGCACGTTCACTTTTAGAAATATCCGTGTGCGGGTATACTTGGTATATGATTTCCCGATACACACATGGAGATTTAGTGTGGGTTGATCTTGAATCACCCAACCAGAGTGAGGTGCGTAAAGTGATGGAAGAATTTTCTCTTGACCCTCACATTGCCGAGGAACTGCTTTCTCCAAGCCACCGCCCAAAAGTTGACTACCTCAAAGACTACATCTATCTCATTCTCCACTTCCCCGCTTTTAGGCATAGCCACGAATCCGAATCAAACCAAGAAGTGGATTTTGTTCTTGGAAAGAAGTTTATTATTACAACTCATTACGACACCATCGATCCGCTCCATAAGTTTTCCAAACTTTTTGAGGTAGACTCTATCCTTGACAGGAGCAACATGAATGAACATGCGGGTTTCGTGTTCTTCTACATGATTAAAAAACTCTACAAAGCGGTTTCGCATGAGCTCGATTACATTAACGATTCCCTTGTCGATATTGAAAAAAAGATTTTTGATGGCTATGAAAAAGAAATGGTTGTAGAAATTTCAAAGGCAAGCAAAGAACTTCTTGTGTTTAAACAAGCGCTTCAAACACATGGAGGGGTGCTTTCTTCATTTCAAATTGCAGGCGAGAAGCTCTACGGAGAGGATTTTCACTATTACCTCATGACTATCAATAATGAACACTACCGGGTCTCAAGTGATGTTAACGCCGGTATTGACACTATTCGAGAACTTCGAGAAACAAACAACTCACTTGTCTCAACAAAGCAAAACGAGGTGATGAAAGTTCTTACGATCATGGCGTTTGTGACGTTCCCACTTTCTTTGATCGCGAGTATATTTGGGATGAATACTGAATATCTTCCCTTTGTGGGACACCCGCAGGACTTCTGGATTGTGATGGGAATTATGGGTACGGCAACAATTATCTTCTTTACTTTCTTTAAGCATAGGAAATGGCTTTAAAGTTTTTTAATATTTTTGGGTTTCGCTCCCGCAATTACGCGCACCGAAATAAGAATAAGGATGAGGGAGCAACTCCTCTTTTTCTTACCAATACTCTTTCAGGCAAGAAGGAGGAATTTTTTTCACTAAAAAAGAAGAAGGCATCGATGTATAGCTGTGGTCTTACCGTGTATGACTATGCGCACGTTGGAAACCTTCGTTCCTTTCTTTTACCCGACATCCTTCGTCGCACACTTGTAATAAATGGGTATGAAGTAAAACAAGCAATCAACTTTACTGATTTCGGCCACTTAACAAGCGATGCTGATGAAGGAGATGACAAAATGACATACGCGCTCAAGAAAGCGGGCAAGGAAGTGAGCATCAAAAATATGCAAGAGCTCGGTCGCTTTTATGAAGAAGCAGCGATTGAAGATCTCAAAGCTCTCAACATAGAAACGAAGGACACACTTTTCCCTCGCGCATCGGAACACATCGACGAGCAAATTATGGTGCTAAAGACCCTTGAGGAAAAAGGATATACGTATGAGACAAGCGATGGGGTGTACTTTGATACAAGCAAGTACAGAGACTACGGAAAACTGGGCAATATTGATATCGAGCACATACGCGAAGGTGCCCGAATCAAGAAGAACGAGGAAAAGAAAAACCCAACCGACTTTGTACTTTGGAAAAAAAGTGCGGACTTTGGATGGGATTCCCCATGGGGAATGGGGTTCCCAGGCTGGCACATTGAGTGTACTGCGATGATTTTTTCAAACCTTGGAAAGCAAATTGATGTTCACACAGGAGGCGCTGATCTTATTCCAATCCATCACAATAACGAGATTGCTCAAGGCGAGGCCGCTTCAGGAAAAAAGTATGCTTCTTACTGGCTTCACAATGCCTTTGTCACTGTTGAGGGACAGAAGATTTCAAAATCGCTCGGCAACACCATTATGCTGAAGAATGTGACTGACAGAGGCATCTCTCCCTTTGCCTATCGCTATTTTGTGCTCTCCGCGCACTATAGGACACCAATCAACTTCACATGGGAAGCACTCGAGGGAGCGCACACCGCGCTCACCCGCCTTCATCGCTTTTTTGTTGAAGACCTTCCGACTAAAAATGGAGTCGTTGAAGAAAGCTACCAAAAACGCTTCCTTGAAATTATCAATAATGATCTTGATACACCGAAAGCGCTCGCCCTTTTGCAGGAACTCACGAAAGATGGAAATCTCTCTCCAGGAAACAAGAGAGCCACGCTACTCTATTTTGATCAAGTGCTTGGACTTGGATTTGCCGAAGGGAAAAAGCGCTTAGAGGAAATGCTCTCGCTTAAAGTGGTGAAGCCAGAGGATCTCCCAAAAAAAGTGCAGAAGCTTGTTGATGAGCGTGAAGAGGCACGAAAAGAAAAGGACTGGGAGAAGGCTGATGCATTTCGCAAAAAAATTGAGAAAGAGGGCTACTCCATAAAAGACACAGAAAAAGGCCCCGAAATTGAGGAAAACTGATCTCCACAGGATACACACATCTTCTACCCCGAAAAGCCCTCAAGGGCTTTTCGGGGGCATTTCTTTTTTGTGCTAAACTTAGCTTATGGCAGAAGAAAAACTTCGCACCCCACCTCAAAATATTGAGTCTGAAAAGGCGCTTTTGGGAGCTATTATGCTAAAGCAGGATGCGATGCACGAGGTAAATGACATCGTCACTGCCGAATCTTTTTACGCGGAAAAGCATCGCCTCATCTTTGAGTCCATGCTTGATCTTTTTTCTCGAAGCGAACCAATTGATCTACTTTCTGTCTCTTCACGCTTAAAAGCAAAGAAACAGCTCGAGAGAGTTGGTGGGAATGCGTATTTGACGGAGCTTGTGAACACAACACCAGCTATCGGAAACATGAAGTATTACGCAGAGCTGGTTCAAAAGACAGCAACACTCCGAAATCTTATTGAGGCGGCAAACTATATTGCTGAGCTTGGATATCAGGAGAGTGAAGATGTTGAAGAACTTCTCGACAAAGCAGAAAAGAGAGTGTACGAGGTAACAAATGCGCCGAGTTTACATAAGTTTGTGGATCTTCGAAATACACTTGGAGAAGCGTGGGAGCGTCTTGACCACTTACACAAGTCAAAAGATGAGCTCCGCGGCGTGCATACCGGTTTCAAAGAGCTTGATAACCTTCTCGCAGGGTTTCAGAAATCCGATCTCATCATTCTTGCCGCTCGCCCTTCCATGGGAAAGACATCACTTGCTCTTGATATAGCACGACAAACCGCCTCGCAATACCAGACTCCTGTTGGAATTTTTTCTCTTGAAATGAGCTCCCAACAACTTGTTGATAGAATGCTCGCTTCTGAATCACGTGTGGATGCCTGGAAGTTGCGCACAGGAAAACTTTCAACCGACCAAGAATTTGATGCGCTTCGAGAAGCGCTTGATAAGCTCTCCACCGCTCCTATTTATATTGATGATCAACCGGCGAGCAATATTCTCACCATGCGCTCTGTTGCAAGACGCTTGAAGAGAGAGCACGGCTTGGGACTTCTTATCGTTGATTACCTTCAGCTCATGGCGCCAACGAATTCACGAGCAAGTGATTCGCTCGTTCAACAAGTGACAGAGATCTCTCGTTCGCTAAAGACAATGGCAAGAGAGCTTGATGTGCCAGTGCTTGCCCTCTCACAGCTCTCTCGTGCAGTAGAGCAACGCCGAGGCCGTCCTCGCCTCTCAGATCTCCGTGACTCCGGTTCCATTGAACAAGATGCCGATGTCGTAATGTTCATCCACCGAGATGATAAGATGAACGAAAACTCTGACAAGCCGAATATCGCTGAAATTTTAGTTGAGAAGCACCGAAACGGCCCTACTGGGAGAGTTGAGCTTTACTTCGACGAAAAGAAAGCAACGTTCCTCTCACTTGAAAAGAGCAACTTCTCGGCGATGGAAGCAAGCCCCACCGACGATTTCTAGTGAGAATCCTTTGAGAAGATGGACGTAATTACCAAGCTTACAGAAGAATTTGCGAAGTTCCCCGGAATTGGCCCGCGCCAAGCTCGACGTTTTGTCTATTACCTTCTCCAGAAAAACGGTAACGCACTTGAGATTCTTGCAAATGATATCCGAAGACTGAAGCAAGAAGTCCGTCTTTGCCCATCTTGCTTTCGACACTTTATTCCTCGCAATCAAGAGGCGAAAGAATGCGACATCTGCCAAGACCAGGCAAGAAAAGGTGATTCGCTTATGGTCGTCGAGAAAGAAGCTGACTTTGAAACGATAGAGCGAAGCGGAGTGCATGAAGGAAAATACTTTATTCTTGGTGGAAGTGTGGTGCTTCTTGATAAAGAACCGGGGCAATACATTCGAACAAAAGAACTCTTGAAAACTATTGAGGAGAGAGCGAAAGACGGACTGAAGGAAGTGGTACTTGCCCTCTCAACAAATGTGGAGGGTGAGGAAACATCCGCCTATCTGCGCGAGGCTCTCTCCCCTCTCCAAAAGAAACACTCCTTCTCTATTTCAGAGCTCGGCCGAGGCCTCTCAACGGGAGCAGAGCTTGAATACTCCGACAAAGAGACAATTAAAAACGCATTTCAAAACCGCCGCGCTTAGCGCGGCAGTTTTGAGGTTTTAGGTGTGAGCTTGTAGGTTTTAGTTTCTACTCACTACAACCTATTCACTATCAACTAATTTTAGTGATTTTTACCTTCGTGTAAGGCTGTCGATGCCCTTTGTTTTTGAAGTATCGGCTCTTCGAGCGAAACTTAATTACTGAAATTTTCTTGTCTCTACCTTCTTCTTGAAATTCTGCTTCTACTTTTGCTCCTTTTACATACGGATCACCTACTTTGGTGCCTTTTCCGTCATCAGTCAAAAGCACGCTCTCAAAGGCGATTTTATCGCCTTTCTTGTATTCTCCCCCTTTCAGAGGAGAAAGCCTCTCAATGCTCAAAACATCGCCTTCGGCGACCTTATACTGCTTCCCCCCTGTCTCAATTACTGCAAAATTTACCCCGTCAGAAATGCTAGCTTTTTTTGTAGTTTCAACCATGTTGTTTAAATATATTTTTGACCATCCCAGCGCCTCGTTTAGGCATTTCTATTGGGGGCCATAGTCCGAAAATAGTACCAGAATGAGCCCAAAAATCAAGTCTAGGTCACTACTTGACAAAATAGCTAACTCCTGTATACTGCCTTCGTGGTGTCCTTAATATCTAGCGGGCCCCGGGGACACCTCAAGAAAGAGGGGCCGACTGCACACCCGGCGTGCAGCAAGAAGCGTTTTTTCTCTATTGGGCAAAGTTGTGTGCGTCAAAGTCGGGAAACCACGTGACTTTGCCCAGCTTTTCAGCCTGCGGAACTATTGCCTCCTCTCCGGTACAGAGGCAAATTATAAGCAGGCAACGCTCACCCCTCCGCACCTGAGATGGAGAAGCGGGGTGAGAGGGCCTTGACTGGTCTATTAGCGGCCAGTCAAGAAGATGTTGGGAAGCTCTTATGCAACCTGGAGGCCCAACATTTATGGAGGTTGCCCGCGCTTTCTAGCGGCGCGTGTATACAGTGTTAGGAGGAAGCTCTCGGGTGTGCTAGACACCATGATCTTCCTCCCCCCAACGCGGTTCGGCTTCGGTCGGACCCGTTTTTTTATTCCTCGTCCTTATTTGGCTTCTCAAGTAAGTTTGTCTCTACTCCGACTTTTTCGCCAGTAATGCGATAGACATCTTTATCAATCTTTCCAAGCTCTTTGTAGGCACTGTTATAGTGAGAAACAGTTGTACCGAGGGAGACACCAAGTTTTTTATAAAATTCTTCGTAGGAGCCCAAATGCTTTCCAAGTTCTCCAACACGTTTTTGAATCTCCTCGGCTTTCTCCTCAATTTGCATCGCCTTCAATCCTTGCAACACTGTTTGAAGGTATGCCAAGAATGAAGTTGGCGAAACAATGATTACCTTGTATCTCCCTGCCGCTCTCTGAATAAGGTTTTCATCTTCTACCACTCCAACTTGGTTCGTAAGAAGGTCATAGTAAATTGCTTCTGATGGAATGAACATAAATGCAAAATCCATCGTCCCCTCCTCTGGGCGAATATACTTTGCGGTCTCCTGAATACGGAGCTTCAAATCATTTACAAAAGCTTTTTCAAGAGCTGGCTTCTCACTCTCCGGCGCATTCACTAAACGATTATAATTTTCAAGAGAAAACTTTGAATCAATTGGCACAATTTTCTTATTTACAAAAACAGCGGCATCCACGATTTCTCCATTTGAAAATGGATACTGAATCTTATACATCGTAGGTGGCAAGACATTCTTGAGCACGGTCTCCAAATAGTACTCACCGAGCACCCCGCGCTGCTTTGGATTCTTCAGAATATCTTGGAGCCCTTTTAACTGCTCAGCAAACCCTTGCGTTTGCCTTCCAATTTCTTTCACGCTTGTAACCTCTTGTGTTATCTCTTTAATCAAGCGAGAGGATTCTGAAAATTGCCGATCAGCGTGCTCGTGCATTGTCTTACTCGTCTCTCCCAATCGCTTATCGACGGTTTCAGAGAGATTCTGAAGTTGTTGCTGGATGAGAAGCGAATTTTCTGAAGTTCCTCCTTCTCCCTTCAAGCGTCTATATACAAATAAAAGGAATGCCCCGTTGAGAAGAATAAGAATGGGAATTCCGATCAAAATGAGTGTTGAAGTGGCTTCCATAAGTCTATTTTAGCACTTGCTTCCATAAACAGAAACCGCCCCGCATAGGAACCAACAGGGCGGTTCCTAGGCGGGGCGCTACTGAAGCTGCCACTTCAGAAAAATCACCGCGGTGCAATGTTGGTGTGGAAGCTCATCCACCATGTCAAGCTCCTTGAGACGAACATAGATGGTGGAGTCTTCTTCGTAGGGGTTCTTCCCCACCCACGAGATTGTGTACACTTCCCCTTTTTTGATTCCCATTTCCGAGGCATACTCCTCGGGGAAATCTTCCCGCAAGACGACAGTGTCTCCGATCTCGAAGTTGTCCTGTAAAGGAACAAAAGACGTATTCATCATACCCTCCACTAGCTTTCTAGATCATAATGCTCACTACTCACGACTATGTCAACTACACCACCCTTTTCTTCTCAAATATGAAGTATTTGACGACCTCAATGACCAAGAGATTGAAGAGCCCTATAAGAAGAAGGAAGCCAAACTCAATCGGCGTTGGCGTGGTAAGCGAGAGAAGGGCTTGAAGTGGGGGTAAGGTAAGTGTGCCGATCAAGATTGTGATGCTAATAAAGAGTGATACGAGCAGAAGCTTGTTTGAAAAGATATTGATCTTCCAAATTGGCGCCTCAAGATTTTTGATTGAAAATGCAAAGAAGATTGCATCAAGTGAGAGTGAGGCGAACATAAGCGTGCGCACTTCCTCAATCGGCAGATCAAGTTGAAGCAAAATGAAATAAAGTCCGACCAAAAAAATTCCTGTCACCGCACTAATTATGAAAATGAGTTTCTTAAGCGCCGGTGTCATGATGTTCGTCGCTCTACTTGATGAGGGTTTTCGCCTCATAAGGCCTTTACTCTTTGGCTCAAATGCAAAAGGGAAACTCATTGTGCCCTCTTCAATAATGTTTGCCCAAAGAATCTGCGTCGGCAAAAGAGGCAAAGGCGCTCCCGCGACAAGCGCGGCGCCAATCACAAACACTTCCGAAAAACTTGTCGAAAGAAGGTATGCGATGATTTTCTTCAAATTATCAACAATCTTTCTCCCCTCTTCAATTGCGGCAACAATAATAGAGAAGCTGTTGTCCAAAAGAATGATGTCGGAAGCCGCTTTTGCAACCTCCGTGCCGCTCCCCACGGCAACACCAATATTCGCCCTCTGCAAGGCCGGCGCATCGTTGATACCGTCTCCTGTCATCGCGACGATCTCTCCTTTTCCTTGCAGTACTTCTGCAATGCGAAGTTTCTGCTTTGGAGTTGCCCGAGCAAACGCATCAGTCATATTGATGAGACGAATAAGGTCTTGATCGCTCTCGCACTCATCAACCGTACTTCCCAAGCGAACCCTCGTTTGATCCTTTGTGATGCCGACCGCTTTTGCAACAGCAAAAGCGGTTCCTGCATTGTCGCCTGTTACCATCAAAACTCTCGCCCCCGCGCCTTTCACTTTTGAAATGGCCTCGGCAACATCCAAACGAACCGGATCAGAAAATGCGAGAAGCCCAGCGAGCACCACATCCTCCAGCACTTCATTATGCTCGTTTTCTCTTCCAGTAGCCTCACTTGAGATCTTCTCTTCCTTCGTGTCTTTGTAGGCAACAGCAATAAAGCGCATACCTTCACGAGTCTTCGTATCAAGCGCAAGATAAAAAGCATCTTTATCTTTTTGTGAAAAATTGATCGCTTTTCCATTTGAGAGCACCCTCTTTACTTTTTCAAGTATAAGCTCAGGCGCTCCAGTGATGTACATTCTGTTTCCATTTCCTTCAGGATGCCTATTGAGAGATGCCGCAAAACGTCGAGAAGACTGGAATTTTAAGAAATCAATCCGCTCCTCTTTCTCAAAAAGCTTCTCCTGTGAGCACCCTTCCTCAAGACCTTTCAAAATGATTGCTTTTTCAATTGGTCTCCCATGCACCACGACCTTTTCTTCTCCTTCTTTCTTGCTTTCATCACGCTCGATGAATGCGTCCGATGCAAGCACCGCCATCTTGAGGAGCGTCTCGTTATCAGGATGCGTGTGGTTACCCGTTGCCACGGCGTTTCTTGAATAGAGCGAGTGAAGCTGCATGCGCGCCTCCGTGAGCGTACCGGTTTTATCGGTAAGGACGATAGTAGTCGCTCCGAGTGTCTCGGCAGCAAGCAAATTCCGCACCAGACCGCCTTTCTTCAAAATAGATTCCATTCCAATCGCAAGCACCACAGTAACAGCCGCAGGCAATCCTGCGGGAATAGTGGCAACAGCAAGTGCGATTGCAATTAGAAAGACCTCCGCAAGCGACTCGCCGCGAGCAATCCCTAAGACAGCGATGATGAGAACCGCTGTCAGTATTATGTAAAGAAGAAAGCGTGCGAGCCGCTCAACGCTCTTTTGAAGCGGTGTTGATTCTTCCTCTATCGTAGAGAGACTCTCCGCAATTTTTCCAATCTCAGTTTTATCTCCTGTTGCAATAACAATTCCCTTCCCCATCCCCGTTGTCACCAAGGTTCCCATCCATGCCATGTTGAAGCGCTCCGCAAGTGGTCTTCCTTTCTCCATCACTTTTGTTTCCTTCCCGACGGGAAGCCACTCTCCGGTAAGCGGTGCCTCGTTTATTGAAAGCTCGTTTGTTGATGAGAGTCTTACATCAGCCGGCACAGCGTAGCCCGCCTCAAGAAGTACAACATCTCCCACAACGAGATGCTTCGCATCAATCATCTGCTTCTTTCCATCACGCAGTACCACCGCTCTTCTCTCTTGTGAGGCATTAAGTTTTTCAAACGCTTTGCTTGCTCTTTGCTCTTGAAACACACCGACAACAACATTGATGCCAAGAGCTGCAAACACAACAAGTGCATCAAGGTATTCTTGCAAGAAAAGAGTCGCCACACCCGCACCCAGAAGAATGAGCACGAGCGGGCTTTTTATTTGCTTGAAAATCTTGCCCCATAGCGTGATTTGCTTTCCCGGTTTAAAGGCGTTTTCTCCATCACGCGCAAGTCTTGATACAACATCGTCTCTTGAGAGTCCCTCGGTAAGACTTGTTTCAAGATCAAAACGTATGTCTTCAATTTCTTTTGTCTCCCACGCAGTCATTTTATCTAGTATACCCCCACACCATTCTTTAGCTGGCGTTTGCGCGTCCACATTGGTGGACAAACTAAAGAATGGTGTGAGGGTATACCAGTGAAAGAAATCTGTTGCGCTTCTTCCTGTGTGTTGTATGATTTCCTCATGCATGAACAGCTAAAAAGTGAACTGAAAGAGAGGATGAAGGCACGGGACACGCTAAGAGTAACCGTGATCAGAGGAATTCTTTCAGCGTTTACAAATGAAGCGGTAACCCTAAAGCGGAAGCCAGATGCTCTTCTTTCGGATGAAGAAGCGCTTACTGTAATTGCGCGTGCCGCAAAACAAAGGAAAGACTCCATTGAACAATACGAGAAGGGCGGCCGTCCTGAACTTGCTGAGGCAGAAAAAGAAGAGCTCCAGATTATTGAGAGCTACCTTCCTCAAATGATGAGCCAAGATGAAATCCGCCCACTTGCAGAGAAAAGAAAAGAAGAACTTGGTGTCGACGACAAGTCGAAAGCCGGCATGTTAATGGGAGCACTCATGAAAGACCTCAAAGGCAAAGCAGATGGAACTGATGTCAAAGCCATCGTCGATGAACTCCTCTCCTAATATTTAATAATAAGAAGCACTTGAGGAGTGCTGAAAGACCTCCCCAAAACTACACAATAGAAATAACATATCAACAAACTCCAGTTTGTTGATATGTTATTTCGAATGTTGGAAGTGTTTTAAGAACTTCACAAACGCTTTTCCGTATGGCGACAAAGCATGCTCAACAAATCTCCCCTTGTATTGCTTGTTTACAAGACCCGCATAGTGTAACCGTCGTGTATGCTCCCCAATTGTTCTTGAATCAGCGTCAAGTAGCTCAATAATTCCTTCGAGCGTAAGCACACCGTGTTCGGCAAGAACAAGCAAAATATTAATACGATGGTGATTTGCGATCCCCTTCAAATGGCGCTCCATTTGCTTTGCTGTTTTTAACTTTTCCACACCCCCAGTATACAACATATCAACAAACTGGAGTTTGTTGATATGTTGTGGAGGGGATGTAATTTTAAGAGGCTGTGTAAAAATGTGACGAAGTATTTCCAAGCTCCTGAACCATTACGGTAGGGTTGACATACAATTATTTTTGTGATAGAAATGAGCTAGCTTTGCAACTTGAAAAGGGAACAGACAATGTCCAACTTCCTCGTCTTGTACGAGGGGAAGGCACACCAACTCCACTCACCCATGCTCAAAAAAATCATTGGGGATGTGGAGGAAGAGTTTGAAGTCACGCTCGATCCGGGCATCATCGCTCGGATCTGGAAAAGGCTCCATGAGGCCTACAAGCTAGGTTTCCTCGACGCAGAAGTCGAGGCGGTATGGAACTGGCTTGACCGCGAGGTCAAGAATCCAGAGCCCTACCAGAAACTCGTGGAGATTTACACTGACTCGGAGGAGAAAGCAGATGAATAATCTGACAATTGACTCCTGGTCAGAGCTCATCCAGGAGATTCGCCGGTCCTGCGACGAGGTGTACCTCGTCGCGGCAGGCCCGGGCGTTCACTTCTACTTTGCTCTGCGTGACAAAGTGGTAGTACGAAAGTGGATGCAGAACTATTCTGGGGGACTCGTCTCCGAAGAACTCAAGGCAGGCGCGCAGAAGCGCGCCGAAGAAATCCTGCTCGAGAGAAAGCAGAAAGTTGCCTAAAGGTAGAACACACCATGAGACTCTTCCCCAGCAAGAGGAGAAGCTCATGAGAAAAGTCACGTTAAGTGACATCGCTACTCATGCGGCTGCGTGGGCGGCGAAACAACAAATAGGCTGGCATTCCGGAGTGCGAGTCTATCTCAACACCAACCATCCGGAGCTCACCTACGACGAGCGCGGAACAGTATTCTCAATACTGCGCCGGCGTAGGAAGAAGAGCAAGAAGCTTGAGCGAAGGAAAGAGATAACACACCAGCTCAAGCTCGATCTATAGTGAGCCGCGTTTTCTGGAGGAAAACGCGGCTCTGTTGTTTTAATAAGAGATCAAAAGCCAAGTAGTTTAAGCACAAAGAAAACATAGAGCACAAGAAACATAAATCCCTCCCAGCGATTCAGCCGTCCTGCAATACCAGAGATAAGAAAAATAAATGATGCCACCGCAAGTATTGGAACACCGATGAAGAGTGTCATGCTGTCCAAGAAAAGCGGTGTTACCATTGCAGGAACGCCAACTGCAAGTAAAATGTTGAATGCATTTGAGCCAAAGATATTTCCAATCGCGAGCTCTGGACGCTTGTCAAAAAGTGCCCGAAGAGAGACGAAAAGCTCCGGAAACGAGGTACCGAGAGCAAGCGCAGTGAGCGAAATAAGAGCAGGGCTAATTTCAAAAATACTCGCAATCTCAAGCAAGGAATCAACGAGAAACTTCGCGCCAAGAAATACTCCCGCGAGACCGAGTGTGAAGATGCCCACAGCTTTTGGAGAAGGTATCGCTTTTCCTTTTTTCGTCTCTTTCTTTGCTTCTTCACCGAGCTCTTTTCCGACAGTGCTCACCCCTCCCTTCCCGGCAAGCGAGTAGAGAAGATAAATGACAAATGCGGCAACGAGCAGAATCGCTTCGATAAAGCTCACCTCCCCGTCAAAGACAACACCCAAGAAAAGCGCGGTGGAAACCACAAAAAGCGGGAGCTCGGAAGAGCGCAAACTTTTGGTAATTTCGATCCGCTTCCCCACGACGGCCAAAATACCTCCAACAAGAAGTATGTTGGTGATGTTTGAACCGATTGCGTTTGCGGTGACCACCTCCGTTACCCCCTTCGCGACAGCGGCAACCGCAGAAGCAAGCTCTGGGAGGGATGTGCCAACACCGACAATCAAGACACCGATGACAAATGGTGGCAGACCGAAGGCAAGCCCAATTTTTTCTGCCCCGCGGATGAGCAAACTCGATCCGCGCAAGAGCACAATAAAAGAAACGACAAATATCAGAATCCAAAACGAAAGCTCCATTATTTTAAGTATACCCTCGCACCTTTTCGTAGAAAAGGTGCGGAAATGCAAAAGTGCACATATCCACGTGCGGTTTGTGCACCTTGCTTGTAGCGTATGCTATTCTTAAAGCAACGCCATATGAAGAAACGCATACAAAAGGCTTTGATGACACCACGAGATTATCGCACCTCAACAAAAGTTGGGGTTGTACTTTTGCGCATTTCCCTTGGATGGATGATGTTCTATGCGGGAATTACAAAAGTACTCGACCCCGCATGGTCTGCCGCGGGATTCCTTGAAAATGCTGCATTTTTCCAGAGTTTTTTTGCATGGTTTGCACAGCCCGAGATACTCCCGCTTACCAACACGTTAAATGCGTGGGGGTTGATGTTGATTGGCGTAGCGCTCCTTTTGGGACTCTTCGTGCGGATAAGCTCACTTTTTGCAATTTTTTTAATGGTCCTTTACTATCTTCCTGTGCTTCCTGCCTCCACCGGGGGATACACTCTTTTCGTGGATAATCATGTCATCTATGCCGCGGGGTTCCTTCTTCTTGCGGGAATTAGTGCCGGCAGATTTGCCGGCTTTGATGTGCTTTTGCGAAAACATCCGTTTGTCGCATACAATCCCTTGCTTCGTAGTTTGATCGGGTAGTCGCGGACTGACGCAGAACGTATGCGGAAGACAATCTCCCGCGCTCTCTTTGAGAGCGCGGGGCCTCATGTATGAATGCTATACTGCTTTATATGCCTCGCCTCACACGCTTTATAATATACGGTGCGATATTCGTTGCCGGGTTTGTGCTTATTTCGCTTTTCAATTTCTATCTTGTTACTCATCCGCAGAAAATTGAGCTTGCCATCACTCCCGAGGGGCTTTCTCTTCCTCAAGAAGAGGTGATTCTTGAGGCTGAAGACGGCACTTCAATTTCAGGTTGGCACATCCCTTCGCCAGAGGCACCAGAGCAAGCTTTGCTTCTTTTGCACGGCTACCCCGCGGAAAAAGAGGACATGCTTTTTCTTGCCCGTGATCTCTATCCCGACTTCTCCCTTCTCTTGATTGATTTTCGCTACTTTGGAGAAAGCGATGGCAATGCGAGTACACTTGGCGTAAAAGAGAGGCAAGACGTCCGCGCGGCAATTGATTTTCTCAGTGAGCGTTATGAATACATCGGCGTATTTGGCTACTCATATGGAGGTGCAATAGCACTCATGCATGCCGCGGAGGATACTCGAGTTGACGCTATCGCAAGCTACGGTGCCTTCTCTGATTTACGCACACTCGGGTATGAGACTTATAGGAACCTTTGGATTCTGAAGTACCCGATGATTGAACTCATGAATCTCTGGATGCGCGTTTTCCACGGCGCGTGGGCAAGCAGTGTCTCCCCTACTCACTCTGCGAAGTCAATTTCAAAGCCTGTCTTTATAGGCCATACCGAAGGCGACCCATTTGTCCCGGTCGGACACGCACATCGAATTCTCCACGCACTCACAGAGAGCGGTAACCAACCGCAGACCTACATAGCAGACGGCAGCTCCCACATTGGTCTTCCACGAGACCTCGATGAGCACCTCCTTGAGTTTTTTAAAGGCAATATTTAAAAAACACTAATACTCGCATATTCGAGTTTGGTTCGATGCATCGAACCATTTCATACGATATATCGTATGAAATGAGAAAGTAGCTTCTTATTAAAAATTCTTCCTCCCCAACGAAGGTTAACCCTTCGTTGGGGAGTCTTTGGCCTCTATAAGATGAAGATGGAAATGCTTAGGAATACTTTTCTTTTTCTGTGTTGGCTCAAAAATAAATTCGTAATTTGTATTGATAAATCCTGCTTTAAGTGCCTGATACTCCTCTAATTCCTCTGCGGGCAGTTCCTGCTCGGTAACATGCCGTTTGGGCGCAAGCATATCATGTACCTTTGCGATTTTGTTATAGGGAAACGTATTAGGAAGCACTTTCCAATATGTAAACTCCTTTACTCCTTTCTCTCTGCAAAACAGACACTCACCATCAAGACCACCGGTCTTCTGGTATTCCAAGTAACGCTGTTCATCTTCTATTGTCCTCAAACTCCCCATAAGTGGTCTTGCAATTAGGCCCTCGTAAAAAAGCTACATTCTTACTATAACAAAACCCAGTGGGAACTCTAACCCAATACGCCAGGCGCCTGGCGTATTTGGTGTTGTGACCCACAACGGGAGACGCTTCGAACTTTGATTGTGGATTTGTATGAAAAAGAAACGACCCGGCGGGGGTGAACCCGTCGGGCCAGGTCGTATTGAAGCCGGTGTCACGATCTTCACGCGTGAGTTGTTCCGGTCCCCACTGTCATATCTGGACCCCGCTTCGAGACAGCGAAGCCCTGCTCCGGATTGAGTGGCGTGACCGTGCACCCGATCACGTTCGTATCCGGGAAGTGCTCCCGAGTCACCTGGCAGAGAGCCTCGGCAAGACGCTGCCTGACTTCGGGAGTCCGCTCCGGCTTCTCGAAGAGGCTGAAGACCTCGATCTCGATCACCGAACCGAGACCATAGACCATCATGTCCTTTGGGAAGAGGCACACGACATCGTCCTCGGTCTCGACACCGATCTCGCTGATGTCGGCGATCGCGGCGACGATGCCTTGATGATACTCCCTGAGCTCGTCCTGGCTGACTTTTGGTAGACAGGACACTCGAACGACGGGCATAGCTCGCCCTCCCTTTTTCTCCGGAGGCGTCCGGTAACGGCCGGCCAATTACGGCAAGCACTCTAGGAGCCATGCTTGGTGCCCAGAATGCTTGCCGTAGTCGAGAATTTGTAAGAGAACTAATTTAAGAGGATTAAATCACAATTTTGAAATTTGTCCAGGAACGAGGAAGGGTCGCCGATGCACAGATCGGCGACCCTATGAGCCTGGCGTGTTGGACTTGGGTGACCTCTACGGGACTCGGCGTCAGGCTACAAAGAGAGACAGGAGGAGTAGGGCGACAAAGACAAATAAACCAACTATATAGATCGAGAAAGACGATACACGGATGTCAAAATATTTTTTTAAGTTGTGTTGTATAAACTCAACATCCGTGTTTACTTAATGGCTTCGTTGGAGTTAGTAGTTTTCAAAGTGGTTTGCGCTAACGCGCAAGCAAGTCTGTCTGTGCCTGTCTCGCCCTCCCAATACGCGCACAAAACACCCGCAACTGCGGGGCTTTACCCGGAAATATACTAAAAGACCTTTGTCTCTAAATATTCTTTAAGTTTAGCAAATGGTTTTACTTGAGTATAAGTTTTTTGGTCATCTTCTTCGCTAAGCGAAGCTCGGGTCACAGAATATCCCTATGGAATGAAAATTTTGTCCCAACCAAATCTATTCTCACCGAAAGGTGTCTCGACTATCTTTCCATCTAAACTATCTTCAAATAACTCCAAGTTTTCACCATCAAAATATCCGACAAGCGCTGCAAACCCTAATGCAACATCCTCTACAATTACAGGCTTTCTTATTAGTTCGTATGCCTGACGTACTTTATGCTCAACTATCTCTTTGAGGTTAAGTGACTGAATTTCATCCAAACCAAGTTTTACATGATCAACAGGATGGTCTAGATATTTTGCAGGGTAGTCAGCTTTGTTTTGATGGCCTATTATAAACAGTAATATTTGCCATAATGTTTAATCTTTAATGAGTCTCTTATTAGAACCATTATCAACGAGAAATTCATAAGCACACCACACGTCATCAGGTATCTCTTGCTTGATTTGAAGCCCTTTAACAGGGTATTCTTTAATTCGCTGTAAGTCGCCAACCATGGAATAAAGCAGTGTTCGTCTTGACTATTTGATTCGTTCGGATACTCGATCGCTGGAATAGGTGGTGAGGTGACGATCAATTCAACATCACTCGGTAGATGTACTTTTCCAGTCGCATAAGTTCAGCGTTCCATGTACGGTTTTAAACAGCAATTATTGTTTTGTGATTTATAGCCTTCTGCTTTAACAGTTCAAGAGCAAACTTATAATTATCGCCAGTATTTTGTGATTTATTTTCTATAAGAATTGCCCCATCTGGCACGCCTTTTTCTCTTGCTATATCGGCAAACACTTCCGCTTCGGTTGAATGCACAAATCTCTCTTCCTAGCTTATGGTTGTGTATATCTCCAGAAAAGAAAAAGGTTCGCCACGTTCATGGCGAACCTTCTGAGAGTGCACGTTGGAAACAAACGAGTTGCGTTTTGAAGTTCTTAGTCCGATTGATCAGGTACTGCAAGATCGAGGTATCGTATCCGCCACTACCTACAGAACCTGCTGAACGAATTCTCATGTTCGCTTTTGCAACACTAAGATGTGGCCCTCGGAAGCGAATCAGCTGATCAGCAAGCTCTTGGAGAGCTGTAATGCTATTGAGGGCGACTGTCCTCGCTGTTGTGGGCATACCGCGATTTATTTGAGTTTGTATGTTCTTCAAAATCGACGGCCGACCCATAATCACTTCAACTTTACTGCGGTACGAACGCGGTAGATAACGAAGGTTTTCATTGCGATAACCAACGTATATCCGGTCCACTTCTTCAACCCCCCACAAGAGTAAGTCGACCATAGTCACCGGCATTTGAGCACCTCCAGCGGCAAAGTAGGTCTGACCGCGAATAGTTTTAGGGTCGAAGAACGGTCGCA
>JBBDKB010000007.1:39657-44044 GCA_040879605.1 Minisyncoccota bacterium
CCAGCGGCAAAGTAGGTCTGACCGCGAATAGTTTTAGGGTCGAAGAACGGTCGCAGCTGATGCGTGAAGAAGTCTGGAGTGATATGATTTCGCACACTCAAGATAGCTTTTTGCATCTGTTGAAGATACCGAGCTGATTCTTCAACGAAAGGAGCATATCTAGAGTCAGAGATTTCCATTGATTGAATTGTCTCCAGACCGGCAAGAGTGACCATAAGACCATTCATGCCAGCTGAAAACGACTCAATAAACAGAGACTCCTCATTCGTTTTAGTGAAGCTCCTTTGGCGCGCTCCAGCTGGATTTCGAGACCCGTAGCCGAACACCGTATCAGTTGGTACTTCGTTGGTTTTCTCGGCAAGAATCAACAGGAGTTCCTCCAGATGGGGGCACTCATGCATTGGTATGCCAAACCGAGCAACGACAGACGCGACCATATTTAAGTCACGCGCTGCAGCCATAGCCGAAACCTCATCCAAGGACTTGATGAAGTCCAAGGATATAACAGCGACGACTTCTGACAAAAACCCTTTAAGGCTCTCGGCATCGTCGGCAGTTGCCATTTTGCTGAATCTATTGTTGGTAAAGTACTCATCGAACCCAAGAGGATCGAGCATCGAGACGCTCTGATCCAAAAGCTTGCCCATCTTGTATACAACATAGGCAGACACTGTTTTCACGGAGGTCATATTCTCTCTCCTCAGGAGCGGCATTTCTATGGTAGACTATACAATGTTGTATAATTTAGTCAATATTATTTGTTTGAAGCCACTGCACAAAGTCTCTCCATACCTTATCTTCATCCTCTACGAAGAAGTTCTTGTTCTCTTTCTCTTCAGCAATTGATTTACCACTTTTCGATAACGATATAACGACATCTGTGGAATGTTTGTATCCATACGACGCAACCTCATTCAAAACAGAACCTTCGTGGTCATGGGTGAAGACCTTATGACATGTATCATCAATATATATTATAATGTCACGTAAAATTATCCTTCGGTCTCCCTTGCCTTCCATCAGATGTATAAAGTCAATCGGTTCAAACCATTGATTGATGTACTTCATAAATGGACCAGGGAAACCCTTTAATGCTGGAATAATCCAAGTGGCATCGTTGATAAAAAGTGGTTTTTGCTCAATCGCAAAAGCTTTTTTTGCCTTGTCAATTGCGATTTCTAATGAATCTCCACTTTGTATTTCTTCAATCTTTACCGCACGTTGTTCAACGTCTATATTATATTCTTGAAAAAACTTTTGAGCATTTCCAAATTTTCCCGAGTTACCTGTTACATATAAAATTTTCATATTATTCATTTATCTTATATCTTAATAAAATTACACCTCAGGACACTTCGTCTTCCTGTATTCTCTTGAACAACATCCTCGCCCAATTCATCTTCCAGCGTAAGTCCATACCAGGCCATAAGTTCATAGAAGGTTGTTTTTGAAAGGAGGGTCATATCTAACCCCTCCTTTGTCTGATATGCAAAAGCATCTGCCAGTAGTGTGCAGGTGTCGTCGAGGATTCGTGAAGTAAATACATTTAAACACACCAAACCACCTGGCTTTAATACTCGTGAAATTTCCTTTACGGCAACTTGATATTCATAAATATTCTTTGTCTGATGGAGAACCCCTGTAGTAACAATAACATCGAAGGTCTCGTTTTTGTAAGGCAACTTAACAATTGACCCACGTCTTATTGAGCATAAATTTATTTTACCAACGCGCCTAACTGTAGTTCTGAGCATTTCCTGATTGAGATCTATCACCGATGTCTTAAAACCCATTTTCACCAACATTTCTGCATGCCTTCCTCCACCACAACCTAAATCAAGTGCTGACAAACTTTTATTTCCAGTACTAGCAGGTATTGACATTAGAATTTCCAGTCGTTTTACTATCTTGGGATCAGCAGGCTTTTGTGAAAAATAATTTACGTTCTCTGAATTATTCCAGAAGGCTTTTGTTTTAAACCAACTCATATTACCTTTGTATTAACTATCTGATAACCATGATTAACAATCTTTGCCTCATATACTTTTAGATCATTCTTTTCAAAAACGGACCTACATTTTTCAGGATGATGAGTGATTGCAAAAAAGGCTGGACCTACGCTTGATAGCGCAAGAGTATCCACCAGTCCATCTTCATACAAATAGCGTATGTTTTTCGCAATATCAACTAGTCTAGGATAAACGAAAGAACAATTTCTAATACTTCCATAATCAAAACGATAATCGAAAATCAGTGAAGATACACTATGAAGATCATTTTTTATCATTGCAGGAATCATCTCATGTATCACTCGATAACCAATTTTATACCTATACTCATTACCAGTCGCAACAAATTTCGACATATTAGATATTTCAAGTTCCATCAAATGTTGCGCATCTGGTGCTGAGAAGTCATTTGGAATACCAATTAGAACGGAGTATGAGCTGTCAATATCCATAGATGCAATTACCACTGATTCTCCAGCAATCATTTTCATTCCACCAATCACAAGACCAGACGCAGCAGAACCACCTATACACTGAACGTGCTGCAGTCGGTGGCTATCATCATCTATTTCTTCTCCATGATTTTGAGCTAAATAAGGAATCAGAGCAGCTTTCTTAATTGGAGTTCCGTACAACTCGTTAATTGCCGACGCCACAGAAGCAATCAGACCACTACTAGAACCCAAACCACAATGTCTCAGATCGAGTGTTTTTACATCAATATTAAAACCGTGTTTCACCTTTAGAGCTTGTCTCATTAATAATACCGCGTGCGTTATTATTTGATGTCTTGGACTAGTTTCTGAAATGACAATCAGATTGTCCTCACGAAGAGTAATCAAAACTTCTTTAAAAATATCCACAGAAAAAATAACTTCTCCTGGTGTATAGATACCTCTTTTAGAAACGTCAATCTGACTCGGATCCAAAGCCATCGCATTAAGTCGAGCTGGATATCTTAGTGAAATCTCAGACAAAACAGGCAACGCACCCACAACATCTCGTTTAATCGGATTTATTACTGATCCTACAAAAAAAGTGTTCATGGTTATATTCTAGCTTATTTTAGAAAACAGCCCCATAAAACTCAGGGGCTGTTAGTGAGCACGAATGCCTTGATTATAGCAATTGAACGTTCCTGCTCTCCGTGAAGATTAGGAATGACCAAAAGCGGAGTCTTGGTTTCGTGCGCGAGTTGGATCGCTTTGGTCCGAGAAACTTGCAGGTTGCGTGACAAATACCTCGGGTCGGCGATACGATTACGTAACTTGTCTCCATTGATGCGCATCACAAGATCGCGTAATGGTACATCGAGAAGTACAAGCCCCCTTGTGTTTTCCCGTAAATAGTTACGGGTTTTGTTAGGGTTGTCAAATTCAAGATGCTCATCCATAAGCACAAGACCATTGGAGCTCACTAACTTTTCAGCAAGCTTCAGATCCGCAAGTTCTTGATCACCCCACTCACTCAAGAGTTGTGAGTAGATGACGATCTCACAATCGATCTCACCGGAATTCTTCAGACCCTCCATCACTGTTGTTTTGCCAGTGCCTGAGACACCGGCGATTTTGACCGTCCAGCACACATGCGGCATCAATGCCTCCATTCGGTTTTTTTGATGCTGACGACTTCAAATTCGACGTCTTGACCTGCAATTTTGCCTTCATGACACTCACCGGCTTTCAGACCAATGAGAATACGCGCAATCGGTGCATTATATGAGATTTCTGTCGACTCTTCCGACGGCAGGTAGCTCCCGATTGAAACGGTTCGCTCGTTTTCGTCCTGGTCAACGAATGTAACAGTGCAACCAATCGACACCCGACCAGACGACACGGCAGTACGATCAACGATCTCAGCTTTGCTTCTGATCTCGTTCATGTCGCTCAAATACCTGCTCCACATCTCAAAACGACGCATAGCATCATCGAGTTCGGGATTGTCATGCTCACGCTCACCATCTTCGGTAGCTGCCCCCATTTGTTGACCAGCATCTCGGATAGTCCTTTTCAGTTTGGTGATCTTGAGGTCAAGAGCATCTATATCCTCTTTGAAGAACTTGTACATTGGCTCTCTCCTAATTTTTCTCTTGCCAACACAATTTATACAATAAAATATAAAATTAAGCAACATTTACAATTTCACTGAAATATAGAGGCTGTTTCTATTCACATTTACTCAAACAACAAAAACCTTCATGTCGTTATGTAAATCGACGCACCATCGATTGATGTGTCACAACTACCTATTTTCAAGATATCACTCACGACCCCGCCTCGAAAGCTTCGCTCTCTTCGGTTTTCGATTCTGCCTCCCAGGCATCACCTGCGACACATAAAAAGCCACAGACAAGCTGTGACTTTTTATGTTCATGTGAC
>JBBDKB010000008.1:0-31666 GCA_040879605.1 Minisyncoccota bacterium
CAGGCATGCGTATTTAGTATACCTTACGCCTTTGCTTCATTAAGCAGGGGTGTGGGGGTAGAACCTACTTCTGTGCGGGCCACCCGCACGACTAATCCTCATCTTGCCGGAGACTCGTGGAGATTCTCCTTCTGAGCTGTGCAAAAGCTCTTCCGCGTAACTTAAGTTGGTGCTCTCGCTTTCTCGCATCCTCTTCTGCAGAATACGCTTCGTAATAGAGTAGGGAAAATGAGCCACGTGGCTTTGTAGACTGTACGTCTCCGGCGTTATGTTCTTTGAATCGTCTCTGTAGATTATTTGTTGAACCTATGTAAAAATCTTTATCTTTCTTGCTTCTCAAAACATACATGTAGAATATAACGAGATGAGGATCTAGTGTGCGGGCCATTCGGAGATCATGAGGAGATCTGTATCTTTTTTAGGAAGATCACTCCAAATCTCTTCTGTGACAAAGGGCATAAACGGGTGGAGAAGTTTCAAGTTGACGAGGAGCATCTCATAGAGCGCGCGCTTTCGAGAAGCGATTTCCTCTTCACTTCCTTCTTCAAAAATTTGTTTACTCTCTTCGAGAATCTCATCTGCAAGTCGATGCCACACGTAGTGGTAGATTTTCTCGGCTGCGAGATAGTATCTATGCAGTTCAAGGTCTTTTGTTATCTCTTCAGAAAGAGATGATACTTCATCAAGAAGCTCCTCGTCTTTTTTGGTATAAAGAGTTTTTGAGTTACTCCCCGTATGAACTTCTGCATGGATAAGGATGAATCGAGTCACATTCCACAATTTATTTGCGAAGTGCTTGTATCCTTTCACTTTCTCTTCTGAAAGAGGGACGTTGCTTCCTGCGGGATTTCCCACCACAAGCGCCATGCGAAGTGCATCAACCCCATATTTTTGAGTTAAATCAATAGGGGAGATTACGTTTCCTTTACTCTTGCTCATCTTCTGGTTGTTTGCATCATTGACCATGCCGTGGAAATAGACAGTTTTAAATGGCACTTCTTTTGCAAGATAGAGGCCAAACATAATCATGCGAGGCACCCACTTAAATACCAAATCTGCTCCCGTCTCCATGAGGTTCGTAGGGTAGTATGTTTTGAAGTCTTTTCCATCAGGATACCCAAGTGTGACAAGCGGCCACTGACCTGAAGAGAACCATGTGTCAAATGTATCAAAATCGGCTTGCCACCCTTCTCCTTGTGGCTCCTCCATACCAACATATGCTTCTCCGTCCCTAAACCATGCAGGAATACGAATACCCCAAATAATCTGGCGTGAAATATTCCAGTCAATCGTATTATGCATCCAGTGAAGGAGGATTCGCCTCTGATGCTCGGGCATGATTTCAATCAAGTCCTCTTTCTCTACTGCATCAATCACTTTCTCTGCGAGCGGCTGCATTTTTACAAACCACTGGTCTTTTACTTGCGGCTCAATCATGCTCTGGCATTTATAGCAGCGCTTCACTACGTTCTTGTAGTCTTTATCAACACGAACAAGGAGACCTTTCGCTTCTAACTTCTCCACAATTTTTTCTCTCGCGTCAGCGATTTTCATTCCCTCAAATTCCTGCGCGATTGGAAGTAGTTTTCCTCTCCAATCAATAATCTGTTCGATGTCAAGATCGTGGCGTTTTGCAATTTCAAAATCCACTTGAGAGTGCCATGGGGTGATAGTCATAACGCCGGTTCCAAATTCCGGATCAACAGCCTCGTCTTTGATAATGGTGGCAGTGATAGGGCCATTGATCCATTCAACTTCTATTTGCTCTCCGTGTTTGTATTTCTCGTAGCGCGCGTCATCCGGGTGCATCACCACGTATTTATCACCAAATTTTGTTTCGGGACGTACGGTTCCAATTTCAAAAGGACCATACTTAAAATGATAAAAAGGGGTTGTCTCTTCATTGCTCTCTGTCTCAACGTCAGAGAGTGAAGTTTGATGTTTCGGACACCAATTGACCGTTTGCTTTCCCCGATAAATGAGTCCGTCATCATACATCTCTACAAACGTCTTTTGGACTCGTAAAATGACATCAGGATCAAGAGTAAATTTTTCTCTCGACCAATCGCATGAAGTACCAAGACGGCGAATATCATCTTCCATGAGTTTCTTATTCTCCAGTGTGAACTCATAGATTTCATCATAGAGCTCTTTCGGTTCCATATTGAAGCGGGAGCGGCCTTCTTTCTCGAGTTTCTTTTCGTATACCACTTGCGTTTCAAAACCGGCGTGGTCCGCTCCTGGAAGGAAAAGCGTTTTTTTGCCGCGCATACGCTCAAATCGAATCGCAATATCTTTTAGCGCCATATCAAGCCCATGCCCCGCGTGGAGGCGGCCGTTTGCGTTTGGAGGCGGCATAATGATGCAGTAGGGCACATTGTGCCGCTCGGGGAGATTGTCAGGATTAAAAAAACCGGAATCCTCCCACCGCGCATAAATTGCCTCTTCGGTCTCTTGAGGATTGTAGGGCTTAAGGAATTTCTCCGGTATCTGGGGCTCGTTTCCGGTCGTGTTTTTTGCCATGTTTCAAAAGAATACCAAAACGAAGCCTCATTTGAAAGAAGCGCTCAAAGACTCACTATATGGATACCTTAAGAGGGAAGTTTGAGTGTTCCGTCAGCAACAATAGCGCCTGGAAGCGCGGTGTCACCGTTTTTGTAGCGGAAAAAGCCGGCAAGCGCGATCATGACGGCGTTATCACCAGTAAGTGATACATCAGGAAGATAGAGCTTTATCTCAGCGACTTCATTCTCAAATCGTTTTCTAATTTCTTTATTTGCGGCAACGCCTCCGCCAATGATGAGTGCTTTTGCACCTGTTTCCTCAATTGCACTTTTAGTTTTCTTTATGAGAACATCAGAAACCGCATCTTCAAATTCACGTGCGAATTTTTCTTTCTCATCTTGTGTGAGCTCCGTTTTCTTTAATGCGTAGAGTACTGCTGTTTTCAATCCTGAAAATGAGAAATTGCAATCATCTGAATGCAACATAGGGCGAGGAAGCGGTGTGTCCAATTGTGCACTTTTTTCTCGTGCGCTTTCAGCAAGTTTTGATATTTCAGGGCCACCAGGATAGGGGAGTTCCATCATGCGAGCAACTTTATCAAATGCTTCACCGACGGCATCATCCTGTGTTTCTCCTATGAGTTCATAAGAAAGCCAGTCCTTCATCAAAACAAGTTCGGTGTGCCCGCCAGAAATTAAAAGCGCGATGGCGGGAAGAGGCACGTCTTTAATTTTCTCTTCAAAAAAGACAGAAGAAAGAATGTGTCCTTCCATGTGATTCACGGGAACAATTGGAATCCGCCGGCTGGCGGACCATGCGCCAGAGAGTGCTCGCGCGAAGTTGATGCCGACCCAGAGTGTTGGCTCAAGCCCCGGTCCATGCGTTACTGCAATCGCATCAACTTTGGGGACCTCGACTTCCTCAAGGAATTCAATGAGTTGAAAAGCAAGTTCTCCCTCACGCTCGAGTAGTTTCTCAATATTGTGTTTTTGTTCCTCGATGAGGGGCTCGTAGTTTGCGTGGAGCAAATTTGCCTCAGTGAGTGCAGCACGCAAAATAGGCACAAGATTTTTTCCGTGTTCACGTTTTGCGAGAGCAGGGAATACACCCCCATACTCTTTATGGATTTCAATTTGTGAGAAGAGAGCATTACCAAGCACAGAAAACGAAGCATTTCCAATCTCGCCTTCAGCTTCAACGACAGCCACAGCCGTCTCATCACAACTGGTTTCAATTGCCAAAATTTTCATGTTTCATCTTTGTATACCACATTACGGAGTAATTTGCATTCCGTTTGTATTCGTGGGATAATTATTTTCTCTTTTCTCCACATTTTTATGAAAAAAGGATTAGAACAGGTCCCTCGAGGGCCATTTCATTTTTTGTATATCACTTCAAAGCCACACTGGAGGCCGGCGCTTCTTGCTATTTTCTTTGTGATTGTTGGAAGCGCGCTTGCAACTGCTGTTCCGTACATTTTTAAAAGGATAATCGACGCTATTACTTCTGGGGGAATTACTACAGTAAATGATGTTTGGTTTTGGGCAATTTCCTACATTGGAGTGGGTTTTTCCGTGCAGATAAGCTTTCGTGCATCTGGATTTACTGGAAGGAATTGGATGACGAGCCTTCGAGCGACTGCTCGGTCGATGCTTTCTACATATGCAACAAAACATAGTCACGAGTATTTCCTTAATCGATTTTCTGGAGCTCTTGGGAGCAAACTTACCAATGCAAGCGGTGGAGTGAAAGATATGGCAGGACAGCTCTTATGGGAGTGGTTTACTTTTATTTTAAGTCTCGTATTTGGTCTCGCACTTATCTTTTATACGAATATCTATGTAGGGATTATTTTCTTTTCGTGGCTTTTGATAGTCATTCCTCTTAACATTTTTCTTGCCAAGAAAAAAATTGTATTGAGTACCGAGGCGCAACGCAGAGAAACCGAGGTGAGGGCCTGGACGGTTGATATGCTTACAAATATAAATGCGATTCATGATTTTGCGCGTCGTACGTTTGAGTTGAAAGAACTTTTCAGGCTCATTGACATTCGGAGGCTCGCGGGAATGCGCAACTGGGGGTATTCAGAAAAAATACTCGTATTGAATAATGTGCTCGAGACGTTGTTTGTTGGCGGTATGATCCTCATGAGTATTTATCTCTGGAGTGACGGAGTACTTACAGCGGGTGACATTGTACTCATCCTTACTCTTGTGGCATCTCTTCGGGGCGATCTCGAATTTCTCGGAGGTGGTTTTAACCGCTTTGCTCAAACCATTGGCGAAATAAGAGAAGGACTTGAAGAAATTCTTGAGCCCCATGAAGTGGTAGATTCTCCCTTTGCCACAGAACTGAGGGTTTCTTCCGGAGAAATTTTACTTGAGGATGTCTCATTCAAATACAGCGAACAAGATGTCTTCACTAATTTGAACCTTCACATCAAGCCGGGAGAGAAAGTAGGGCTTGTCGGGAGAAGTGGTGCCGGTAAATCAACACTCATGAAGCTTCTTTTGCGCCAGTATGATATAGGCGGTGGAAAAATTACAATTGATGGACAAGACATCACACTCCTCACCCAGGAAAGTCTTCGAGATTCTATTGCTGTTGTGCCACAGGATCCGCTTCTCTTTCATCGGTCATTAAAAGAAAATATCCGTTATGGGAAGCTTGAGGCGACAGAAAAGGAAATAGAAGAGGCCGCAGAACACGCACAAGCTCATGATTTTGTTGAAAAACTTCCACAAAAATACAACACGCTTGTTGGGGAGCGCGGTATAAAGCTCTCCGGAGGAGAGCGCCAGAGGATTGCTATTGCGCGTGCATTCCTCAAAGATGCAAAGATCCTTCTTCTTGATGAGGCGACAAGCTCGCTTGATAGTGAGAGTGAGGTTGCGATTCAGGAAGCGCTTCACGAACTTATGGAAGGGAAGACTGTGCTTGCGATTGCGCATCGCCTCTCAACACTTCGAGCGCTGGATAGGATTATTGTGTTTGATGCTGGAAAGGTTGCAGAAGATGGAAAACACAATCAATTGATTAAGAAAGGAGGCATTTATGCAGAGCTCTGGTCGCACCAGGCCGGAGGTTTTCTTAGAGAAGAGGAGGAATAGACGGTTCCTATACACACTTACTCTATTTCTCTCTTTCACAACATATCAACAAACTCCAGTTTGTTGATATGTTATTTCTGTGGTCTTCTTTGTTTCTTCTTTCTCCTTTTTAAAATTCTTATTGCGCGCGCGCCAGGATTCTAATCTGTGACCGTTTTCAATCCAATGTGCGCGATGGAAGGATTGAACTTCCGACCGACTTCTAATCGCTCTGTGGGCGGCACAGGACTTGAACCTGTGACCTCCGCAATGTCAATGCGACGCTCTAACCAGCTGAGCTAGCCGCCCACAGAGCGATTAGAAACGATGTCGACGGAAAAAGGTTTGGGAAACCTTTTTCCTCACCACTGAGCTAATCGCGCACATTGGATTGAAAGAATGTCAAAGATGAAATTGTCTGGGGACGATTTCACCGCTAATCAGCTGAGCTACGCGCGCGTCAATTGAATCCTATCAGATTGGGATTCAACTTCAAGAAAAGATCAAGTACTTGACTAAAGCCAAGGAAATTTCAATTTATAATAAAACCATAGGATCCAACCCAACACGCCAGGTGCCTGGCGTGTTGGGTTTGGGTGCCCCACGGGGAATCGGTGTCAGCTCACTAATCCAATTCTATACGATATATCGTATAGAATTGCAAAGTGGCTCCCCTGGCCGGGCAGGCTACCCAGCTTCCTTCTCCTGCTTACAGCGGGATCAGTCCGGCTTTTGATTCTGCCTCCCAGACATCATGAGTGAGATATTCATGAAAAAGTAATGTGACCATTCATCAAGAAAACACGCTCTCGCGTGTTTTCTTTCTTCATGACCCCACGGGGAATCGAACCCCGGTTCCAAGCTTGAAAAGCTTGTGTCCTAACCGTTAGACGATGGGGCCATCACTGGCGCTTCGCATTATACAATAGTTTTCTTTTTCACGCATTCTATTCCAATGTTCTGCAGAATTGCGGTATAGTGGGAATATGGACAAGAAAAGATTTTTTGAATTGGAAAGAATTTTTAAAGGTGCTGGAAACCATCGCAGGATCGAAATTATGTACATGCTTGAAAAGAAACCAGAACTTTCTCTTAGCGAGATTGCTGAAAATCTTTCCATTGACTTTCGAACGGTCGGGGAGCACGTGAGGAAGCTCGCTATCGCCGGACTTATTATGAAACGACATGATGGTAACGCGGTTCGTCATGCGCTCACTACTCGCGGCAACTCTATTCTCAAGTTCTGCAGAACATTGGAATAGTTGGGTGGGGAAGGTGTGGCGGAGTAGTAAAAAGTTGTTACAATGCCTGTGTTTGGAGGAGTGCCCGGACACAGCGCCAATGCATTTTTGGAATCCGATTTGTGCTGGGTAAAAATTGGTACTGCAAGAAAAGTATATCGAGCACTAAGCGGTGGGGTGGCTGAGAGGTCGAAAGCGCCGCACTCGAAACGCGGTAACGGGGAAACTCGTTCGAGGGTTCGAATCCCTCTCCCACCGCTTAGTGCTTGACGGCGGGCGTAAGCTCTTGTGGGTCGAGCAAAGGCGAGTACATCAGCACAAGTACATTATTTGTGCGAGAAAGGCATACACATTAAAGATGCTATTTTAACTTGCGCGAATGCCCGCGCGGTTTCAAAAACAGCAATCAAGCCGAATGTGTATACGAGGTCTCCCATAAGCATATTTCGAAGAAAAGGTATGCCAAGTTCAAGTGAGTAGAGAAGACCAGTGAGCGTTTTTTCATACCATGGGGAAAAGAGCCATACGGCTGTGTTAGTGACAAAGAAAAAGAAAAGAGAAGAGGCGATTATAGTAGTTGCAATGGGGAGGAATGTTCGATACTTCTTGAGCACCCAACTAAAGAGCGCGATGAGCGCGAAGGAAAAGTAAACACTCACCATTACTTTCCAGTCATAAAAACCGATAAAGAAATCAGAAAGTGCAAGCGCGATGAGTGGGAGAAAAAGTGCGTATTTTCTCCCAAGATAAAGGCTCCCTACAAGCGCAAGCGCGGTAATTGGTGTTGCATTTGGTGGATGGGGAATGAGGCGCATAAGGAAACCAAAGCACACAAGCGCAATCAAGATAAAGAGGAGTTGTTTCCAGGTGAGCGCCATAGTGTCTAGAATTCAGAAGCCTTAAATTCCCATTCGACGTGATCGCCTGTTTCTGGTACGAGCGCGTCTGCACCGATTTGTGGCATGATCCCATTTACTGTGTACTGCCAGTATTCATTTCCTACACCATTTTTTAAGCCGTACATTTCCTCGACAAGCGTACCCAGCCCCTCAAATTCCTTTGTTTTTAGATTAAGCGCAGGATCTTCAGCGTTGAGCTTCTTGAGTATCGAAAGCATCGTCTCATCCTCCGAGATAAACATTTCTTTCTCTGAAGGGCCATCTTCTATAGAGAGCACTATCGTGTGCTGTTCCTGAAAAGTGTTTTCAGCAGAGTCTTGTGCCCTGTCGCTTGTAGCAAAGAAAAAACCCGCAATTGCGATGAAGAGAATTATCCCGCTAATCTTAAAGAGATGTCTTGTATTCATATTTTTGTTTTTACTTTTTTATCTGTTCTAATAATGTGGAGTATCTTCTTTCCCTGACTCCTGTGCAGCTTTTCTTGCAAGTACGTAGAGGAAGCTTGAGAGACGGTTGATATACGCTTTTGTAGCACTCGAGAGAGGACACAGGGTTTCCGCTTGGATGAGTGCACGTTCCGCTCTTCTGCAGACCGCTCGCGCGAAATCGTATTGTGCTGATACTTTTGTCGCGCCGGGGATGACAAACGCATGCGGACTTACTATTGAGGAGCTCGCTTCGTCGATATGCTTCTCAAGGCGCGAGAGCTCTTTTTTCGTAATTGTTTTCTTGGTTCCTGCAAGTTCCGCCTGAATAATAAAAAGACATTGTTGGACTTCTATGAGGGAAGAGACGTGTGCGCTGTCTTCTACTCGACATATTCCAAGGAAGGAATTAAGCTCATCTACACTCCCGAGCGCTTCATACACTTGATCTCCCTTGGAGATTCGCTTTTTTGTGCCGAATAACCCCGATTTCCCACTATCACCCCTTCGAGTATAGAACATATTGGTATTTTAAGAGGCAACGATTTCACTTGGAACAACCATGTCGATATCACATGTACCTCCTACACATGCGAGCTCTTTTTTCTGCTCTGTCTCATCCGTATGTTCATAGAGGACAAGCTTTGAGTAATCTATGGTCGGAAGTTTTGTGGCAAGTTCTTCGTAGCGTTCTTTTGTGATTGTTTCGTATGGAGCGAGTCTATACACGTGGTCAAAACGTGGAAGGAATGAGAGTCCGCCCACAATGCTCCAGTTTTCCTTTATCCAGTTGATTACAGAGATCCACTCGTCTTCTCCAACCGAGATTGTGGCAGAAGGATTGTGTTCGGTGAAATTAAGTTTCACTTTTTTCCAATACTCAAGCTGCTCCATTGCAGTGAGATCATCCTTAAACACTGTGGAGTCTGGTGCCTCAACGGGAAACTCGAGCACGTAGGTACTTGCGGTGTCGAGTGTTTGTCCTACTTCAGGATAGTAGGGTACCCCTTGATCTTTCAGCATATTGAAGAGGGAGTCGGTTGCTGAGATTCTCACTCGACGGATGTAATATTTTGAATGGCGCGGATGAATCCCCGACGAGCAATCAAATGTTTGAGATACGGTTCCGGAGGGCTTAATCGCTGTGACTGCCATTGAGGGAGATATACCAAAGCGTTTCGCGTATTCGGCGTTTGTGGATATTGCAGTATCGCGCATAGCTTGGAGCGATTCTTTTTCTCTTGCGCATGCGCTATCCCATTGCCCCGTAATCGAGACACCAAGTAACCGCTCTTCCTCACAATTCTTCTGCCACTCTTTCGATATATACCTGAAGTTTGTGAGCGTCGATTGGTAGGTTCCTAGGATTGCCGCAAGGCGGGCTTTGCGTACCAAGTTTTCCCGAGTATCGTCTGCTCTTGCAATAATTTCTGAGAGATTACAGAATTGTTTCGACTGAAGGATAATTTCACCGCAGGGATTGGTGCCGATGGGACCTCTGATGACACCGTCATCTCCAAGGAAGCCTATTTTTTTGAAGTACTCTAGTCTTCGCTTCGGCATGGTGTTATTCAGCGTACCTCGGTTGAAGATACCGCGCTCTCCCGAGCCGCTCTTCATAAGGGCAACCCATTCTTCCATAAGCTCATGACTTGCCGGAGGGTTTTCATATACTGCGGAGTTATTTGCGACAGAACGATGAGGATCTGAGAGAAAGAATTGCCCTTTTTTTGCGTCACGAAGTGCTGTGTCATCCAAGTCAGAAAGGCTAATCATTGCCGTGCGACGTACGCCACCGGAGACCACACACTCTCCAATTTTACAAAGAATATCGTGCACATCTATTGGTCGGAGTCGCCTTCCTTGACGATTTTGGATCTTTTCCTTGGCAAAATCAAGCAGTGAGTGGAGCGGTTCAGGGCCGGAGGCTTTTCCTCCCATCGTCTTAAGGCGAGCTCCTGCTTGTCGAATTTGCGAGTAGTCAAATGTGATGTCTTTTCCTGAATACCATGCTTCGAGGCCTTTCGTAAGTGCATCACACCATCCTTCTTTTGAATCCTCGACTGTGTGGCGTGGCAACTCTTCTGTCGTTCGCTTCTGTATTTGGGGAAGTTTCTCGATGTTCTGACTTTCTACGGAAAACCCTACACCGCATCCCTGCATGGAGAGATACATAATTTCAGCAAAATCAGAAAGGAGAGAAGGCGCGATAAATGTACAATTGTAAGCACATGTGTTGCACCGCCGTGCGGGTTCTCCCGCAAATTGCATAAGCCGCATGGAAGGCATCACTTCCTGTTTCAGTATTGCTTCACGCAACTCGTCGTACTCACTTTGTGCGAGTGAATCACCGAGGTTCTCCTTCATAAAAGAGAGATAGCGGTCCACTGTCTCAATCCATGTTTCTCTCCGTTCTTCTTCAGGAATCCATCGCGCATACGTTCGCAGGTATATAAATTCTCCGAGAGGGTTCTTTTTAAAATAGCGCTTGCCCTCTTCAGCAAGTTTTCTTACATGATCCGGGACGTTTTTTTCCTGACCTCGTGCTTCCGCGCGCTGGGCCCTGTAGAGGATATACGCTTTTGCAGCTTTTGGATATCCAAGGAGCATGAGCTCTATCTCCACTTCGTCTTGCACTCCCTCAACTGACGGAATAAAAGTGGAACCTGTACTTTTTCTGGCAAGGAGTCTTTTTTCCACTGCATGGGCAACATAGCGTGCATCGGGTTCGTGGTAAGCGCCAACCGCGGAAAGAGCTTTTGCAACGGCGGTCACAATTTTCTCTTTATCAAATGGGACGCGAGTCTCGTCTCGCTTGGTTATGGTTTCAATTTTTGACTTTTCCAAGTAGGTCTCTTGTAGCATATGTAGTAGCGCGCTATATTGATAATGGTCTATCTATTTTAATATAGATAGCTATCTATGGATAACAAAAACATGGGGAAAAAGAATTTGCCAACAAAAAATAAAAAAGTGCAAGAGCGCCATGCGCGTCCTTCTTGGGTTCCACGCGGAGTGATGGAGGAGGAAACACTTTGTCCTGACTGCTTTAAGGCTGTCGGCGAGCGGAATCGGTATCGTCTGATACGCATGCTCGGGAGGGCACCCGAAGGAATGACGGTGGGAGAGTTGACAAAAAAGATTGGGTTGCGTCAGCCTACGGTGACTCATCATCTTCAGGCACTTTTATCTGTCGAGGCGGTGAACAATGAATCGAGAGGAAGAGAGCGACTCTATACTCTTAATAGGGGAGCTCACTGTTTCGATGAGTGTAAAATTCCTTATTGAGAATGACCACGGAACTTTTTTCGTATCTCTGGCAGTACTTTGTTGAAGCCTTCGGCCTCTTTGTTGCTTATGCTTTTGCCGCCGTTTTTATATTTCTTGTTTTGAGGCGTTTTCATTCCTGGAGAATCACCACAGCGCTTGTAGTAATGTTTATTGGTATTTCAATTGCGTTCTATGTACCGCATGGAATCCCAAAAGCGCTTGAGTATCCCTTTCTGCTTAAGACTTTTGGGCCGAGTGAGGGTCCCAGGTTATCGTTTGAAAATGTGGTTTTATTTTTTAAAAATTTCGATTCATTTGAACGAGTGGAGGAGATTGCTCGTAATCCAAACGACGTAGCAGAAGAGATAGAAAGACAAGAGAGTGGCACAGTGGAGATAAACCTTACCGCAAAAGAGGTGATCGGAGAGCTGGCAGAGAATGTTACTTTCAACTATTGGACTTTCGATGGTACAGTGCCTGGTCCGTTTCTTCGAGTTCGTGAGGGCGACACTGTGAAGCTTACGCTTCATAACGATCCGACTAGCTTACATCACCACTCCATTGATTTACATGCAGTGACGGGGCCAGGCGGGGGAGCTTCGGTAACCAGTGTTGCACCTGGCGAAAGCAAAGTACTCACATTTAAGGCGTTGAATCCGGGCATTTATGTATATCACTGTGCCCATCCGAATATGGCTAATCACATGGCACACGGTATGTATGGGCTTATTTTGGTAGAACCAGAAGAGGGGTTACCTCCCGTGGATAAAGAATTTTACGTGATGCAGGGAGAGTTTTATAGCTCAGGTGCATTAGGAAGAACCGGTCTCCAACTTTTTGACGCGCAGGCCTTACTCGATGGAAACCCTCAGTATGTGGTATTCAACGGAAGAACAGGTTCTCTTGAAAACTCCATGAGAGCAAGTGCCGGGGATACCGTTCGTATGTTTGTCGGAAACGGAGGAGTTAATTTTATTTCAAGTTTCCACGTCGTCGGGGAAATCTTTGATCGCGTCTACCGTGAGGGCGACTTGGTGAGCCAGCCTGCAGAAAGTGTACAAACGACACTCATCCCCGCGGGAGGGGCTACTGCTGTTGAATTTAAGGTTGAGTATCCTGGAAACTATGTACTTGTAGACCACGCGCTTTCTCGAGTTGATCGGGGTGCGTGGGGAGTCTTACACGTTGACGGAGAGAAGGGGCATAACCACTAGTCTCTGAAAGGAGTTCTGTGTACATTGGGAAAAAGGAAAATCTCCTATTTTCTCATGATATAATTGATATATGAGAAATTTAGGAGGAGATTTAAGAAATCTAAGAGACACGATTCGTCGAAAGATGGGGGAGATTCGTGATCGCACGATTGAGATTAGACGAAGGAAGAGGGAGCTTTCTAATGAGGAGCGCAAGATTAAGGAGATGGAACAAAAGCTCTCTCGAGCAAAAATTCAATTTGAAAAAGAGGAGACTGAACTCAAAAATCTTGAAGCTGCTAATGATAACGATCAGCAAGAGGTAGAGAAGACAAGTAGGGAACTTGAAGAGGAAGCAAAAAAGAGTGAAGAAGATTTGAAGCAGGAAAGAAAAAGGGCGTCCTAGTGCGCCGCGAGATAGAGGTAGATATCCTCAAGGGCTTTCACCGCATCGCCACAGGCGATGTTGTTTTGGTGATAGGGGCCATTTGTCACATCACCTGCCGCCCACACTCCCGCAAAAAGCGGCGCGTCTGTCGCAGTTTTTTCAGAATCGCTCTTGAGATGAGCGCGTTGGGTGCGATGGTCAACTACAATGCGATTATACTCATCAAGCTCAAGAAACTCTTTTAAAAATTCTGTGTTTGGGAGAAGCCCAATTTCAACAAAAACACCTTTGGCAGGAAGCTCGTGTATTTCGTTCGTCTCGGTGTCTTTATACACAATACCCGAAACCATTTTCTCACCTTTGATTTCCACCGGCTCGCTATTGGTAATTGCTCTCATTTTGGGATTTTTGAGCACTTTTTCAACAGTGATTTTGTCTGCTTTAAATTCATCTCGGCGATGCAAGAGCGTAACACTCTTTGCGTAGGCAAGGAGTTGAGCGGCGCTTTCAAACCCAGCGTTTCCTCCTCCTACAACCACAGTGTCCATACCAGCAAAAAGAGGGCCATCGCATGATGCACAATACACGACACCTTTATTTTCAAACTCTTCTGCTCCCGGTACCTCAAGCTTTTTTCTTCGCGCTCCGGTAGTAACAAGGACGGCCCGTGCTTTGAAGTTTTTTTCACCTTCTGTGCTTACAGAAAATCCTCTCTCTTCTTTTGAAAGAGAAGCAACTTTCTCTCCTTCTATTATTTCAAGACAGTCTTCCTTGTATGCTTCGAGGTGTTCTTTAAATGCTTTTGCGAGATCATGCCCGGAAATTGAGGGTGTACCGATCCAGTTTTGAACATCTGCTGACACGACGCTCTGCCCTCCGAATTCTTCTGTAATTAAAAGGGTCTTGAGCTTCTTTCGTGCGGCATAGACTCCCGCTCCCGTGCCTGCGGGTCCTCCGCCGATGATGATGAGATCGTACATTGTATCTAGGGTATTTTTGCGACAAGCTCAGGACAAGTAGGGTATAGAATAACAGCTTTTAGCTTTCAGGTTAGAGCTCTCAGTCTGTGTGCTTCTTATATTATTTGATTTTGGAGCGACGCAGGAATGCCGGGACACTTCCCCAGTCATCGTCATCGTTCCCCTTTGTTTCCTCTTTCTTTTGCTCTTCTTCTTTTTTCTGAGTTTGCTGCGATGTTACTGTCTGCGAGATAGTATTCTGGAGTTTCTGCTTTGATTCATCGTCTCTCCCAAGCTGGAAGAGAGATCCTCCTTTTTGAACCGCTTGATCAGGGAAACCTGTTGCGATTACGGTGACTTTCAGTTCGTTTCGCTTCACTTTCTCATCTCTAAATGCTCCAAATATAACTTTTGCGTTCGGGTCAATTGATTCGGTAATTACTTTCGCGGCATCTTGTACTTCAAGCATTCCCAAATCATCACCTCCGGAAATCGCAAAGAGAACCCCTTTTGCCCCTGAAATTGAAAGCTCAAGGAGAGGGGAGTTAATTGCTTGTTGTGCCGCTTCTTCCGCGCGTTTCTCGCCGCTTGCAGAACCGATTCCCATAAGCGCTGATCCTGCATTCTCCATAACGGCGCGAATATCAGCAAAATCAACGTTAATGAGTCCAGGAGAAGTGATAAGCTCTGAGATTCCCTCAACGGCCTGGCGGAGAATATCATCGGACATCGCAAAAGCGTTTCGCACCGTAGTGTCTCGGTCAACGACAGCAAGAAGACGGTCATTTGGAATTACCACTAAAGCGTCAACTTCTTTTCTAAGCTCATCAAGTCCTTGCTCTGCAAGGCGCATTCTTTGCTGGCCTTCAAATGAAAACGGCTTCGTGACTACCGCCACGGTAAGCGCGCCGCACTCCTTTGCTGCTCGCGCGATGACAGGGTTTGCTCCTGTTCCCGTTCCGCCTCCCATTCCGCCAGCGATAAAAATCATGTCGGAACCTTTGAGTGCTTCAAGTATTTCTTCTTTTGTTTCTTCCGCCGCGCGTTTCCCGATTTCTGGATTTCCTCCTGCACCAAGTCCGTGCGTCAGGTTTTTTCCAATATGAATTTTCTTTTTCGCGAACGAATGATGGAGGTCTTGCGCGTCAGTGTTGACCGCAATAAACTCAACCCCCTTCACTTTGGAGTTGACCATGTGGTTGACCGCATTTTTGCCTGATCCGCCTGATCCGACAACTCTGATTCGCGCAAATGATTCGACGTCTGGTTTTACTTGCTTCATAGCGTTTAGATCTTTAGAGGGTTATTTTGTTTCCATCATAGTAGCAATAAAAATCAAAAAAGAAAGCCTTGACTTTTTGGCTTTCCGTTTCAAAATGGAGCGCTCTTCTGCAAACTATCACGGCAAAAATTGCTTCAGCCACATGGCGATGGTGCCGCTTGTCTCGCGCGCGAAAGTGAGTCCGATTGGCTCAGGGTCCTCAGAGAGTCCCCATACGCAGAGTCCGTAGGCAACTGCCCATGAAGAATCTTTAATCCCTGCTCCGCTGTTAATACTAAGGGAGATTCTTCTTGAAGGAATTTTGAGCGCGGCTTTCGCCAGATCTTCAATTGTAGTAACCCCTGAGCCGCCGCCAGCAAGAATAATGCCCGCAGGGAGAAGGCCATTTTTTCCAATTTTTTTGAGATGTGACTCAATCAATTCAAAAATATCCGAAAGACGCGCAACAATAATGCGGTCAAGTTCTTTTTGAGAGTACGTGCTGTTGGTTATTGCTCCGCGTTTTATTTGCTCCGCTTCTTCAAGTGACACTTGGAGACCAAGCGCGATATCGTTTGTGATGTCGGTTCCGCCAATGGGGAAGACTTTGAGAGAAATGGGAATGTTATCTTCAAAAACCGCGAGCGAGACTGTTTCTGAGCCGACATTTGCAAGCACGCACCCTGCAGTTTTCTGCGCTTTGGTGAGTGTGACAAAGCTTGCGGCGATGGGGGAGGCCATAACATCAATTACAGAGATTCCAATGTCTTCTATTACTGAAATGAGGTCTTGGAGGTGTTGCTCAAGCGAGGTAACAAAAAGTGTTTCAACAGACAGCTTTGATCCTTTCATCCCTATGGGTCTGCCGAGGATTGTTTCCCCGTCAATTTTGTATTTAAGGGGGATAACGTGGATAATTTTTCTATTAGTAAGGTGCCTCCGGATCTGCTCCTCGCTTGCGTCAACTGCTTTTCCAAGATCAAGGTCGGTGGCTTCATTATCTGCTCGAGAAATAAGCGTTTCTCCATAGGAGCGGATTTCATCTAGCCCAACTCCTCCAACCGCAAGATGCACTTTCTTTATCTTTACGCCGGCTGCCCTCTCCGCTTCTTCTATCGCGCTTGCTATGCTCCGAGCGATGTCTCTTGTATTGATAATATAACCGTGACGCAAACCTCGAGACTGCGCAAAGCCAGTACCTAAAATAGTAGGGGCTCGGTTTCCACCCCCTTTTTTTGATCGTTCAGCGACGACCACTTTAATTTGGTATGTACCAATATCAATTCCTGCTGTGATGCGAGACATAAGAGAAAACCGACTACGCACGTTTCTTCGTGCGCCTTTTAAGCGGGATGTCGGATACTAGCAGAAGTGAAACTCTTTCAGAAGTTTTTTCTCTGCTTGTTCCATTCTACTACCATGGGGGTACCCCTCCAAATGAAGAAGGCCGTGGATAAAGAGAAATGCACAAAAAGAAGATCCATTCATTTCAAAAGAAGAAGCTTCTCGCTTGACTTGATCAAGGTTTATAAAAATTTCCCCCTCTTCATCTGAGAGAGGAAACGCAAGCACGTTTGTCGGTTTATCTTTTCCTCGATATTTTTTATTGAGGGAGTGCGATTTCTTATCACCAATAAATACAAGAGAAAGCGTGTACTTCTCTCCAAGCACACGTGTCTTTATTTTTTGAAATGGAAGCCTTGGGTAAGGCCTCTTAAGGGTGGAGTGGACAGAGAATATCGCCATTGAGTGAAGGCTTCTTAGCGTCGGCGCCCGCGAGGTTTTTCCTCGATGCGGCCAAGTTTGATGAGCCGCTCGTACTCGGCCGTCTTCTTGATGCGCTTTAGAGCTTTTTTCTTCTTTAGGTAGTCTGAGAGCCCTCGTTCGTAGTATCGGATTGAACGCATACGAGGAAGAACTCCCGAACCTTGGACACGACGAGTAAAGCGTCGGATGACGCCTCCTGTGTTTTCATTTCCATTTTTCTTCACTTCTACGTTCACTGCCATAGTGGGAAAAATGTACCACGCATTTTTTCTTTTTGCAACTTTTCTCGAAAATGGAGGAGGAGCTCTAAGCGCGAATAGTATGGAGGTAATCAGAAAGAGTCTCAATTGGCACGACTTCCTGAGCGCGGGTCTCTCTGTTTCTTACAATTACAGCGTCCTCGAGCGCCTCTCGCTGTCCCATAATGACAATGTAAGGAACAGAAAGTTCGTCGGCATGGTGAAGCTCTTCAGAGAATTGCCGTGCTACAAGAGAGTGGTAAAACGGAATGCGAGACGTGCGAAGCTTCTCAACCACAAAAAGACTTTTCAATTTGGCCTCAAATCCCAAATGAATAAAGAAAACTCTCGGGTCTTTCTGTATGGAAAGAAGTGGTGCGGGACGGACTTTTTTTGCACAGGAAAGAGAAAATACAATTCCAACTCCCGGCATTTCTTTTCCAAAAAGCGAGCGAGAAAGCTGGTCATAACGTCCTCCTGAAATAGAAAGCAATGAACCTTCATGAACATACGGGCGAGCTTCAAAGAGTGTCTGAGAATAGCAGTCCCTGTGCTTGATAAGCAAATCGTCGAGTTCATAGGGAATTTCCGCGGTTTCAATATACTCGAGAACTTCTCTAAAATGCTTCCGAGAGTCGGTTGAAAGATATTCCATGGGCTTTGGAATATCTGCAAAGAGGCCGTGCTCTTTTTTCTCAAGTATTTCAAGTGCAAGAAATGGATCTTTTTTGAATGCTTCTCTTGCTTGCGCAGGGAGAGCATTTATATTCTTTCTGAGATACACAACGAGGTCCCGAGTGAATTTCTGTGAGGAGTCCTTGTCTCCCATCGTGTTGACGCGGAATTGTATGTCTTTGATCCCAAGATCGTACGCAATCTCTGTTGCTACTTTTAAGGCAAGGGCTTCAGCAATGCTCTCTTTTGTTCCGAGTACATGTAATCCAAAAACAAGGCGATTTCCAGTTTTTTTATTTTGCTGATTTGTCTGAAAGAAAAGTGTTGGGGGATTCTCGAGCGGCATATCATACTCAAGGCATGTTTTTATTGCTCCTGAAATTTCTCCGTTGAGCGAGTCGATTTTTCTTCGAGCGGCGGGGAGGGACAGTCTTCTTTTTCGTTTCATACTCCTCAATACGTCATCAAATGGGAGGAACCCGTAGGAAGAGGCGATGCATGTTGCGCGCTTATGGAAGTCTGTATGCAATACTCTCGTCATATTAAAGTGAGCCGGGGTAAAGGCCGACTTCATTAAGTGGGAGGAGCCGAAGGAATGCTTTTCCAACAATCAGTTCTCCTTCAACGGGACCCCATGAACGGGAATCGGAGCTTGCACGGCGGTTATCTCCAAGTACAAAATATTCGTTTTCCTTCAGCTCTACGGTGAGGAAGCCTTCCCGGAGATTATCTGCGTCAACGTATATCTCATCAAGCTTTGTTATGTCTCCATCACTGCGAATAAATATATGATTTCCACGTATTTCTATTGTTTCTCCTGGAAGTCCAATGACTCTTTTGATAAAAAATTTACTCGGCTCAAGTGGAAATCGAAAAATGACGACATCAAGACGTGCGGGTTCATCAAAACGATAAGAGAGCTGGTCGATAATGAGGTATTGGCCGGTTTCAAACGTTGGAGACATCGATGCGCCGGAGACCACAAATGGTTGCGCGACGTAAATCCTGAAGGGGATGACGATGAGGAGGGCAATAAGAGAGAATTTAAATACTTCTTGTATGAAATTCTCTTTTGAAGGTTCCATGTGCATGCATTGTACTCTTCTTAAAAGATTGACACAAGGAAAAATGACATGTCGCGTCGTTTTCTTTGCGTTCGTCTAGTGCTAGGATACTCGCATGAAGCATTTTATTGTTGGTTTGGGAAACCCGGATGAGGAACATACAGAAAATAGGCACAATGCCGGACGCACGCTTGTTTTAAAATTTGCAAAGAAGCAGGGATTTCCTCAGTGGGAGAAAAAAAAGAAAGCAGGAGCACTCTTCTCAGAAGGAGTACTAGGAAAAGAAGAGGTAGAGCTTGTTCTTCCTGAGACATACATGAATAAATCTGGCACCGCGGTTGCTCATTTTGTAAAAAATAAGAAACAAGCAGAACGTTTGGTAGTTGCATATGATGATATTGACTTGCCTCTAGGGGTAATTCGTATTGCTTTTGGACGAGGGTCTGGAGGACATAAAGGAATTGAGTCTGTTATTCGGAGTATTGGCACGAAGGACTTCGTGAGGCTTCGTATTGGGGTGGCTCCCACGACACCTTCAGGAAAGATAAAAAAGCCGCAAGGAGAGGACCGTGTGCTTGATTATTTGCTTGGAAACTTTAATGAGAAGGACAAAGAAAAACTCCGTGTGGTGTTTAAAAAGGGAAGCGAAGCACTCCACACGATTATGAGTGAGGGAAGAATGGAGGCGATGAATCAGTATAATTAGGTGGTAGTTTGTAGGGAGTCCTTCGACAAGCTCAGGACAGGTAGGGTATAGGAAAGAACCACAAAAACACTCCGCTTCTTAAAGCGGAGTGTTTTTGTGGTCGAATTTTAAACTGCGCTACTCTCTTTCCTCTTTGTCTTTCTCTTCGGTACTTTCTTTTACGCTTTCTTTAGCACTCTCTTCTGGCTCTTCTTTTGATTTCTTTTCTGTTGTTTTTTCTTTAGGAGGTTCAACATTTTTGTAGGAGAGCGTCATTCTCTGCTCATCCGGCTCAAAAACAGTAATCGTAAACGGATAGACCTTTCCTAGTTCGAGTATACTTCGGAGCTCGCTTTCACTTTCAAACTCAGAAATATGCACAAGCCCTGCAACTCCTTCCTCGATTGAGGCGAGTGCACCGTGCTTGTTGTACTTGATGATAACGCCGGAGACTTTGTCTCCTTTGCTATACTTTTTCTTCGCGCTAATCCAAGGGTTTTCTTTGAGGGATTTGACTGAGAGAGAAACTTTTCCATCTTTTATCTCAATCACTTTGGCGTCCACTTTCTCGCCAACCTTGTAGACTGCGCGTGGATCTTCGACTAAGCCCCAATCAATTTCAGAGATGTGTACCAATCCTTCAAGCCCTTCCTCAAGCTTCAAGAAGATACCAAAATCAACCGCTCCGGTTACTTCTCCGCTTACAACATCGCCAACCGTGTATCTGTCAATAATTTCCTCTTTGTCTTTCTCCTCAAGACTCTTCTCGGAGAAAATAAGTTTTCCTTCTTTCGGATCTGCCGTAATAATTGAGACAGCAAGCTTCTCATTGATGAGGGCTTTCAGTTCATCAAGAATTTTATCTTTATCTCCATCGTCAACTCTTGGGTAGTGCTCGCTTTTTAACTGAGAAGCAGGTAAGAAGCCCACCACTCCTTGCCATTCGATAATCAACCCTCCTTTGTTTGCATCTTTTACTGGGAGTTCAAAGACCGTCTTATTTAAGATCGCATGTTCCGCTTCAGCCCAAATGAGCGCCTGCCTAGCTTCTTTCAAGGAGAGCTCGATGTAGCCTTCCTCGTTTTCAGCGTCAACAATCTTTGCGGCGACGGAGTCACCAAGATTTACGCGCCGAAGTACGTCACGCGCGTGTATGTATTCTCGGCCGTAAATAATTCCCGTGCCGTGGGGAGCAAGGTCGATATAAATTTGTGAGGGCCCAATGCTGATGACTGGTCCTTCCACGATGTCTCCTTCTTTGGGTCGCTCGGCGCTCTCACTTACGAGCTTTGCCATTATTGAGCTCTCTTTCTTTTCCTCCTCTCTTTTTTCTGAAGCTTCTTTTACTTTAGATTCTTCTTCTTGTGTATCTTCTTTTTTTAGTGCTTCGAGTGTATCTGTCATGTAGGTGCGACTCGCGGTCTTTCAAACCAGCTTAATGCGGGAAGTGAAAGGGTTACACGAATCCAAAGATTAATAAGTGCCTTAATAAAATCCCGTTACTATACCGTTACTATAACAGGACAGGCAGAGAGCATTGTATCGCGTCTATGAAATTTGTAAACCTATACACTAAGTGGTAGGGCCACTTTTCATTCATAGAGTATATGGTCTTACCTACAGAAGGGAGCCTGAAAGCTTGCCAAAAAGTTGCAAAAAAGTTGTGACGGGCAAGTAAAAAGCCCCGCGCTCGGAAGGTCTCTGGACGCGCGGTCCAAGAGTGTACTTCCGAGGCGGGGCCGGGGCACCAGGACGCTGGCCGGCGAACCTGGTGCTTAATGCGTGGAGGGAGGAATTGGGGGTATCTCATCTCCATGCACTACTTTTCTAACATTAAATAACTTCTATATCAATTCTTTTCTTTAAAATTTTAAAGAAAAAATGCCTGCCCTAGGCAAGCTAGAACAGACAGAAGCGCAGGCCGAGGCGCTTAAGGGGGGGATACGCCCCGGCCTGCTTACATCGAGGCAAGGGCGGAGCACGAAGTCCCTTGACCTCGATGCTTAAGAAATTTTATGCTCTTTGCAGGTAAAAGACAAGCACTTTTTTAACGTGCTATAATCACGCGTATGGTTATCACACATTATGGGGGAGAATTTTTTAAGGTAACGTTTGGCGATACGACGCTCGCATTCAATCCGCCTTCAAAGGACTCGAAGCTAAAGGGGGCAAAGTTTGGTGCTGACATCGCATTTGTTTCAGCAAACCACCCGGATTTTAATGGAATTGATCAGGTATCTCACGGAGAGAAAAAGCCTTTCGTCATTTCAGGGCCAGGAGAATACGAGATACGAGAGATTTTTATTAAAGGATTCCCTCTAAAGACAGAATACGGAGGAAGGGAGATGATTAACACGATTTACTATGTCACGCTTGAGGGAATGACGCTCCTCTTCTTGGGAGCTCTGAATCAAAAAGAACTTTCACACGATGCGAAAGCCGGCATTGAGGAGGTGAATATTCTTTTCGTTCCTGTTGGTGGGGATGGGGTGCTTGATCCGGAAGATGCGCACGAGCTCTCTGTTTCTCTTGAATCAAACATTGTAATTCCAATGCATGCTGATGATATTGGAGAGAAAGGTTCGCTCGAGAACTTCTTGAAAGAAGAAGGAGGAAAAGTTTCTCCTGTAGAGAAACTTACGCTGAAGAAGAAGGATTTGGAAGGGAAAATGGGGGAGGTTGTTGTACTGAAGTCTTAGAAAAATAAGGAGCTCGCAACTCTCTATTTTCTTAGACCCCGCCCTCTATGCACTCTGTCCTCTTGGTTTTAGTAAGTACTCAATATGTGTAAAGAATACCTGATAGCACATTCATTCAAAGAGCTTAGAGGGCGGGGTGATGCGTTTGTAAAACTCGTGTACACTTGTTAACAAAATCTATCATGTTTGATTTTTTTGACACGTTAAGAAAAAAAACGGAGGAAGAAAGACGGGCGATCGCGCTTTCTTTCGCGTTTCTTGTAACGTTTCTTATTGTCGTTGTGTGGCTTTCAACGCTCTATTTTCTTTCAGAAGAAAGCAAGGAGCAAAGAGTGAGAAGCGGTACAGAGGTGAAAGACGAGTCACTTTCTTTTGATATCTTTCTTAGTGATATACGAGATTCTTTCGGCTCCATCCGCTCACAAATAGAAGAGTTACGGAAGTAAAATGGACATCTTTTTCCTTCTCTCGCTGGGTATTTTATGCTAGAATAGAGGCATACTATGGCTGGGAAAAAGGACGCTAATAACTCTCCTGAGGAAGTAAAAAAGCCGCACGAGGGCGTGATTTCAAGGAGCATCTCAACTGAGATGCGTGAATCGTATTTGGACTACGCGATGTCCGTGATTACCGCTCGCGCACTGCCTGATGTGCGTGACGGACTAAAGCCTGTGCATCGTAGGATTCTCTATGCGATGCATGAAATGAATCTTACGGCCGGAGGCCGTTTCAGGAAATCAGCGGCAGTTGTCGGTGATGTGCTTGGAAAGTATCACCCGCATGGCGATGTTGCAGTATATGACGCGATGGCAAAGCTTGCGCAGGATTTTGCCACTCGCTACCCGCTTGTGCATGGGCAAGGTAACTTCGGTTCAATCGATGGCGATTCCCCGGCCGCAATGCGCTACACCGAAGCAAAGATGACGAGAATCTCGGCGGAACTTCTTCGCGATCTTGAAAAAGACACCGTCAACTGGAGAACGAACTACGACAATACGAGAAAGGAGCCTATCGTGCTTCCTGCGGGTATCCCAAATATTCTTTTAAACGGAACGCTTGGAATCGCGGTGGGGATGGCGACAAATATTCCTCCGCACAATCTTCGAGAAATTGCCGCGGCGGTTGCCCACTTGGTTGAGAATGAGAAGGCGAGCGCGGATGATTTGTTTCAATTTGTAAAAGGTCCAGATTTTCCGACAGGTGGCATTATTTTCAACGAGAAAGACATTCATCACGCGTATACGAACGGTAAAGGAGGTGTTGTTGCTCGCGGAGAGGCTGAGATTACTGAAGAAAAGAAAGGAAACTTCAGAATTATCATTTCTTCAATTCCGTATCGCGTGAACAAAGCTGACTTGATTTCAAAAGTTGCCGACCTTGTTCACGCGAAGAAGCTCGAAGGCATCAAGGATATTCGCGATGAGTCAACAAAAGATGTACGCGTTGTTATTGAGCTTAAATCAGGAGCACAGCCGCAACGCGTGTTGAACTATCTCTATAAACACACGCAACTTGAGGATACATTCCATTTTAATGTAGTGGCACTTGTTGACGGGGTTCCGCAGACACTCTCTCTAAAAGGGATTCTTGAGGAATTTATCAAGCATCGTCTCGAGGTAATCAAGCGGAGAAGTGAATTTGATTTGAGGAAGGCAGAAGATCGGGAACATATTTTGCTTGGGCTCAAAAGAGCACTCGATCATATTGATGAAATCATCAAGCTCATCAGAGCCGCTAAAGACGTAGCGGCGGCGCACGCGGCCTTAATGAAAACCTTCAAGTTTTCTGATAAACAGTCAACTGCAATTCTTGAGATGCGTCTCCAGAAACTCGCCGGTCTTGAGCGGAAGAAAATTGAGGATGAGCTGAAATCGATTCAAGCGTTTATTGAAGAAATAAAAGAGCTTCTTGCAAATCCAAAGAAAATGAGGATGCTCATAAAGAGTGAGGTACTTGATATTGCGGATAAATACGGAGATGATCGAAAGACAAAAGTAGTCAAGCGTGGGACATCTTCAATTTCCGATGAGGATCTGATTCCTGACGAGGAGAGTATTCTAGTGCTCACAAAAGGCGGTTACATCAAGAGAACGAATCCGAATGAATACAAGCGACAGAAGCGCGGTGGTGTGGGCGTTATTGATTTAAATACAAAAGAAGAGGATTTTGTGACACGCTTCCTTACGGCAAGCACTCACAGCGACATCCTCTTCTTCACTGATAGGGGAAAGGTGTATCAGATAAAAATGTATGAGTTTCCTGAAGGAAGGCGCGCGACAAAAGGGAAGTCGGTTCTAAACTTCATTTCTCTTTCAGATAATGAGACGATTACGTCGGTTCTTGCGGTGCCGAAAGACGCAAAAGAAAGCAAGCGCTCACTCGTGATGGTGACAAAAGAGGGAACAATTAAGAAAGTTTCCGCGAAAAGTTTCTATGATGTACGCAGAAGCGGCTTGATTGCAATTAAGCTTGCTGATAAAGATGAATTGATTACCGCTGACTTTCTTGAGAAAGGAGATGATATCGTGGTTGTTACAAAAAAAGGGCAGGCGATTCGCTTTAAGGAGGCTGACGCGCGAGAAATGGGGAGGACTGCCGCAGGCGTGCGTGCGATAAAACTTACAAAAGGAGATGCTGTTGTAGGCGCCGGTGTAGTAGAAAAAGGGGCGGAGAAAACAGAGCTTCTCGTGCTTTCAAGCACAGGGTATGGAAAGAAAACCAAACTTTCAGAATACAAAATACAGAAGCGTGGCGGCTCGGGTATTAAGACTGCAAATGTAACGCAGAAGACAGGGGAATTGATGGCGCTTCGCATTCTTGATGGAAGTTCAGAGGAGCTCATTATTATTTCCAAGAAAGGGCAAGTTATCAGAACGGGGCTTGATGAAATACCAACGCTTGGGCGTTCAACGCAAGGCGTTCGCTTGATGAAACTCCGGGCGGGGGACGGAATCGCGGCGCTTATTTGCTTCTAGTGTCGCCCTACACTATAGGGTATGGAAATTAGGGCATGGAAAATCGACTGGAAAAAACCTTACGATATATCGTAAGGTTTTTGTAGTAGGTTTTTTCTGACAGCAAGCACCGCTTGTGGATGAACGCAGAATGTATACGGAACAATGCGGAAAATGACGCGGAAGAAAATGGATGGTAGCAGGATGGTAGCAGGGGGTGTTAATTAGTCATTACGTCATGCGCCTCTAGTATTGCTATACTAGAGGCGCATGGGCTTTTGCAATCCAGAAAAAGTAATTCGCCAAATCGGAATTTTCGACGGGATGACCGTTGCGGATTTTGGGGCAGGACCTGGATTCTATACATTCCTTGCTTCCGACTTGGTAAAAGACGATGGCGTAGTCTATGCGCTTGATATACAAAAAGATCTTTTAAGCCGCATCATGGCCGAGGCAAAAGGCGAAGGAAGAGAGAATATCAAAACGCTCCACGCGGACCTCGATGAAGAGAAAGGGTCAACACTTCCATCAAGTAGTGTCGATGTAGTGCTTGCAACAAATATTTTTTTCCAAGTTGAGAAGCGGGATTTGTTTCTAAAAGAAGCGTATCGCGTGCTCAAAAACAAAGGGCGCCTTGCGCTTGTTGATTGGTCGGAGTCTTTTGGAGGGCTCGGCCCTCAGCCGCAGGATGTGATTTCCCGCGCGCGCGCTGAAGAACTTTCCTTGCGAGCAGGATTTATTCATGACAGAGATATAGAAGCGGGTGATCACCATTACGGTATAGTTTTCAAGAAGCTTCTCTAATACTTTTAAAATGGAAACAAAATCAAAATTTTTTCAGCTCGGCGTACTCTTTTTCTTCGGTACCCTTGCCGTGCTGGGTGTTCTCTTTTTTGCGGGAATCGGGGGATTCGGCGGAAGTAAAGAGAGAGCCGGGCCGGTTGAAATTTGGGGTACCGCTCCTCGAGGAGTGATGAATGAAATTATTGGTGATCTGAGGAGGACGAGAGACGATTTTGATTCGGTTGAATATGTCGAGAAAAACCCTGCGACGTACTATCAAGAGTTTGTAGAAGCGCTCGCTTCAGGTACTGGCCCTGATCTTTTTATGCTTGATCAAGATGAGATACTCCAACATGAAAACAAAGCGGTTTTGATTCCGTATGATAACTATCCCCAGCGGGATTTTAGGAATACGTTTATACAAGAAGGAGAACTCTATGCCACCACAAAAGGGATTATCGCCCTCCCCTTTTCTGTTGACCCGCTTGTTATGTATTGGAATAGAACGCTTTTCCAGTCTGCGGGGATTGCAAATCCGCCTGAGTTTTGGGATGAATTTCTCACTCTTGCTCCGAGGCTCACACAGAGGGATCAAGCTTTCAATATCATAAAAAGTGCGGTCGCGCTTGGAGAATACCAGAATGTTCGTCATGCAAAAGAGATTCTTACCACGCTTCTCTTTCAAGCAGGAACGCCAATTATAAACAGCAATCTCGAGGTAGTGCTTGATGAGCAATTTTCATTCTCAACAAAGCCAAGCCACGCCGCGCTTCGCTTCTATACGGAGTTTGCCGATCCAGTTCGTGACGCTTATTCTTGGAACAGAGCGCTTCCCGAGTCGCGGCAAGCATTTATAAGTGGAGACTTGGCTGTCTATTTTGGTTTTGCGAGCGAGCTTGAAGGCATACGAAACGCAAACCCGAATCTTAATTTTGATGTTGCTTTTCTTCCTCAGTCGCGCGATTCAGGAGAGAGGCTTACATTTGGAAGCATGAGAGCGCTTGCGATATCACGTCAGTCAGAGAATCCGGGTGGCGCTCTTGTTGTTGCAGAAGTACTCACGAGCCCGGAGGTGCTTGCTCGGTATGAAGAATTCTCAGGACTCCCTCCTGTCAGAAGAGACATGCTTGCCCAAAAAACCGGCATCGCTCATAAAGACACATTCTATGATTCAGCACTCGTTGCACAGGCGTGGCTTGACCCAAATCCTATTACGACAGACACTATATTCAAAGATATGGTTGAGTCTGTTCTCTCTGGGTCGCTTCGGATTAGCGATGCGGTGAGGACGGCGGATAGTGAGTTAGCTAATACGTTGAGATGAAAAAAGTAGTTACAATTGGCTTATTGGGAATGTTTCTTCTACTTGTTCCGAGCATGATACTCGCACAAGGCGTTAATAGCAGTAGGGATTCGATTCAATTTGAACCAGGGGGTCGTGATGCGATTCTCTTTCCTGATAGGGAGAGCTCTTCAGGAGACTCATCGAGATCAGGGGGCGGTAATTGTGTTGAGGGCGAGTTCTGTAACCCCCTCGGTAGCGCTGAACTTCAAGACCTCCTCGTCAAGCTCCTTGAAATCGTTGTAATGATTATGTTCCCGATTATCGTGCTTGCGATTCTCTGGGCAGGTTTCCTCTTTGTTACTGCGGGAGGAAGCGAGGAGAAAATTAATACTGCGAAAAAAGTATTTTTCTACACGCTCATCGGTGCCGCGATTGTGCTTGGCGCGGAGGTTCTCTCGATAGCGATTCAAGGAACGGTGGGAGATATCCTAGGTAGGTAGATAGGTAGAGAAGTAGGTAAATAAAACTATGCGTCCATCAAATATTACAGAGCTCATTAACCTTCTTACCGATATTATAAGTGCGACGATCCCCGTCTTGATTGCGCTTGCGTTCCTTTATTTTCTTTGGGGTCTTGCACAATTCATGCTTCATGCGGGAGATACCAGCAAACATGAAGAGGGGAGAGATAAGATCTTTTGGGGGCTCGTTGCTCTTACCGCCATGGTGGGTGTGTGGGGATTTGTAGAGATTGTCGCTAATACTTTCTTTTTTTAGAGCCCAGGGGGCGATTCTTCAGCCAATTCTTTTCCACAGAGGCTTTGTTTACGGCTCAATTTTTAAAGCGTATCCTTAGGGAAGGTAATTAAAAGTGTTTTTATAATTTTTACGTAATGAAAAAAATAGGATTAGGCATTGGAAGTATTTCTTTCTTTGCTCCAGTGCTCGTATTTGCGCAAACAGGAAATCTCCAAGGACTGCTCTCTACGGTTTTTGAGATTCTCAATATACTCATCCCGATTGTAGTTGCGATTGCGTTTCTCTATTTCCTTTGGGCGCTTACCAGCTATCTCTTGAAGCTCGGGGAGTCACAGGATGAAGCACGAAACCAGATGCTCTGGGGACTTATTGTCCTTTTTGTCATGGTTGCCGCATGGGGACTTGTGGGAATTATTGCGAATACATTTGGTGTTCAGGAAGGTCAAGATCTTCTTGATGTCCCCGCAATTCGTGACTTTGAATTCACAAGTCCACGGAGTAGATAATATTAATTTTCTATGAACGGACTACAAGAAATTCTCGACACGATAGGAGCACTTATAAACACAGCGACTCCAATCGTTGTTGCGCTTGCGCTTCTCTATTTTCTCTGGGGAGTGGGTAAGTACGTATTTTCTGCCGGAGACGGTGAGCGGCAAAAGGAAGGACAAAACATCATGGTGTGGGGTATTATTGCTCTTACCGTCATGGTGAGTGTGTGGGGGCTTGTGCAGGTGCTTGCTGATACTTTCGATGTGGAAGTGGGGCAAGACTTGGACAACACTCCCGGTGTAAACCTTTAGCATGCGCTCGTTTGAAGCAATTCTTGATCGAATTATTGAACTGCTCATTAATCCACTTATTGCGCTTCTCTTTGCGGTAGCACTCGCTTTTTTCCTTTGGGGTGGGGTGCAATTTCTCATAAATCCCGCTGAGGCTGCGACGAGAGAGCAGGGGAAGCGGCATTTGCTTTGGGGAATCGTGGGAATGGCGATTATGGTTGGTGTATTTGGAATACTAAGGATTCTTGCGGGGACGTTTGGGTTTGATATTCCAAACAACTAAAGTTTTTTAGACAAAAAGAAAACGGACAGCGGGCGGGGAGCATCACATGATGCCCCCGCTCGTTGTCCGTCTAATCACACCGCTCCGACCTCTCGGTACTCTTTGCAGAGGGCCCAGTTGGTCTCGACGTGGATGCGAATCTCCTCATCTTTGCCCGTGGTGGACTTGATGAGTAGCGTCGCCTCATTGTCTGATACTAGCCTGACCTTCCACTCGAAGAGACCCGTGTAGAGATCTCTATCCCAGTCAAGACATTCACCGGGCCCCCAGTAGAGGCCAGTTTCTGCCCACCTGCCAGCAGGAGCGTTCACCGTCTTGGTGCTCTCAAACATCCCAAGCTCGAAGGTGATTCCGAGGAGAAGAACGAGTCCGATCGCACCTGCGAGCAAGCTCCGCACTCCTTTGGGCCCCCATACGAGCACTGCTGCGATAAGCGGGGGTCCGACGATGAGAGATACGAAGAGCAGCGGGCGCACCCACAGCCAGTCGCCGATCTCATCGGGTAGTACGAGAAGGATGGTGGCAAGCAGGAAAAGATAAGCGATTGATCCGAGGATCAGGCCTACCTTCTTCTTCACCTTGTCCTTCCAACTTCCCCCAGCTCCTCCTGTCTGGTTGTTCTGGGTTTGGGCCACCGGCCTCGAGAAGAGGCCGATGATGCCGAAGGGCATCATGAAGGATAGAATGATTCCTCCTCCGATAAGCACAACATGCCACCATTCCATTTTGATCACCTCCTTTCAGGTGTACTTGGCTTGGGGAGCTTCTTGAGCTCGTTGAGGATAACGGGATCGAGCTTCTGATCACCATGCTCAGTGAAGATGATGACACCCTCACCGCTCTCTTTCGCCATCTTGATCGTCCGTTGAGCCTCAAGAGCGGCATGACCGATTGGGCCAAGTGCACGAGCTGCCTCACCAGTCTGCTTCACGACGTTTGCACGTCCCTTCGCTTCGCCGGCGTAGCGTTTCTCGATGCCCTTACGGTCTTGCTCGGCCTGCCAAGGTTCCGTGAACTTCTTCCGCTCTTCTTCCGAGAGTTGCGGGTTAAAGTTCAAGACCTGGAGCTCCATTCCCTCGATGCCGTAGTCCCGCAGAAGGATTTTGACGCTTTCTTCCTTGATGAAGTCAGCGACATCACGCATTCTCCCCCGAGACGGGTTGAGTACGGCGTTGAGCTTCATTGTACGAATGATGGTTGTCCCGGAGTCACGGGAAAGGTTGCTTACGGCGTGATCCCAACGGTCCACACCGTAATAGGCTTTGTAGGGATTCACCACCCGGAGAAGCCATCGCAGATCAAGATCGACGACTACCTTGTCGGTTGTCTCTATGTTCTTGATACTGATCGGCCAGATAAACTGCTCAATTCTGACGTGGTCGCTTGTGTCTTTCTTCTTCTTGAGAACAACGTCTCCCGTATCGTTGTGGATCTCCTCGTCGTAACGCTCGAGCTCATACATCTTGAGCTTCTGCCAAGGCCAGAATCCAACCCAGAAGCCTCCTGTGCTCCAGTAGACATACTTGATCCACCAATTCAGAGGGTTCCACCACTTGAACCGGCAGAGCTCTTTGAACTCTCCTTCCATTTCGTGGGGGTTCTGCTTCTTGATGATTTTCCAGTATCCATCACTGTTCCTGACAGGCCCACTCCCGGGTTTGCCACTGAAGCGTTTCATCCCGTTGTTCATGAGAAAGCGCTTCAGATTTCCACCCAAGATAACATTCTTGGCTTGGTTTGGCTCGATGAACGTGAAGAGATACGGCTTTCCCGGCCGTTTCGGATTGTCGACCAGGAAGGTGATGAAGATGGGGGAGATGATGGCGAGCACGACGAGCGTACCAACTGCTCCACCAATCCCCAGAAAAAGAATCGTGACCGTGTCCATGGCGCGTCTCCTTGTGTTGGGGTGTGATGACAACCTGAGTTGTCAAGGTTCAGTTCACTGGGGAAATAAAAGCATATTTTTAGTAAAAAGTCAAGTATTTTGTGGCTCTGTTAGGCCATCAAAAAGGAGTGCATGCGCACTCCTTTTTGATGGGCGTTCCATACAGTGTGCTGGGGAGAGGACTTGAACCTCCACGCCTTACGGCGTCCCTATGTTCTGCAAACTGATCACTGTGCGCGAGAGAGGACTCGAACCTCCACGCCGCAAGGGCACTTGCTCCTAAGGCAAGCGTGTCTACCAATTCCACCACTCGCGCACACTAATCACTTTGCAACGAACGTTTTCTCGCTCCGCTCGAAATCGGATAAAAAGTGAAGCAGTTCACTTTTTATTCACTCGGCAGGCGTGTCTACCAATTCCACCACCCCAGCACACTGTAAAGAACTCACCTAGTCCGCCCAGTAGGATTTGAACCTACGACCGTTTGCTTAAGAGGCAACTGCTCTACCAACTGAGCTATGGGCGGATATTCTATTTTCCCATGAGCCTACCAAAACAGCTATGGGCGGATAT
>JBBDKB010000008.1:31766-37172 GCA_040879605.1 Minisyncoccota bacterium
ATGGGCGGATATTCTATTTTCCCATGAGCCTACCAAAACAGCTATGGGCGGATATCAAATTGTGGAACAACCAAGACAGCTACGGACGGATTATTTTATTTTCTCATGGGCCTACCAATCCGCCAGCTGGCGGAAGCTACGGATGGATAAACAATCAATAGCGTGGTTTAAAATAGTAAAGGAAGAACCAGACATAAGCAAACTATACGATATATCGTATAGTTTCGATTTAAGCTTTTCATTATTTTTTGTGCAAGAAACAGCAAACATTAAAATTGTTCGTTGATGATTTTGGTTAAGTTTTTTCGCCGAGCTTCGAAAGGAATAGCGGCAAAATCCAGAAGACCTTTAATCGCGGGATGAAGACTTCGATACGACCTAAGCCATTCTCTTGTTTTCCGATATTTTCCCAATCGCACTTTCGATTCGAATCGTTCAACTGTTGAAGGACTCATTCGAAGTAAATTACTTACGTGGTATGTAGAAATACCACGCTCGATCAGTTGGAGCATTGCAAGTCGCTTACCGAGCATAAGTCGTTCTGTGTCAGTCAAAATCTCACTAAGCACCATCCGGCGTGTTCTTGGGGTTGTCTCCCTCAAAAGCGCGATGAGCAGAGCATCGATATCTTTTAAAGTTTTTTCTTTGACTCGATGTTTTGAAATATGAGGCATGGGTGAACTATACGATATATCGTATAGTTTGTTCTTCCACTTGTACACAGAGGGTTTATGTTTTTATCTTCTACTCTACTGTTTTGTGCCCGGGGTGGGAATCGAACCCACACGACCTTGCGATCACGAAATTTTAAGTCTCGCGCGTATACCTATTCCGCCACCCGGGCATTATATATCTTTCTTAATCCATGAGGCCCAGGCGGGAATCGAACCCGCGCATAGCGATTTTGCAGATCGCTGTGTTACCTCTTCACCACTGGGCCCTCAGTGCATTCTAATATGCTTTTGATCTCCTTATCAACTCGCTTAGGACGCTTTTCAAAATAGTCTGCAAAAATATTTCTCTTTCTTCTCATGTAGTGTTCCATTTCTACGCCATGATAGAGAAACTTGAATAGTGTGACACTGTCTTCAGTGTTGTATCTAAGCTGGTAGCATCTGCTTGCAGTATAAATTTCTCTCTTTCCAACTCCCGCCCCCTGTCTCAATTGTTTTTCGAGCACTCTAAGAAAGTCCTTGCTGCCGCAAGTAAATATAATTCCAATGCGCTTTAGTATTTTCTGTCTCTTTTTTCCATTTCCATACTCGATCGACACGCACCCATCACCATCAAAGTACCCCCTCACGAAATCCTTAAGGAAGAGATCCGGTATTTCAGGCATCTTTATGGTTAAGGATTTTTTTGGATGGAGTCCGTGTTTCACCAACGAATCATAAAGGAAAGAGTTTCCAATACGTAGCAAGTATCTTTGTTTCCCGCTGTATGTATTTTGTGCAATTCGATAGATTTTATGCTGTGACTCCATCAGGTTTCTCAAAGCGATTATTCTCTCTTTGTCCGTGCTTGTGATTCTGAGGTACTTCCCCCTAATGCTTGGAGAACATTCTAGGCTCCCATCGGCATAAATATAACCGAGCGTGTACGCCATCCCCACGTTCCATCTTTCAAAAAACTTCTCGTTCACAGAATACTTCACGCCCATGTAGAGAAGTATAGGTGGGAATGAACGAAACTGCAATATCAGCTTTCTTGTAAAAGTGTATCAATATGCTGACGGTTTTTCTCCCCTTGGTCAATGGCAAAATCAATATAAGGAAGTGCTTTCAGCTTGGTGTGCTCCTTTATGTGCTTACGAACATCGCTTCTCTTGCGCATAAGAAAGTGGAGCGCGTCTTTCTCTTTTTCCTCTGGAAGCACAGTGAAATAAATTGTCGCCTGTTTTAAGTCAGGGGAAATTTCTGATCGAGTGACGGTAATAAGAGATCGTCTATTTGATTCCCTTGCAAGAAATTGCGCGGCCAAATGCGCAATTTCCTCGCTCACTTTTTCTTGCCGTTCGCTCATTACTTCTCAACTACAATGAATGCTTCAATTACATCGCCGGGTGCGATGCTTATTTTTGACTGAATTTGTGCTCCGAATTCCTGTCCCTCTGAAACTTCTTTCGTTTCCGCTCTCTGCTGTTGGAGGTTTAAGATAACACCTGTCCCCACTTTATTTTCCCGGCGAGTGATGTTCACTGTTTCTTTTACTTTAAGTACGCCGCTTTGCACTTTCCCTCCAACAACTTGCTTTTCCTTCACCGCGCTGAAAGTTCTTACAATCTTTGCAACTCCGGTTAACTCCTCAACTTTCATTTTCGGAGTGCGCTCCTTTGCCATTTTTCCAATCCACTCACTAAGTTCATAGATAATTGAGAAAGTCCCAATGGGTAAAGAGAGACGCTCCGCGTACTCTTTTGCGGCTGAATCAGCATCAACTCCGAAACCGGCAATAATCCCATTATCACTTCCACTTAGTATCTGTACATCATTTTCAGTAATTGCTCCCACTCCTCGGTGAAGGACGCGGAGCGAAATACGGTCGCTTTTCATTTTTTCAAGCTCATACTCGATTGCTTCAAGGGATCCAAGCACGTCAGCTTTGATGACAAGAGGAATAACTTTTTTATTTTCATCATTTTTTTCTTCCGAAGAAGTCACTCTCTCAATTCCTCCTTTCAGAGCCTCTGCTTCTTTCTTTGTGTGGCACGCTTTAAATGGCGCTCCAACTGGGGGAACTTCATCGAACCCGACAATCTGTACTGGAGCAGAAAATGTCGCCTCCTTGATGGACTCTCCATTGAAGTCTTCAAAAATACGCACAGGGGATAGAGCTTCTCCAGCAACGATGAACATCCCGCTTTTGAGTGTCCCGTCTTTTATAACAAGAGTAGCGACTATTCCGCGTTTCGGATCACGATTCGATTCAATCACCACTCCCTCGGCAAGTTTCTCTGGACTTCCTTTAAATTCTTCAAGCTCGGCGACAAGAAGAAGCATGTCAAGAAGCTCTGGGATGCCTTCCCCTGTTTTTGATGAGACAGGAACGTAGGGGATCGAGCCGCCAAATCCTTCAAGATAGATTTCATTCTCAAGGAGATTCTGCTTCACCCGTTCAACGTTTGCGTTTTGCTTATCAATTTTTGTAAGAGCAACGATATAAGGGACACCGGCATTCTTGATTGAGGAGAGTGCTTCGAGTGTTTGCGCTTTCACCCCATCTTCTGAAGATACAACAAGAATCGCAATATCAGCCGCCTTTCCTCCTCGTGAGCGCATTTTGGAAAACGCTTCATGACCAGGAGTATCAAGAAAAGTAATCTTTTTTTCCTCACCACTTTCTTTTTTGTGCACCACCTCGTATGCGGAGATATGCTGGGTGATTCCTCCCGCTTCTTTTTCAACTACTTTTGTAGCGCGAATATAGTCAAGAAGCGTCGACTTGCCGTGATCGATGTGCCCCATGATTGCAACTACCGGAGGGCGCTCTATAGTATCTTGTATTTTTTCTGTCATACGTCATGTTTTACTTCTTCCCTGTCTCTCTATTCTCGGAGCTTCTTTTTCGCCTCATCGATGACATGGCGCTCCTCGTCGCTCAAACTATGTGAGGAGGTAAATTCTTTAAGTTGTTTTGAGAATATACTGACTCTCTCGCGCGCATGCAAGCTCGAGATAATTACCCCATCTCCTTCCTCATTCAAAAACGCTGCTGAAAAACTCTGGTTTCCTCCATCCCCAGTTCCTTTAAATGGGTTAAAGCGTATCGTCTCGATGCGCTGGATGCTTCTTTTCAACCTTCGTTCCACCTCTTTCAAATAGTTTTCGATCTCGCTCTTAAAAGCTTGGAACTCTCTCTCACTTCTCATGAGCTCAATAATTGATTCCTCAAGACTCCTACCCGCTTTTCCTTTGGTGAGCTGGGAGAGGCGCCATTCAAGTCGGATAACCCAAATAAGAAGCAATAAAACAGTTCCACCAAGAATGAGGAGTGCGAGTACTTCATCTATAAGAAAAGGCAGTTGCATACGCGAATGGGTCTATAGTACAAAAATGTTTCCGTTTCGGGAAGTGCTAGAGAAGTGAACAAACAGTGGTATAGCAAAGAATACAAGACAAAAAAAGAGGAAACCGCTACACTGACTATATGTTTTTTACTCGCAACAAGCGAATTTATCTTGATTATGCTTCAGCAACCCCGCTGTCTTTGAGGGTGTGGGAGAGAATGGAGGAAGTAAAAGATGTGTATGGAAATCCAAGCTCCGTGCATGGGGAGGGAACTGAAGCAAAAAAACTTCTCAAGGAATCCCGTGACTCAATAGGAAAAACACTCCTTCTATCTTCTTCCGAACTCATCTTTACTTCAGGAGGAACGGAATCAAATAATCTTGCAATTCTTGGAGTTGTGCGCAAGGCGCTTGCGGAAGGTGGAAGTGCGCACGCGGTAACTACAGCGATCGAGCACCCATCAGTTCTTGAGTGTTTTTTTGAGTTAGAGAGAGAAGGCGCCGAGGTCACTTACCTTCCTGTTGATAAAGAAGGCAAGGTGAGCGTTGAAGATGTGCGAAATGCAGTAAAGGAAGAGACGGTGCTCGTTTCAGTAATGTATGCAAATGGGGAGGTTGGAGTAATAGAGCCTATCAGAGATATTGCTCGTGCGCTTTCGGAACTTAAAAAAGTGAAAGCGAGGGAAAAAACAAACGGGAAAGCAAAAAGGAAAGGATGGAACTTTGTATTTCATACTGACGCAAGCCAGGCGCCACTCTTTCTCTCAGTAAACGGTCTTGGGGCTGACCTTATAACGCTCGATGCGGCAAAACTTTATGGACCAAAAGGGATTGGGCTTCTTTATAAAAATCACAATGTTTCTCTCTCGCCACTCTTTTACGGCGGAGGGCAAGAGGGCACCCTGCGTCCTGGAACAGAAAATCTCTTACTTGTTGCAGGATTTTCTGAGGCGCTCAAGGAGGTTGAAGAAAAGAAAAAAGAGCACAAGAGGCATGCCGAGAAGTTACAAAAGTACTTCTACAATCTTCTTGAAAGAGATATCCCTGAAGCAGGGATAAACGGAAGCAAAAAACAGCGTCTCCCAAATAATGTGAATATATCTCTTGTGAGGAATGGAAAAGGAATTGACGCTGAATTCCTCGTAGTGCGGCTTGATCGAAAAGGGATTGCTTGTGGAACAAGAAGTGCTTGCCAAGGTAGAGAAGAGGGAATTTCTTATGTGCTTACTGCATTAGGGAAGAATAGAGAAGAGAGTAAAAGTTCGCTCAGGTTCTCTTTTGGGAAAGAGACAAGAAAAGAGGATATTGAAAAAACTGTTTCCACAATCCGAGAGCTTCTCGACACTCCACTTGAAGTAGGGGAGTAGCGTTTTCCAAGCTATTGAAGGGTTACGGAGTAA
>JBBDKB010000009.1:0-1074 GCA_040879605.1 Minisyncoccota bacterium
CACACAGGGGTAGATCACAAATGGAAACGAAATTAGCAAGAATAGCAGAAATTGCGAAAGAGAAGCCGAAAGAGCGATTCACATCCTTGTATCATCTTCTCAATGAAGAAATGCTGTTGCAATGCCATGTGGAATTAGACGGAAACAAGGCAGCTGGAATCGATCGGGTAACGAAAGCGGAGTATGAAGCAAACCTAGAGGAAAACATCCGAAATCTCGCGGAACGGTTGAAAAGGAAAGGATATAGACCACAGCCTGTAAGAAGGACGTATATACCCAAGGACGAGAAAAGCATGCGCCCGTTAGGTATTCCCGCTTACGAAGACAAGATCGTACAACTGGGTCTTAACAAAATCCTACAAGCCATCTACGAGCAAGATTTTCTAAATCATTCCTATGGCTTCAGACCGGGAAGGAGTTGCCATGATGCGCTAAAAGAAGTAAACCGCATCATAGAGAAAGGGAAAATCAGTTATGTGGTAGATGCTGACATCTCGGGTTTCTTTACACATGTAGATCATGAATGGCTCATGAAATTCATTGAACTACGAATTGAAGATCCCAATCTCAGACGACTGATCGTCAAATTTCTCAAAGCTGGAATCATGGAGAAGGGGATTTACGAAGACACAGAGGAAGGAACTCCCCAAGGGTCTATAGCTTCACCGATTTTAGCTAACATATATTTGCATTATGCGCTGGATTTATGGTTCCAAGTGGCTGTGAAGAAGGCGTGTAAAGGACAAGCGGAGATTGTGCGCTATGCAGATGATTATGTGTGCTGCTTTCAGTACAAAGAGGATGCCGAAAGATTCTACAAGGCCCTAGTCACGAGACTAGCGAAATTCAGCTTGAAAATCGCGGAAGAAAAGACCAAGATTCTGATGTTTGGTCGTTTCGCGGCGGACAACAGCAAGAGACAAGGACTAGGTAAACCGAAAACATTTGACTTTCTTGGATTCACTCATTACTGCAGTAAAGGCAGCAACGGAAAGTTCAGAATAAAGCGGAAAACGAGTAGGAAGAAATTCAAAGCCAAATTAAAGGCGTTTAAGATGTGGTTAAGAGAGGAAA
>JBBDKB010000010.1:0-31967 GCA_040879605.1 Minisyncoccota bacterium
TTGCGTTCTAAAAAGAAATACGCCTCCTCAGGCGTATTTCTTTTTACCGCGGTGCCCCCGCTAGGAGTCGAACCTAGATTCTCGCGTTAGGAGTGCGAAGTTCTATCCGTTGAACTACAGGGGCTAATTCTGACCTCCCCCGTTGAGTCACGACGCAAGGTCGGGGTCCCGACCGCTCACGCGTCAGGACTACAGGGGCTAGTGGAGTAACTCTAGCAGATAAGAACAAACCCCTGCAACGCAGGGGTTTGTTCTTTACTCTTCAATTTCAAGGAGTTCGGTCAGCTTTTTCTTATCAAACCCGACAAGTATATCATCTTCAATTACCACCGCAGGCACTCCCATCTGCCCGCTCTTTTCAATCATTTCTTGTCGCTTTTCTCCGTCTGCCGCAACATCATATTCCGTGTATGGAATATCATGCTCCGTTAGAAACTCTTTCACCTGTTGGCAAAAGTGGCATGATGGTGTGCTGTAAACTTCTACTTGTTTTCCCATAGAGATCTATTGTGATTCGTAAGTTTGCTCAGTATAGCATATCTGTTTCTGGCTTAGAAAAAGAGTGCGATAAAGAAAACAACGATTAGTGTAACTCCGATTACAAACTGAAAGACCGCAGATCCAAGCACTCCAAGTGCGGAATAAAGTGCTACCTTCATCGCTCCTTCACGTGTTGCCCCTTCAAGGAGCGCTCCAGAGAGCCCGCCTAAAAACGCTCCAATTAATATGCCAGGAATCGCAAAGATAAAACCTCCAATAAGCGCACCAATTCCTGCGGCAAGTGCAGCCTTCCAACTTCCTCCCCCAGCTTTTGCGCCAAGAATCCCAGCGAGATAGTCAAGAAGAAGTGTTAACGCTGTCAGAATACCGAGTAGCACTACAGTCAAAACAGAGACGGCCTCAAAGTCATTGAGAATTGTATAAAGAAGTACGCCGCCAAAAATAAGCGAGATACCAGGAAACCCCGGAATGATGGTTCCTGCCAGTCCAAAAAGAAAAAGTAGTATAACGATTGTCCAAATAAGTAATGTCATATTGTGCAGGTAGCGAGAATCGGCGTCAGCTCACTAATTCATTTTTATACGATATATCGTATAAAATGAGAACCCTGAAATAGTTTCCCAAACTATTTCAGCTACCCGGGCTCCCCCTCACACGCACTGCGTGTGAGGGGTCCGCCTTTCGATTCTCGCTCATTCAATATGAAATTCTGTAATCCAAAGACTACTAAATTTCATATGGTGCGGATAGAGGGAATCGAACCCTCGCCTGATGCTTGGGAAGCACCTATTCTACCACTAAACTATATCCGCGTGCTCCGCACAACACCACAATTGGTGTCGGGGTAAACTACACCCGCACACCAAGTTTGCTATCATTCCTGTAAAAATTCATCTTCTTGCAACAGCAATTCTGGTGTTCAGGAACAGTCCACTAAGTCTCTATATTCTAATCACCGCATTTACAATAGTAAACTTGGTGTGCGGATGAACCCGCTATATTCCAAAGAAATCTCGGATGCGCTCAAGCAAGTTCTGCTTTTCCTCTCTGAGAGCAGAAGCACCTTGATCTTTTGCATTTACAAGTACGATGATCTTCTCCCCTTCGCGCACCGCATCAAACTTGCTTCGTACCTCCTCTTCCACCCCACGTTCCGTTGAAAGTCGTTCAAGCTCATTTTCAAGCGCTTCTTTTCTCTCCAGAAGCTTCTCTTTCTCTGCGACACTTAAATTCCTCTTCTCTCTGGTTATTTTCTCCTTCTCGTAGGCATCCCACACGGCACTCCCCAAAAGCAATATGAGGACAAGAAGAAGAGCAACCGCAGATTTTGAATAAAGAAGGCGCTTGAGCCGTCTTTTCTCGTAATACTCAAACATACGTGCTAGAATAGCTTATCATATAGGAAAAAGATATGCTTTTTGATCAACGAGGCAAAAAAATTCTCAAAGTAATCTGGATTGTTCTCTCCATTCTTATCATTATAAGTATGGTTGCTGTCTTTTCAGGTGGACACCAGGTCTTTTAATTCGTTTTCCACTTAGAGAAAACACCTACACTTCCGCTCTGGAAAAAGTATGAATAAACTCACGATCGTGAGTTTATTCATACTTTTATTTATACTCCGGGTGCATACGTGCGCTGAATACATGCAGAAGTACGGGATTTCATCCTTCCGTTTTGACCATCTTCATAAACACATCCTGCGGGATGTCGACTTTGCCACGCTCTCCAAGACGTTTCTTTCCTTTCTTTTGTTTTTCAAGAAGCTTCTTCTTCCTGGTCACATCCCCTCCGTAAAGGTGCCCCGTAACATCTTTTCTTAAAGCCGAAAGCGTCTTGGAGGAAATGACTCTCCCAAGGGCTTTCGCTTGGATTTTGGTCGTAAAGAGTTGCTTTGGCAGAATACTGTGAAGTTTTTCAACTACTGCTTTTGCTTCTTCTTCGACTCTTCTGTGCGAAACGACTCTTGAGAAAGCGGGAACGATTTCATCGGCAACAAGTATATCAAGTCTCACAACATCCGCTTCACGGGACCCTTCTATCTCATATGAGATAGAGGCAAAACCAGAAGAAATGCTCTTCACCTTATCAAAAAAGTTCCGCATCAATTCGCGAAGCGGCATTGAAAGCTTTATAAGTGTTCTCCCATCGCCAAATGTTTCAGAATCACCAATCTCCGCTTCATGCTCGTAGAGAAGCTGGAGTACGGAGTTCACATAATCCGGGGGAGTAATAACCGTAACCAAAACCCAAGGTTCTCTCACTTTCAGTGCCCCTCCATGGTCAGGAAATTTCGTCGGTGTATACACAGTTTCCTCTTTTCCATTTCGGTATGTAATTTCATACGTAATACTCGGCGCTGTTACAATGAGATCCAAATCAAATTCTCTTCGCAAACGCTCCGTCACAATTTCAAGGTGAAGCATCCCCAAAAAACCGCATCGATATCCTCTTCCAAGCATGCCTGAAGCTTCTTCTTCGTACGAGAGAGACGAATCTGAAAGGTGAAGCCGCGAAAGCGATTGGGAGAGTACAGAGAAATCATCTTGGCTTTCAGGATAAATCGACGCCCACACAACGGGGCTCGGCTCTTTATACCCAGGCAAGGGAGCCGCGTTTGTTTTCTCTCCTTTGATAGTATCACCAACAGATGCAACGCCCGGTTCTTTGATTCCTGTGACTATGTATCCCACTTCTCCGGCACTAAGTGATTCTTTTGGCTTCCCTTCAGGTGCGAGGGTACCAACTTCAAGAGCGGTGAACTTTTTTCTTGACGCAGCAAACATAAGCTTGTCTCCCTTCTTCACCTCTCCGTCAAAGATGCGGGAATACACAATCACCCCACGATGATTTGAATATTCAAAGTCAAACACAAGCGACCGCAAATCCTCCTTACTCCCGCGAGGCTCAGGAACTCTTCGTGTAATTGCAGAGAGGAGCTCCGGAACTCCTTGTCCTGTTTTTCCTGATGTCTCCAATATATCCTCCAACTCACACCCAAGAAGTTTAATTATTTCTTCCTTAGTTGACTCAATTTGCGCATTTGGTGAGTCAACTTTTGAGAGCACCGGTATAATTGCAAGACCCAGATCCTTTGCCATCCCAAGTGTGGTGAGTGTCTGCGCTTGGATGCCTTGTGTTGCGTCAACCAAGAGGAGTGCCCCCTCAACAGCAGTGAGCGCGCGAGACACCTCATAAGAAAAATCAATATGCCCTGGGGTGTCGATCAAGTTGAGGATATATTCCTCAACTTGATCCGCCACCCCCGCTGACTCACGCTGACTTGACGCAGAAGACGCAGAATTATTGCGGGCCGTGTCGTATACTACTCTCTTCACTTCCACATCCTTTGAACCGAAGTTGACGAGCAGAGCAAGTTTATACGTGCTCCCCTTTAGATACGACCACAGTTGTTCCATTTGCGGTTTGCCTATTTCCGGTAGTGCTTTAAGCTCGATAAGCACTTTATCTTCAACAATAAAATCGGGCTGATAGGTCCCCACCTGTGTGCCATCATAGTAAACAGAGACATTCTTCCTACTCTCAAATGAGAGCCCAAGACTGCGCATCTCTATCTCTAATGCGTTGTGGTATGCTTGCTCTTTGTGTCCAAGTCCGAGCTCCTTGCGAACGGCGAAAACAGCACCTCTGATTTTATAGGTAAGATCCTCGTATAGAAACTCTTTGTCAGCGTGATTCTGCGTCTTCGTCTGCGTGTGTCTGCGATCAAGCTCGCCTCTGTCAGGTCTATACATCATCCGAACAGGGGCGAGCTTGATAGTGATCCCCCGCTCACGCTCAAGCTCCATCACGTCAAGCGTCTGTTCTCTCATTTTTCGCTTCTCAATAGTACCAGTTACCTCAAGCATCCGATCAGCAAGTGTCGACTTTCCATGGTCAATATGAGCAATAATAGAAAAATTCCGAATATGGGTCATACGAGTTGCTTATACCGAAATACTGAGTCTCGCCCCGTACCGAGCTTTGCTCTGGTATCGGGGTGGTCAATATGGGCGATGATGGAGAAGTTACGAATTTTCATTGTGTAGTGATACTACAGCTCCTGATCGTGCCCCGCAATGGTGTTTCGCTTCCAGAAACGTCCCTTCACGGAGTCGAAAGCTTCCTTGAATTCTTTGCTCTCAACAAGATAAAGAAGCCACCCCCCAGAGATAAGCCCCAGTACTCCCGCAGTAAAGCCTTGGGTAAAAATCCCAACAAAAGTATTTAGATCAAGGAAACCATCAAGTACGCGGAGTGTTGCATACGAGACGATACCTGCGAGCAATGCTGCAAGCGCGCTCCTCCAAAGAGAAGAGAGTACAACAAGCGATCGCCGCTTGAAATCCTGACGAAACAGAGCAAAAAGAATAACTGCATTCAATGTCATACCAATGGAATAGCCAAGTGGCAACATCAACACCGCGGTCCCTGGTATTCCCTCAACGCGAAGAAATACTTCGAAAAACTCCCTCCACGCATCATTACTAAGAAATACTTTCATAAGAAGATACGCGGAGAGAAGCGAAACAAAAGAGGAAAGCACGTTTACCACAAGCGGCTTCATGGTATTACCTGCGGCATAGTATCCACGCGCAAGTAAGAGTACAACGCTTTGCGCGGCAAGAGAGATGACAAAAAGTGCGAGTCCCGCGGCGACAAGCCTCGTGTCATCCCAATCAAACGCTCCAGACCCGAGAATCACGCGAACAATTTGTGCGCGAAGCACGATAAAAAGCACAATAATCGGGAGCGACCAAAATAAAATATGTCTAAGTGCAGTTGACACATGGAGGAAAAATCTCTCCCTATCGCCTTCTGAGAAAAGTCGTGCCAAAGTTGGGAATGCTGCAACCGAGTAGCTTGCCCCGATAACCATGAGCGGGACACTTTGCAAGTTATAGGAGAAGCTAAAAATGGCAATTGACCCAGGCTGAAGCAAAGAGGCAAACGCGACCAAAAAGAGGAGCGTTATCTGGCCTGCTGAAAGTGCAATCGTGCGAGGAAGAGAAAGCGCAAACACTTCCCCAATAAGTTTAAAATCCGGAACCTTTAGTAAAGGAGAGAGTCTCTCCTCAAAGAGGAACGGAAGCTGAATCGCCAAATGAAAGAATGCGCCAAGTACAACCCCCATTCCAAGCCCCGCGATGCCAAATACCGGAAAGAGAAAAATCGCTCCTGAAATGATCCCAAGGTTGTAGAAAAGCGGACTCGTTGCATACAGAATGAAACGATGATGCACTTGCGTGACACTCGCAAAAAGACTTGAGAAACCAAGCAAAATCGGCTGCAGAAGCAAGATGCGAGTAAGAAGAATTAAATCATCAAGTGTTCCGCCGCCTTTCAACCCAGGAAAGAGCGCTTCAGCAAGATATGGCACAAGAAAGAACGCAACAACACTCACCCCTATAATGAGAAGGGCGAAAAAAGAAAATACAGAAGAGAGAAACTCACGCGCTTTTTCTTTTGATTCAAGAAGTCTCTCTGAGAGAAACGGAATAAGCACATACACCGATACGAGAGAAGCAATACCCACAAAAATGAGATCCGGAATACGGAACGCGGCGTAGTAGACATCGAGCGTTGCTCCTGCTCCGAAATAATGGGCAAAAACTCTGTCACGTATCAGCGCGAGCGCTTGCGAGAAGAGCGCAAATAAACCTAAAAGGTACGCGGCCTCGTGTAGGCCGCGTACCTCTCGATACAAAAGGTTAAATGCTCGTCGTACCATAACTACTTTTAAGACTCTTGCTCAAGCGGAAGCTCTTCTGGGAGTTCCTCATCATCCCTCGAAAATCCCGGGAGAGGCTCTTCCCCCGCTCTCAAACGAGCGAGAATGTCCTTTACGTCTTGATTATCAAGATTAAGCTCTTCAATACGCTCAAACTCATTGATCGCTGCTTGTGTATTTCCTACCCGATAATAGGAAAGACCAAGGAAGTAGCGCGCGTTTGAGTACTGAGTATTGAGCGCAACAGCTCGCTCAAGAGCTCCGATTGCATTCGTACTATTATTCGCGCTGTAGTTAAGAACGCCGACTTGGAAGAAAACAACAGGATCATTCGGTGCAAGAAGTGCTGCTTGCTCAGCCGAGCGGATTGCCGCCTGCGTATCTCCACGTTGAACTTGGATTTGAGAAAGAAGGAAAACAGCGGCTGTGTAATTGTTCTTCTTTGTAACTGCCTCTTGCGCAAAACGTTCAGCCTCTGCAAAATTGTTTCTTGCCGCTTCAAGCTGAGCGCGCGTGAGGGAGAGAGCCGGACTCCTCGGATTTCGTGTCATTGCCTCATCGTAGGCACGAGCGGCATTTTCATACGCGCCAGTGATCTGCAACGGAACGACTGCTTGGTACACGCTTCCGAGTGTTCCCCAGTTTTGATAATTTGCATTATTTAAGTTAATTGCTCTTTGTGCTGAAGCAATCGCTTCCCCGAAAATGCTCTGAAAGCGGGACTGTGCTTGCGCTTGCGGTATATTAGGAGTATTTAGGAGCTCGGAGAGCCTCTGTACTTCAAGTGCGACACCGAAGCGCTCAAAGCGCTCACTCTCACCAAATGAGCGCGCGCGATTGAGTGACTCTAACGCATCTCTGAAATTCCCCGCATTTGCGGCAATGCGAGCTTGCCCGAATGCAACCTCAGCAAGCACTCTTTGGGAAACGCCGAAAATCGAGATAGTGCTTCCCAAGAAAGCCACGACAAGAAGGAGTACCACTACGAATCCAAACCGAGGATTCTCCGAGAAAGAGACGACCCATTGTTTCTCCCCACCGCTATACTTTCTTAGAGAAACAAGGAAGAGCCCTGTCATAAGAAAGGCAAAGAGGACCATAACCGAGCTCGGCGTATAAAGGATGGTCAATGCCCACAAATACACCGAGGAAAGGAATGTGGAGAGCATAATATGGTACCCCACCGCGTCCTCTGTTCCTCGTAGGATAAGTTCACGAAATCCAACATAAAGAAGCATTCCAAAGAAAAGAATCCACGCGAGCCCCCCAATAACGCCAGTTGTGATAAAGGAGGTTGGAATCAGACCTATTCCAAACCGGAAATCAGTGTTCCAGAAGACTGTTTGATTGATCCCCTCAGGCTTGTGAAGAAGATACTGATTGGTAAAGGTGCTTGGTCCTGAGCCAAAGAGATACCCATCCTGATAGGTCGCCTTTGCTATATCAACGGTGCTCTGCCAAGACGGGCGTACTTCAAGTTGTGAAATATTGAACGCCGATGAGAGAAATTCTCCTGGAGATCCTGTTGTAAAAACAAGGTTCCCAAAGAGAAACACAATAGAGATAGTAAGAACAAAAAGCGATGCGAATGAAAATGCTTTTCCACTTCCCTTTCCAACTATGGAATGAACAAAACTTCCGAGTGCGAAAATCCCGACAATCCACCACACTGCATTGAAGTTTACAAGTGCGAGAAAAAAGAGAGAGAGTGCGATCGAGGCTCCAAGAATATAACGGAACACTCCTTGAGCGGCAGTCAAAAAGAGCATTGAGAGAATGGTCACAAGACCAAAGAAAACCGCCAAGTCATTCCATGAACCAATGAGATTCGCCGTCTGATCGGTAAATATGCCAAATGAGAGCACTTCCGGACCAAAGATAAGCCGAATGATATGGAAGAGTGCGACTAAAAATGCAACCCCGAGGAGTGCCAAATACGCCTTCAGAATATCCATGCGAGTTCGCAGGTACGAAAGCACAAGGGAAAGACCGAGAACTCCAAGAAGCATAAACGCAAACGTGTCTGTTCCAAGTGAATCTCCAAAGAGCGAAAGCCTCACATTCTCTGCAAAGAGTGAAGAGACGAGATACGCAAGTGGAATTCCCCACGCCGCATAGAAAAGGGGCGATTTAAAGAGTGCGAAGTTTTTCTCCTTCAAACGCATCACAATAAAGAGTGCAAGCAAGAGAAGTACTACAAACGCAAAAAACGAAACTTTCGCAAACTGCACCCCAACAATTCCTGACGGGAAAAAGAGAATCGGGAGAATAAAAATAAGACCAAGAATGCCGTAGAGGCCGAGTCGGTTTAAGAGGGTTTTTTCTTCTGACATATTTCTTTCTAACAAGCTAATTGAGAAATAGTATACCAACCAAGAGGTCAAGATACCAATGTGGAGAATAGACTTGATATACATTTTTTTTTATGGCATAATATAACAAGTTCATACCAGGTAATCGCCCCGTGAGATAATTGTGTACGATGTACTATGTATAAGACATGGCGCATAATTATCTCATGGGGAGGAAAGTCCGAACACTCCCCTGCTTAGCAGGGAGCCAAGTAGCGGGTAACACCCGTCCGGAGCAATCCGAGAGGTGCGAGCAGAGACGCCCAGACCGAAAGGAAAGGGGTTCCTATATGGAGTATCTTTTTGGGTAACCAAAGAGCTGAAACGGCTAAATCCTTACTTGAGTGCAAGGCCGTGCCCAGCCGTAGTTTTGTGAGCCAGAGCCATATTGAAAAACATTCTGGAATACAAAACTACGGCTGGGAGTGCCGCTTGACCCGTCTGGTAACAGACGAGGCAGATAAATGATTACCGTCAATTTTGCTTGCCGTAGGCAGTTGCAAAGATTGAGCGCCCCGAGCGAAGTCGAGGGGCAACCCTTCGATACACTCAGGGTACTCGATTTTGCAGCCACCTTCGGTGGGCAAAATCGGTACAGAATTCGGCTTATCGGTATGAACAAGGACATGAAAAAGCCCGCCATAAGGCGGGCTTTTTCTATTTGGTTTACCTTAATAATTTTCACGGCTGTTAATTACACGGTGGATGTCGAGATAAGTGACAAAGGGAAAAGTTGTTATGATATATCATAACAATCAAGCATAAGAGTTCTTAATTACGTTTGACTAATTCTCAACTGTAGAAAGATCAAACTTATGCCCCACCTCAATTGAAAGATCATCCACAAACCCCGCGCGCATCTCAAGTACATAAAGCGCATCTTCTCCGGATTGAAATACTTCAGGATAAGAATCCGCTGTTACATTTTCTGCAATCGTGACAATCTTTCCTTCTTCATCAAGCCACAAGATATCAAGAGAAAACAGCATGTCCTTCATCCATATGCCATGCTTTCCTGGCTCAGGAAACACAAAGAGCATTCCCCTTCCGTGAGAAAGATTTTCTCTCCCAGAGAGTCCCCGCCTTCTTTCTTCTTCTGAATCGGCAACTTCAACAAGGAGAAGTATCTCCCCAAGAAAAATTGATTTTAAATTCACCTCACCAGAAACAAAAGGCGCACCTCTGTCATTCTTCATAACTACATACACTCCCGTCAAAATAAGAACAATGCCAACAAGCGATGTGATGAGGATCTTCTCCATTTTCTACCCTATAAGTACAATAATGAGTGCCATGAAGAGAAGCAAGACGAGCTGAAAGGATGCGTTGTTGAAGTAAAACCAGAAAGGTCTTCCCTCCCATGACGTTTGATTGCTCATTACTGTTGCAATAAAACCTGCCCAGATTAAGAAACCGAGTATAAGTGCGGATCCAAGTGTGCCTTCGCTGAATGTTGCGATAAACACAGCGAGCATGTACGCCGTAATGAGCGATGAAACAAATCCATAAACAAAATTCCGAAGCATTCCCAGCTTCTTTGATTCTTCTTGCCTCTCCTCACTCAAGCAAAGTCCTTCCGAAAAAACCGTCCCAAAAATACCCGGGAGATACCATACATACCCAAGCGCCATTGCTGAGAGCGCGGCAAGTATCACCGCAAGGAAGTTCACATCAAATACAATATCGAGTGCCATAGTGATTATCTACATTAGCTATACGCCTATACTACTCCTCTTTTTTCCTAAAGTCTAAAGCCATGGAGTTGATACAAAAGCGCTTTCCTGTCGGCTTTGGGCCATCAAAAAACAGATGTCCCAAATGCCCGCCGCACGTTTTGCAAATTACTTCCGTGCGGTTCATGCCATGCGAGAAATCTTCTTTAAGCTCAACATTCCCTTTTTCAATCACATCATAAAATGAAGGCCACCCGGAACCGGAATCAAACTTTGCATCCGAAGAAAAAAGCGGCGTGCCACACGCGACGCATACATAGGTGCCATCCTCTTTGTGCTTTAAAAATTCTCCGCTAAATGGAACTTCCGTCCCTCTATCTTCCAAAATTGCCCTCTGCTCTGGCGTGAGATTTTTAAAAAATTCTTCTTTCATATCTTATTTCTGTGGCTCTTTTGAGAGTGCTTCTGCTACCGCAGAGCGCAAAGAGCGCGAGTCAAGATACTCAAGGAGCCTCATTTCCCAGCCCTTCTCTTCAATTGACACATGCGGGATGACGCCATTCCCCTCAATTGGCTGCTGGTCATCACGAAGCGTAAGACTATTTACAAGATAGAGTGAATACTTCTCGCCCTCGGCAATTTCTGTTTCAATCGGATAGGTATTCTCAACCGTCCCCCACCCTTTTGTCTTTGTCCCCACAACAGTCGCCAAGCTGAAGCGTTTGAAAATTGCGGCCGTGAGTTCTGCTGTTGATTGCGTGTGCTCGTCTGTGAGAAAAACGATTTCCTCAAATTGTTTGAGTTCGGCAACAACAGGAATTTGCTCTGGAGTACGCTCGGCTTCTCGTTCTCCTTGGTGGAAGAGATCAGCCGCGTATTGATTCGGTCCAACAAACACGCCAAGAAAGTAGCGTGCAAAATCAAGTGCCCCTCCTTCGTTCCCGCGAAAATCAACAATCAGGTGAGCGAGCTTTTGCTCATTTGTTTCGGTAACAACATCACTCACAAACTCTTGGAGTGTTGTTGGAGAAATTTTTATGAAATTCGCATAGAGCGTATCGCTCCCATATATTCGAGTAAATACCGTGGGTTCTATTTTCTGCTCATCATAATTTTTTTTTGTCGTTTCATCTGAAAGCACTTCTTGTGCGTATTTTGCTTGAGCAAGTTTTTCTTTTGCCTCAGGCGATCCATCTTCAGAGAGCTCTTCTTTTTTCTTTTGAAACGCTTCCTCTACTGCGGCCTGGCTCGCACCCTCCTTGATGTCGAGTGCTTGGTAGAGATTTGAGTTTGGATTTATGTTTGCGACACGATCACGAAGTGCTGTTTCTTCTTTTTGCGAAAGCAGGCCACTTCTTCCTTGCGGGGCAAGGTTGTGGAGTGCGACTATAAGAGTTTGCACTGCAAGCTCTTTCTTTTCTTCGGCAGTTTCCTTCTTATCAAAAGCTACCTTTAACATTCCTGCAACACCGCTTCTCGTTGAAGTTGCGAGTGTTGCATCCTCTCCCGAGGCTTTCTCAAGAGAGAGCTCAAAGAGACCCGCAAGATCCCCATCACTCGCGCTTTGCCAATAGTGCTCTTTGATTATGTCGTATGCTTCCATATCAAAGCGCACGTATGAATCCGCTTCTTCGGGTGTTTGATAGGCAATCGCCTCTTCTCCTCTCTCAAAAAACCAGAAATAGCTTCCCACTCCTCCCCCAAGAACAGAGAGAGCAAGAAGAGAAAGAATTAAAAAACGAAAAGTTTTTGTCTGCATGTGCAGGATAGTTTAGCACACCCAGAAAATGTATATAAAACTTCCGCCGTTCGAATCTCTCTTTCAACTTCGCTAAAGCTTCGCCGGATCAAGGAGGGTTCACTCACTTTATCACTTTTGGTTTTAGAAAGTAGCTTAAAAATGTTTCTTTAAGAATGCTCTACCGGACCCAGATTTTAAGTAGTTCTCAAATTCAAAGGCTTTGTATTTGTCTTCAGTTGCGAAATAGAATTCAAGTTCTACGGGCAAACGATTTGCTGTTGCTGGCACGTGTCCTTTCTGGTGCCTTTCTAATCGTTCTTCAATATTATCAGCACAGCCGATGTAATATCCGTCTTTGCATTTTAGAGAATAAACATAATACATATTTTGGTAGCGAAGGTCGCCTTCGCGAACCTACTAGCGGACTTCGTCACGCCGTAGGTCCGCTTCGGCGGACCGAAGGCGGAGGGGGCGAGATTCGAACTCGCGATACCCGTAAAGGTATGCCGCCTTTCCAAGGCGGTGCACTAGACCACTATGCGACCCCTCCATTTCCTGAAGTTATACCATAAAAAGAAAGAGTGGCGAGGGTATTTCACCTCGCCACTCTAAAGTTCTCGTCAGCGCACGATCACTCGGCGACGCAAACGCGGTTTCGGCCCGCCTGCTTTGCCGAGTACATCGCGGTGTCAGCTCGCCCAACGATGCGATCCACGGTGTCACCTTTGCGAGCAGAAGCGACCCCGAAGCTTGCGGTGACTCGAAGGTCTGGATTGAAGCCAAAGTGGATATTCTTCAGTAGCTCCCGTAGAACCTCTGCGCGAACCTCGGCCTGCTCAGAGGTAGCCCCAGGAAGAACGAGAACGAATTCTTCCCCACCCCAACGTGCGACAACGTCACTCGGCCGCACTTTTGAACGAAGAACTTGCGCTACTTGGCGAAGCACTTCATCACCGCCGTTATGCCCCACTTCGTCGTTGATTTCCTTGAAGTGATCAACATCAACGAAGATGATAGACGCGGAGCGCTGTCCGTACCGCGAGAACTCGCTCAGGAGTTCCTCCAGTCGAGCTTTCGCGTAAGCGCGAACTGAGAGCTTCGTCAGATCATCAGTGAGAGCCTTCCTGCGAAGCTCCTCGATCTCACGCCTCTGCTCGGCAATGATTTCGCGAGCTTCCTCGAGCGTTTGTGGATCGTGTTCCAACGTTTGTCTCCTAATGTTCAGATTCTATTATATTATATAATATTTTTCAAAAAAAGTCAAAGGGCGGCTCCGCTTATGCGTGCCTCCCTCGTTGTGCATCTCCCCCAGACTAGAGCTTTTTTTCTGCAAGGCCGCCGAGCGACCCCTCCCGTTGGAACAAAAGACCCGTCTTTTCTAACATAGTTTGTGTCATTTGTACTATTTCCAATATATTGGAAATATACCTCCGAGCGAGGGTTAACGGCACAAAAAAAAAGACAGAGAAAGATAAGGAGTTTTATGGAGAACCTCTATGAGGAGTACCTCAACAAAAAACTACTGCATCCCGCGGAGTGCCGCGATGCGCTCTTGTGCTGGAGGGTGTGTGAGAAAAAGCTTATTCACAAACCCCTTCATGTTCTTTCCCCCAAATGGATTTGAGATAAAGAGATGCGCGGTTGCATGATTTGCACGCTTCATTGGCGCGTTGTATGAAGAAATTTTCTCAAGTGCTGATGCGAGACCTTCCGGATAACGTGTGAGGAGAGCGCCTGAAGCATCAGCTAAATACTCGCGTTTCCTTGAGATAGCAAGCTGGATAAGTTTTGCAATAACCGGAGAGAGAATCGCAAGTGCAACACCCGCAATAATCATCACTATGCCGAGCTTATTATCACGATCTCCCCCGCCAAAGAAAGACATGCGAATAAAGAAATCAGAAAGAAGCACCACAAATCCGACAAGCACCACGACAACCGTCATCACGAGCATATCGCGATTCTTAATGTGGGAGAGCTCATGGGCAATTACCCCCTCAAGCTCGTTTCGCTCAAGCATTGAAAGGAGCCCGCTCGTCACCGCAACGACCGCATGCTTCTCATCGCGTCCCGTTGCAAATGCATTCGGCGCGGGATCGTTGATAATATAGAGCTTTGGCATTGGAAGCCCAGCCGTAATTGAAAGATTTTCAACAATATTCCAGAGCTCTCGGTGCTCATCTTTCTTTACCGGATTCGCACCTGACATCTTCAAAACGATTTTGTCTGAAAACCAGTACGAACCAACATTCATCAAAATGGCAAACGCGACTGCCCCATAGAGAATAAGCGGACTTTCAAAATACCAACTTGCCGCCCAACCAAGTCCCATGACAACGATGAAGAACGTGATCAATAGAAACCACGTTTTACGCACATTGCCATCCTGCAGTTTGTATAAGTTTGCCATAGGACTAGGATATAGGATTTAGGGTCTAAGGAACTAGGAACCGAGAGTCTCAGTGTTACCTACTTCCTATAACCTATCCACTAAAAGCTCACGCCGACTGGCTCTTTCGCAGCAGCTTCTGCCTCATCGAGCTCAAAGAACTCGCGTGCCTCAAACTTAAACATATTTCCGATTACATTTTGTGGAAAAGATTCAAGCGCCGTGTTCAAATCGCGTACGTTGGTGTTGTAGAAGCGACGCGCCGCTTGGATTTTATTCTCCGTGTCAGAGAGCTCTCTCTGAAGCTCAAGAAAGTTTTCGCTTGCCTTAAGATCAGGATAGTTCTCTGCAATCGCAAGCAGTTTCCCAAGAGATTGCGTAAGTGCCGACTCAGCACCCGCCATGGCAGCAATTTGCTCTGGCGTCACATTCGACGGATCCACGTGAATCTGTGTTGCTTTCGTGCGTGCTTCAGTGACCTCATTAAACGTCCCCCGCTCATGCGCGGCGTACCCCTTCACCGTATTAACAAGATTAGGGATGAGGTCGTATCGGCGCTTTAACTGCACATCTATGTCAGCCCATGCTTCTTGCGCACGATTGATAAGTTTTACGAAGTTGTTGTACGCCCAAACACTCCAGAGCACAAGGGCTCCGAAGATGCCGAGAATGATATAGGTGAGAATTGTCATAGATGAGCTTTTAGCCGTTAGGTTAGAGCTTTTAGGTTATCGATATAGTTTTCAGTATACTGAAGGTCGAATGAAAAGGAAAGTCTTGAAGAAAGTCTTATTGAGAGAGCTTCTTTACGCAAAAATCCGCCTTTCGGCGGATTTGTGCGACCGTCCGCGACTGTCTGCGTGATGTCTGCGTGATGTCTGCGTCGATCCGCGCCCGCCGCGACAGCGGCGGGATTGTTACATCATTCCGCCCATGCCTCCCATGTCCGGCATGCCGCCAGCCTCTCCTCCTCTTTTCTCTTCAGGCTCATCAGCAATCGCAGCTTCCGTCGTAAGGAGCATTGCCGCAGCACTTGCCGCATTCTCAACACAAGAGCGCGTTACTTTTACAGGGTCAATAATACCCGCTTCAATCATATCCTTCACCATTTCATCCCCGCGCGCATCATATCCTGAATTTCCGCGCGACCTCCTTATTTCTTCAACAATCGTTGAAGCATCCTCTCTTCCAGCGTTCATTACAATCTGCCGCAGGGGAATTTCAAGCGCATCACAGAGAATTTCCGCTCCCGCTCGCTCGTCTTCCGTGAGGTCCTTATTTGCGTCAAGCCATTCTTCGAGTTTCTTTTGCGCCTTCACGAGCGCGACGCCACCACCTGGCACGATGCCCTCCTTAATCGCCTCTCGAGTCGCATTGACGGCGTCCTCAAGCTTCAACTTCAGATATTTCATTTCAGTCTCTGTTGCCGCGCCAACTCGAATAACAGCAACACCGCCAGTCAATTTTCCAATACGCTCCTCAAGCTTCTCCTTGTCAAATTTTGAATCATTCATCTCAAGCTGTTTTCGAAGTTGAGAAACGCGCTCTTCGATGTCTGCCTTCTTCCCCTTTCCGCCGACAATCACCGTATTTTCTTTTGTGGACACAACGCGATTTGCTTTTCCAAGCATTGAAAGCTCAACGCTATCAAGCTTTACTCCAAGATCTTCAGTCACTACTTGGCCTCCGGTTGTTATCGCAATATCTTGGAGCATTTCCTTCTTCCGATCACCATATCCGGGCGCTTTCACCGCAAGCACATTGAACGCTCCTCGAAGCTTATTTACCACAAATGTTGCGAGCGCTTCACCTTCAATATCATCGGCAATAAGTACCAAATCCTTTTTCCCACTCTGAGCAATTTTCTCAAGGAGTGGAAGAATCTCCTGAAGCGAGGAGATTTTCTTATCTGTAATCAAAATTGGGACATCTTTATACTCCGCTTCCATGCGCTCTGAGTTTGTAATCATGTAAGGAGATACATATCCTCTGTCAAACTCGAGCCCTTTTACCACATCAGATTCAATTCCAATGGATTGAGATTCCTCAACAGTCACGACGCCATCCTCTCCAACCTTTTCAAACGTATCAGCGATCGTTTTCCCGTACTCCTCGGATTCAGCGGCAATGCTTGCCACCTGCCTGATTTCGCTTTTCCCCTTAATTGGCACTGCAAGCTTGTTGATGAGAGTCTCAGCAACAAAGGCAGAGGCTTTTTCAATTCCGCTGCGGACTCCCATGACATTCATTCCCTTCTCAACCTGCTTCATGCCATCCTTAATCAAAGCATCAGCAAGCACCACAGCAGTGGTGGTTCCGTCTCCAGCGCTGTCATTTGTCTTATTCGCGACCTCTTTAATTATTTCCGCTCCCATATTTTCAAATTTGTCAGGAAGCGTTATTTCTCGCGCAATAGAAACACCATCATTTGTGATAGTTGGGCCTCCGTATCCCTTATCAAGCGCGACATTGCGTCCCCGGGGACCAAGTGTGACGCGCACCGCATCAGCTACTGCGCTCACTCCAGCGAGAAGTGCCTCTCGTGCTTGTTTATGAAGAATAATTCTTTTTGCCATATGTTTAGTAATTAGGGTTTAGTAATTAAGGTTTAGGGTATTTATCCAAGGTGTAGGGTTTAGGCATTTACTTGACGACTGCAAGGATACTGCTCTCGTTGATAATGTAATATTCCTCTTCTTCCATCTTTACTTCCTCGTAGCCATACTTAGAAAAAAGTATATGGTCTCCTTTTTTTACCTCCATTGGGATTATTTTTCCATCGTCTCCTCGTTTGCCTGGACCAACAGCGATTACTTCTCCCTCGCCAGATCGTTCTTTCTCGACAGTATCAGGAATAATAATTCCTGATGGAGATTTCTTACTTTTCTCATCTTCAGAAAAAGGCCGTACGAGAACCCTGTCGCCAAGAGGCATAATACTTGTTTTACCTTTTTTCATACAGCTATATTGTTAACGCTACTAATAGAATTCGTGGATGCATTATAGGGATTCCCCAGAGAGAGGTCAAATGGGCTCTTGCAAGAGAGTTATCTATGCGCTATACTCAGCCCTAACAACATGGCATTTCTTACTTCGATATTGCCGTACGCACAGATTGTGATTTCCGTACTCCTCGTAGCGAGTATCCTCCTGCAAACAAGAGGGTCTTCTCTCGGCGGAGCTTTTGGAGGAAGTGATTTTGCCGGTACGTACAATAAGAGACGAGGAGCTGAAAAGTGGCTTTTTTATGCGACAATTGTGCTTGGCATTCTCCTTGCACTCTCTGCATTTCTCGCACTCCTTATTGTCTAGTTGTCTAGATATATAACAAAGACTAATTAATGAAATTGCGATTACCTGACGTCCTCGGGAGACATTTCCACATCCCGAAGGAAAGAGAGATGAGAGATAGTATCGCTTCGCTTTCTCCCTTTGAGAGATTATTTTTTGTAATTCTCCTTATTCTTTTTGTTGGTTCATCTCTTTTTCTTTTTTGGCGAGTAAGCGCATCTTCTCTTGTTGAAGTCCCATCAAGAGGAGGCTCTCTCACTGAAGGAATAGTCGGGTCCCCACGCTTCATAAATCCCCTCCTCGCAATTTCTGATGCGGACCGTGATCTTACGGCGCTTGTCTACTCAGGACTCTTAAGAGCGACCCCCGAAGGAAATTTGGAAACGGAGCTCGCAGAGAATTACGCTATTTCCGACGACGGACTCACGTACACATTTACCATAAAAGACGGCGCGACATTCCACGATGGAGAACCGGTTACCGCAGAGGATATTGTCTTTACGATACAGAAAGCCCAAGATGTAAGCCTTAAGAGTCCGCGAAGAGCAAGTTGGGATGGTGTCTTTGTAGAAGAGGTGAACGAAAAAGAAGTGCGCTTTACACTGCGCCAGCCCTACGCCCCATTTTTGCAGAATACAACGCTTGGGATTCTTCCAAAGCATATTTGGGAAGGTATTGATACGGAAAACTTCTCATTCAGTACCTTCAACAGCGACCCAATCGGCTCAGGATCTTATGAAGTGGCATCAATAAAAAGAGACCGGGCAGGGGTTCCTGAACACTACACGCTAAAGCCTTTCAAGAATTACACAGAAGGGAAACCATATCTCTCCCGCATTACGCTTCGCTTTTATCCCAGCGAAGAAGAAGCATTTGAGGCATACCGCAGGAAAGAAATTGACTCAGTGAGTGGTATTTCTTTTGAAAGAATCGAGACCTTAGGCTCACGCGCAGAAATAACCACCTCTCCTCTCCCTCGAGTGTTCGGTGTCTTTTTCAACCAGAATCAAGCTGATCTTTTCACCAACAAAGAAGTCCGTCTTGCACTCAACCGAGCCCTTTCAAAGGAACAGATAATAGAAGAGGTTCTCTCAGGATACGGAACCAAGATTGACGGACCCTTCCCTCCAGGAGTTCTCGAGCCAAAGGAGAACGAAGAAGAAGGGTCCACTGCAGCTGAAATTCTTGAAGAGAACGGATGGGAGAGGAACGAAAATGGAACATGGCAGAAAGGAGATGACGATTCCACTCTTCTTTCTTTCTCTCTTTCAACATCAAACACTCCTGAGTTGAAGCACACCGCGGAGCTTCTGAAGAAACAATGGGAGGATTTTGGAGCGCAAGTTGATATCAAGATTTTTGAGCCGTCCGACCTAAGTCAAAAAGTAATCCGCCCCCGTCGTTATGACGCGCTCCTCTTTGGAGAAGTTATTGGACGAGACTTAGACCTCTTCGCGTTCTGGCATTCTTCTCAAAGAAACGACCCGGGGCTTAATATCAGTCTTTACGCAAACATCACAACGGATAAAATTCTTGAAAATGCGCGCACCACGTTTGATAGGAAAGAGCTCCTCGCGCTTTTTAAAGAGTTTGAGGCAGAGATTGAAAATGACGCTCCCGCAGTATTTCTCTACTCGCCCGACTTTATTTACATACTTCCATCCCGCATTAAAGGGGCGAAGATCGGATCCATCGCAACACCAAGTGAAAGATTTCTCAATGTGCATGAGTGGCACACACAAACAGAAAAAATTTGGCGTTTCCTTCAATAAAAATATCTAAGTTCTTAACCCTATACCCTAATTACTAAACATATGGCACAACAAAATTATACAAACAGACGACACACCTCATCCGGCAGCCCAAGAAAGAATACGACAACGAGAAGCCCTCAGAGAAAGGATTTTCAATCTGAAAACTCCGGAACAAGACAAGTTGCCAGGAAGCAACAAAATTATAGGAGTTCGCAGAGAAACAAAACGGCACCGATGAATAAGAAAAAAGCGGATGATACAATCCCACCGCTTGAGAAGGGCGTGCGCGTTGTTCCACTCGGAGGAGTTGAAGAGGTAGGAAAGAATATGACCATCATTGAAACGGTGGATGATATTTTTGTCGTTGATGTTGGGTTTCAATTCGTCTCTGAATATGATGCACCGGGTGTCGACTATGTACTTCCTAACACGCGCTACCTTGAAGAGAGAAAGGATAAGATTAGAGCCGTTCTCATTACCCACGGCCACCTCGATCACATTGGAGGTATCCCCTTCATTATGGATCGAATTGGAAATCCTCCTCTCTACACGCGCTTCCTTACCTCAATAATGATCCAGAGGCGCCAAGAGGAATTTCCGCATCTTCCAAAAATCGATATCAGAGTTCTTGAACCGGATGATCGCGTTAAAATTGGCAATACGTACGTAAGTTCATTTCCTGTGACTCACTCAATTCCTGATTCAATGGGATTTCGGATTGAAACCGAGCTTGGCGATGTTCTCCTCACAGGAGACCTGAAACTCGACCATACTAACGGGAAACCCTCGAAAAAGGAGGAGGACAAATTCAAAGCTCTTGGGAAGCGGGACGTGCTTCTCTTTATTGCCGATTCAACAAATGCAGAGCGCCCCGGTTTCTCTATTACTGAAGCCTCGGTACTTGATAATATCGAGAGTATTGTAAAAGGCGTAAGCGGCAGACTTATCATCGGCACATTCGCATCCCAATTTGAGCGAATGATTCATATCATCAAAGCGGCAGAAAAATACGGAAAAAAAGTTGCCACGGAAGGAAGGAGCATAAAAACAAATATTGAAATTGCGGAAAAAGCGGGACTCCTTAAAATTAAGAAGGACACTATTATTCCGTCTCAAGACATCGGAGAGTACCCACCTGATAAGATTGTCGTGATTGCAACAGGTGCCCAAGGCGAAGAATTTGCCGCACTCATGCGCATCGCAACAAAAAAGCACAGGACAATTACATTCAATGAGCGCGATACAGTCGTTCTTTCTTCCTCGATTATCCCCGGAAATGAGCTTGCAGTACAACGGCTAAAAGATAATCTGTATCGCCACAACGTAAAAATCCTTCACTACAGAGTCTCTGACGTACATTCAACAGGACACGGAAATGCCGGAGAGTTGGTGTGGATCAATCAGCAGATTAATCCTACTTTCTTCATGCCCGCCTACGGTTATCACTCAATGCTTAAATCCCATGCGCAAGCGGTAGTTGAAGGAGGTTTCCCCAAAGAAAATGTGATTGTTCCTGACAACGGAACCGTCATCGATATCATTGATAAAAAGAAATTTATTATCCAAGAAGCGAAGGCCCCATCAGGTCTTATGATGGTAGACGGATTCTCTGTCGGGGATGCACAAGAAGTGGTCATTCGAGACAGGCAAACACTTTCTCAAGACGGTATGTTTGTGATTGTTGCAACCATCAACATTAAAACCGGGAAATTGAGGAAATCTCCTGACATTATTTCCCGCGGATTCATTTATCTTCGGGAATCACAAGGTCTTCTTGGAGAAAGCCGAATTGTTGTAAAGAAAACGATTGAAGGCATGACTGAAAACATGCATCCTATCAATTTTGACTACATCAAAACGGAATTGACCGATGAGATGCGCCGTTATCTTTTCCAGAAGACAAACAAACAACCGATCGTTATTCCTGTCTTAATCGGAGTTTAACCACAAAGTGCCCTTTCAAAGGGCACTTTCCTCTGATACAACAGAGCTATGTATTTCATCGATATTCTCTTAAACGCGCTGAAGCGTAATTCAGCGTATATTCCCCTCTACTCCGCGAATTTCTTTGTTTCATTTCACGCCTTCCTTCTCATCTACATAAATTCAAGCTTTCTTACTCAATTTATTGACGAGAAACTTGTCGGTACTATTTATATCCTCGGTGCGGTACTCTCTATGCTCACCTTGCTTGGAGCAGGAAGAGTACTGAAAAAAATTGGAAATTACCGCTTCTTTTTCATTTTAGTGGTAACTGAAATGGCAGCACTCGTGCTTCTTTCTGTTGCCGATAGCACCCAACTTGTTATTCCGCTCTTTCTTATCTATTCAGTGACGTTCCCTCTTATGCTCTTTGCGCTTGATATTTTTCTTGAAGCGCGCTCAAAAGAATCAGCCACGGGAGGAATACGAGGCACATTTCTCACTATCGCAAACACTACGCTCATTTTCTCGCCTCTTATTGTAGGGCAGCTTGTTATTGATGATCACTACGCGCCCGTGTATCTCGTTGCAGCCCTCATGCTCTTGCCTCTTTTCTTTATTGTAAGCGGAAATTTGAGAAAATTTAGAGATCCAGTATATGAGACATTCAACCTTATTCCAGCCCTGAAAAAGTTCAGGGAAAACCGAAACATCTATAGAATTTTCATGTGCCAGTTCTTTATGCGATTCTTCTTCTCATGGATGGTAATCTACATGCCCATTTATCTGCATGAATTTATGGGGTTCTCATGGAGTGAAATCAGCATCATGTTTACTATCATGCTCCTTCCTTTTGTGCTCCTTGAGTGGCCTCTCGGAAAAATTGCAGATAAATGGACTGGCGAGAAAGAAATCCTTTCAATAGGATTTGTAATTATTGCCGGCGGGACAATGCTTATTCCGTTCCTCACTGAGCCTGACATCGTTTTATGGACACTACTTCTTGTTATAATGCGTATAGGAGCCGCTGCAGTTGAAATTATGACAGAAACGTATTTCTTCAAACACGTAGACGGGGACGACGCAAGCCTTATCAGTTTCTTCAGAGTATCGCGCCCGCTCGCTTATGTGTTTGGACCAATCGTCGCAACTGTTGCGCTCACTTTCGTTTCGCTCCAGAATATTTTCTTTATCCTTGCGTTTATTGTTCTCTTTGCTCTCCAGCACAGCGTAATGCTTAAGGACACAAAATAAACTCAAGTCCACCTTCATTCGAGCGCATATACCTTTCTTTTTTTCTTCAAAAACCCTTCTTTCTCAAGAGCGAGGAGCTGCGCTTCTATTTTTTCCTTTTCAAAAGGCAGCTCAAGAAGCGCACTCTTACTACGCGCCTCTTGAGTGAGCAGACGCACAAGTGCCCCCCTTATTTCTCGCGTTGATCCCTTGAAAGGAGACTGTTTGCGGTAGTGAGCCCCTTTTTCATTTCTTCCTTTCTTCTCTTTTTTTAAATATGCACCATAATCCATGAGTGCAAAATACCACTCCTTAGGATTCTCCCGATCAAGCGTTGCCTCTACGACCTCTCTAAGTTCTTTATCAGAAACTTTTGTTTTATTTTGAAAGAAGAAGTGAAAATATGTGCTTCGAATATTTGTCTCGAGAAGCACATCGGGTTTATTAAAAGAAAACACCCGAACTGCAGAAGCACTATAGTCTCCTATTCCTGGAAGAGACATAAGCTCCTTGCGCGCACGCGGGATACTGCTTTGGTATTTTGAAACAAGTAGTTTTGCGGTTTCGTGAAGCGCTTTCGCTCTTCTGTTGTAGCCAAGTCCTTGCCACACTTTAAGCACCTCTTGAAGCTTTGCGCGGGAGAGCTTCTTTAAGGTCGGAAACGTTTTCAAAAAAAGCTCATACTTCAAAAGTACGCGAGACACCTGAGTCTGCTGGAGCATTACTTCAGAAACAAGAATCCTATAAGGATCCCTCGTCTCTCTCCACGGGAGCTTTCTTCCATAGAGGTCGTAATAACGATATATTTCTTCCCTAAACGTCCTTACCTTCTTTGCTGTCAGCTTCATCCCATTAGTGATAGGGCATGGACTAAAGCCGTACTCCTACGAAATTAGACCAGTACTCCTTCTTAGGTACGATATTCATACTCATATGCACTTCGTGTCCGTGACACTTGCGGGATTCATGTACCATCACATCCGGCTTCTCCGGCATAATGAAAAATGCAATCACATAGACAACGAGTCCGGGAATAATTCCAGAGAGAATAAGCAAAACAAACCAGATAAGGCGAAGGAGTGTCGGATCAATTGAAAAATATTCCCCGATCCCTCCAATAACGCCCGCAACCGCACGGTTTTCTTTACTTCGATAGAGTTTTTTATAGCTTCCAGTCATAGAGACATTATAACGTATAAATAACATCCTTACGCTCTACCACAACCTCCCACGAGAGCCGCTCCGCATGGCGATAGAGCACGTTGGTCGGGTTAAAACAAATAGGACGTTCAACTATTTCAAGAAGCGGAATATCCCCCTCAGAATCACCGACACCAATTGAACCATCAAGTGTGAGACCCTCCTTTTGAACAACCCTTCTTACAATGTTCGCTTTATTGGCAATTAGATGTTCATCCTGAACCACTCCCGTAAAACAATCCTGTGGGCCAATTTCATATATTCTTCCGTAGACTTTGTCAAAACCATGTCGTTTGCAAAAACTATCAAGAATGGTTTTTGGAGATTGCGAGATTGCAACTAAATAGTAGTTGTCAGCATGAAGTTCTCTCACGAGATCACGACTAAAGCGATACACTCTGCTTGCCTGTTCTTGGATAACGATCTCAGCGATATCAGCAAATTCTCCGTAGTGAACGCCCTTGAGATGCTTCATAAACACCGCGACGACCGCGTTGATATATTCTTCATAGCTTCCTTTTCTGTTTACCCACCGATCATGCGGAATCTCATACCCTTTCCTTGCTTCAGGAGGGAAAATTTCTCTTTCAATCATTTTCTCAACAAGCTCAATCAAGAGGCTTGAGCGGAAAAGTGTTCCATCAATATCGAAAAATGCTACTTTCTTCATCCCGTTAGTGATAGGGCACGGACTAAAGCCATACTCCTACGAAATTAGACTTGTAATCATTTTTATATCCAACAATCATGTTCATATGCACTTCGTGTCCGTGATCACTAACGGGACTCATCCCTCCATACTACAGGAAAGAGACAAATTCTGCCTTATATTTTCCCTCACGATCTTTTTGAGGAATTACCCGTTCATTATATATCCCTTCACGCGGCCAATTTGCCTCAGAAATTCGCACTGATCCATCCGGAAAAACGCTCTCGATAAACGCCACATGCCCGATATCATTTATTGCCCTGCTTCCAAGTCCTCCTCGGAAGCACATTACAGCATGCTTTTGAGGAACTTCGAGTTCTTCGTAGAGATCATGTCGTCTAAAAATATCTGCCCACAATCCCCCATTTCTCGGACGCTCTGAAGGCCAGATGATATCTGATCCTAGACGCTTCACTCTATACGCAACATATTCAGTACTCTGGAGATCCAGTCCCCCCGCCTCTCCTCCAAACTCATCGTTAAGGTAACTTCTTATTTTTGTCGCACTAGGACTTCTGTGGAGATTCCTCTCACCTAGTACAAAAACAGGAAACACCTCTTTTTCATCTGGAGTAAGGTATTCCGCGCTCACCCACGCATTTGCTCCTCCATAAACAATTTCTTTCCAGCCTTCTCTTTCTCTAAGAACAAAGACGGACTCTCCGTAAGCGAGCCATCCTATTTTTGTATCAGCGCTCACATACGGAGAAGAACGTACATTTAATAAGGGGGCGGCCCTACAATATTCTCTTTTCTCAGTCTCCTCTTCATTTACAACAAAGATTACTTTCTCCTCCGCCTTCTCTTTCCTCTGCCATCCCTCCTTCATACCTTTCTTGACAACAAGGATCTCCTCCTTCGGCGAGAGTGCTCGCAAGAAGGAAGCAATAAGAGCAATGAGTTTTTTCATCCCGTTAGTGACAGGTCGCGGTCGCGCTTCCTGTTTTTTACTCTGGTAATACTTTGCTCTTCGACTCTTTTCCATGATACTTTTCTGATTCTACTCGCGACCGCGGTCACTAACGGGATTCATATTACTTTTTTTCTACTCGAAAAATTTTTCCGGCCTCTGGATATACCCCCACAAGCGGGTCGTTTTTTGTATCATATTTCCTCGCAGGGGCGATATGCCGTCCATATTCAATAACCCTATACGTAAAGAGAAACCATTCTCCTCTGGGAAGAATCTCCATCAAATCGCGTTCTATTCTTACTGGATCATGGAAATCAGTTAGATTAAAGCGAAACGCGAATCGCCTCACATGCGTATCGACAGCAATACCATCGACAACCCCGTATGCATTTCCAAGCACTACATTTGCCGTTTTTCGTGCCACACCAGGAATTGTGAGTATCTCCTCCATGGTGTTTGGTAACTTTCCGCCAAACTCCTTCTTTATTTTCTTTGCGGCGGCAAGTATATTTTTTGCTTTGTTTCGATAAAATCCTGTTGATTTGATGTCTTTTTGAAATTCTTCAATGTCAGCATGTACGTATTCATCAAGCGTTTTGTATTTTTTGAAAAGATTTTTAGTGACCTTATTCACCATGATGTCAGTACATTGCGCCGAAAGAATAACCGCAACTAAGAGCTGCCAATTGTTTTTATAGCGAAGCGCAATTGTTGGATTTGGGTAGAGTTTCTTGAGCTCTTTTAATAAAAGCGCTACCCGTTTTTTTCGTTCTTTTTTCTTTTTTTCTTCCACGCTTCTATAGTACCTACCCACCCATACAATTACAAAGCCAACACAAAAGCCCCGCGTTTTGCTGGGCTTTTGTATACACGTTTCCGTGTAAAGGAGCTATTTATTCTTCTTTGCTCCCTTCTTTGCTTTCTTTGCAGGCATCGGATTCAATAGATCTGGTTTTGTTTTCGAGGAAGACATGACCCCGTCTCCAGGCAAGCGATGAGAGCCAGAGCATCGCTTGGGTTATAGCCATGTATAAGTATGAGGCAAAAGAAAAAAATAAAAAGATGTGGATAACAAATCGGGGCGGCTGATGCTTCATGCATCGGCCGCCCCCTTGATTGCCCTCCTGATCGCTTTTTGAATTTGTTTTTTTGTTACCCTTCTGGGGAGATATTGAACTTGGAGGCCCTCCTCTCCCTCGCCCTCTCCGCCCGAAAGGAAATCAATATTGAGACGTACAACCCCCACACGATCGGGGATAACCGCGCATCCCGCTGTCCTTTCAAACATGGGGCGTTCACTCCCGTGTTGTAACACGACCACCACATCGGTTGCAGGCGGAATACCCTCCCCGGACCCTCCGACCGAAAGATCAAGCTCAAGCTCAAGCTCCTCAAGCATTGAGAGTGCTTTTCGCACATTCTCCTCAATCGGACACGTTGGCTTTACCACAAACACTCTCATCAAACTCCCTCCCACAATTCGATTCCATCCAAACGATAGCAATCGGGGGAGACTTGTCAAATAAGCTTTTCAATACGCAAACCAATGAGACGGATTGCTTTCCCTTCAGGGTTTCCGGCTTTCTCAAAGAAAGGAAAAACAAGCTTCATCGCTTTCATGTAGAGCTCTTCTTCTTTTGAAAGAGCATCTTTGAAGGTGAGTGATTTTGTCTTTGTTTCAAAGTCGGAAAACCGTACCGTGAGCACCACCGTACGAAACCCCTTGAACTTTTTACTCTTCATACTACGTGTAATACTCCTTGTCTGGTCTCTCACTACTTCAAGAATAAATTTCATATCTTTTGTATCATGCGAAAAAGTATGATGCTCTCCAATCGATTTTGCTTCCTCTTGCTCCTCGAGTTTCTCCTCTCCAATGCCACGCACTTTTTGAAATAGTGAAATGCCCCATTTTCCCATAAAAACCTCGAGTTCTTCATACGAGAGTTTTTGTAACTCCTCAACGCGTGTGATTCCTTTTCTTTTAAGCAAAGCTTCTGCTTTCGGCCCTACCCCGGGGATTTTGCGCACAGAGAGAGGCGTGAGAAACGCATACGCCTCCTCATTTTTTACAACCGTAAGTCCACTAGGTTTCTTAAAATCTGACGCCATTTTTGCAATAAATTTATTCCCTCCGATACCTATTGAGGCAGTGAGGCCTGTTTCTTTTTCTATTGCCCGCTTTATTTTCCTTGCAACCTTCTCTGCATTTTTAAAATCTTTTGTGTGTGAGAGATCAAGGTATCCTTCATCCGAGCCAACCTTTAAGATTGTAGGTGAGAATCGCGCAAGTAGTGAGAATACCTTTTCTGATATTTCTGAATATCGTCTAAAACGAGGGGTGAGGAACGCCGCCTCGAGTTTCCCTTCTTTTTTTGCTTTTTGAGAGAGGAGCCATGCTTTTCTAATTGGGAGTGCTGAATGGATTCCATATTCCCGTGCTTTGTAATTTGCAGTTGAAACGACACCCCTTCCTTCCCCTCCGAGAGGATCAGATCCGACAACAATTGGGAGCCCACTGAGCCATGGATGATCTAGTTCCTCAACAGACGCAAAAAACGCATCCATATCAATGTGGCCAATGATTATTTCTTCCTCCATCAACCCATTATCTCATACCGAGTGCCTGCCCTGCCAAATTCCACACCAGAAAAAGAAAGAGATAAGAAAACACCCTCCACTACTACGATTAATCGTAGTAGTGGATCAGTGCTCGCTTCTTGGTCTATTTCTTCCTCTACTTCGATCAAACGGAGTAGGGATTCTATATTTAATTCCCTTCCCTTTTCTCCTCAGTTTCCTGTTCTCTTTCCTTTCCTAACTTCTGTACTTCTTTCTCTACCTCCGCTTCTTTGTCTACCTCTTTTACCTTCTTTTCTTCTGTTTCAACCCTTCTTTCTTCTTTTTGGATAGTGTTTTTTACCACCTCTCGTTTCTTCGTAAAATCCATAAGAGAAAATGCCACAAGACTTGCAAAAATAATTCCAGAAATATTTAGAATGAAAAGAACGAATGAACCACCGATAACTTCCGGGTTGAGTTTCGCAAATCCAATACCGATTACAGCAAGAGGGGGGATAAGCGCGACAGAAACTGCAATTCCAGGCAACGTAGAATCAATCGTAGGATAGGCAAGCGTATATGCGACAGCGAGCCCTGCGATGAGTGCAATAGTAAAATAGATAAATGAGGGTTCAGTGCGGAGCAAAATTTCCGACGTAAGTCCCTCGTGCCAACCGGAGAAAAAAAGCGTAATTAGAAACGAAGCAATTATCGCAAGACTACTTGCCTTGAGTACTGTAAAAAATGATCGGTAAATGAGCTTACTATCAGAAATCACGATTCCCAAAGAAAGAGAGAGAATCGGGTAGAGAATAGGCGCAATCAACATACTTCCAATAACAACCGCGACGTTATTCACCAAAAGTCCAAGCGATGCCATCAAGACAGAGAGCACCACAAGAAAAAAGAAATCGAAATCAGGTGTACTCTCCGTGATAAGCCGCTCCACTGCTTTCTCTTTATCTGACTCCTTTCCAATTTTAAAGCGAGAAATAATTGACATATCTATTCCATACTAGCATTATATTTTCCTTCCCTCGCAAGAGTCGCAAGCCTCATCCGCTTTTGAAATGCCTCTTGCGCTTCTTCTATTTTCGTATCATCTCCTCTCCATATTTCAAGTACAGGATTGTGAAGTGCCCGAGCAAACGAAAACGTAAGCGGCCAGGGTTGCCCACCAAGCTGTGCAATCGCATTTAAATTGGTGGCGGCTTCCTTGCCTGTTTGCCCACCTGAAAGAAAAACGACTCCTGGAACTTCAGGAGGAACGGAATTTTTGAGCGCCTCAACTGTTGCTTTTGCAATCAGTGCAGGATCAAATGCAATCCCAGAATCCTTTCCGGGAAGTGCCATACTCGTCTTCAAAAGCATGCCACCAAGATCCACTTTTTCTTTTTGGAGTGCATCAAATACCATAATAAGCGTGCGCTCAAGCACCTCTTCTGACCTCTCAAGCGTATGAATGCCGTCATAGAGCACCTCCGGTTCAACAATCGGCACCAGAGAAAATTCCTGGGAAATGCGGGCAAATACCGCAAGGCGCTTCGCATTCTCTTCAACAGCCACTTTTCCTGGAAGACCTTCACCTATCCGAATCACCGCCCTCCATTTGGTAAAATGAGCTCCCATGCCTTTATACTCAGGAAGGCGCGTCTGAAGCGAAGCTATACCTTTTGTGACTTCTTCCTTGGGAGAGTCTCCAAAAGGCTCTTTCCCTTCATCTACTTTGATTCCTGGAAGAATTCCTTTTTGATTCAAATAATCAGGGAACAGAATCCCATCGTCTGTTTGTTGACGCATTGTCTCATCAAAAAGGATGACGCCAGTTATGTAGTTCTCAATTTCTGGTGTCGTAAAGAGAATGTTCCGATAGTGCCTTCTGTCTTCCGGAGTCCCTGGAACGCCAACAGACGCAAGTTTCTTATCCATCGAAGAATTGCGTGAATCCGCGGCAAGGATTCCTTTCGGAGCTTCAACAAGTTTTTGTGCTGTTTCTTTTAGTGTCATTTAACAACCGATCCCATTTAACTCACACGATCCTCCGGGAGCGTCGCTATCTTTAAAAATATACTCATTCGAAATCGCTCCTGCCTCTAATTCCTCAAAGCCTGCAGTAAGATGCTTCACGTATATTCCGTGTTGCGCGAGCAAGTCTCCTACCTTTCTTGAAAGCATGCAGTGATCGTTATAACAATACGTAATAACCATTTTCTCTTTAGGAAGATTCCTAAACTGCTCCAGCACTTCTTCCTCTGATCCGGTGATATTCAATGCGCTAAGAACGTGTCCTGCCCCATATGAGCCACTATCTCGTAAATCAACAACAATAACGTCCTCTCCCGAGACAAGCATCTCCTCAAGCTCATGCGGGCTCACGTTTGCCGCTACCTCTCCCCTATAATACGCCTTACTATCGCTTTTCTCTCCCTGAAGAATTTGGAAAAAAACCACCACACCCGCTCCAGCGAGTGCCCCGGAAATAAGAGCGATACATACTAGACTGGCTCTGCTTTTCATAAGATCTTATTGTAACACACGCCCTTTTTCATTAAAAAGAACGCGGGGGCGCTCATAAAGCGCCCCCGGCGATGCCTATGACAAGAAGCACCCCAAAAAGGAAGAGTGCCTCAAGCCACCCCGGGTTCTGACAGACCCAGAGTTCAACCTGCTCGCGAATTCTGTTCATGTCCTTCTCCTAAAAGCTATCATTAATTGTAGCACATCAGGCTTCCGCATAGTCTCCTCGTGTGAGGAAACGCAATAAAAGAGGGGAAACAAATACACTCACCATACTCAATACCACAAGCGCAGTAATCAAACGCCCTGGAAGAAGACCAAACTCAACTGCAGTAAAGGCAACCGCAAGTGTCGTTGAGAGCGAAGGAATTGTGGCAACTCCGATAATCGAACTTTCTTTCAAACTGAATCGAGAAATCCTCCCCCCAAGCCATCCGCTTATAAACTTTGAACTCATCGAACCAATGAGCACTGCAAGTACAAGAAGAAGCTCAGAAGAACCACGCAGGAATACACCAATATCAGTTTTCGCGCCAACAACAATGAAGAAGATTGGAATAAAAAGTCCGTAGCTAATTGTCCGAAGCTTTTCAATCAAAATTGTGCTCCTAATTGAGTCGGAGAGCACAAGACCCGCAAAGAACCCCGCGATAATCGGATGGAGGCCAAGGAGCTCAAAAGACACAACCGTTCCAAGAAGAATAGCGAAAATGATTCTGACTTCCTGCTGGAATGCATCTCCCCTCCCATGCTTTGAAGGAGAGAGAAAATTTCGCAGAATCGGCAAAAGAAAGCGCAGTACCACGAGTGTGGCAAAGAGAAGAAGATAGAAAAGCGGAAGCGGAAGCGTGGTGATCGGGTCGACTGTCTGAAGAAGAACTGAGAGAAGCACGAGACTCAATATATCTTCAATCATCACTGAAAAAGTGATTGATTTTCCAAGCTTCGTATGGATTAAACCATTTGCTTCAAGTGAGGGGATAATTACCGCGATTGAAGAAGATATGAAAATAATGCCAAGCACGAGAGATGCGATAAAGCCAAATCCGAAAAGCCACCCGATCCCAAATCCAACAGCAAATGGAACAGTGGCATTCAAGATTGAAAGTCCCAGAAGACCACTTCTGACTTCCTTAAAACTTGAAAGTTTTGTCTCAAGGCCTGCCATAAACATCAAGAAAATAAGGCCGATTTGCGCCATAAAATCTATAACAGGGTTTATCTCAAGCACTTCAAATCCGAAAGGCCCCACAACAACACCGGCGATAATAAGCGCAATCACCCATGGTAGATGAAATTTCCGAAACATCGCAGAAAAAATAACTGCGACAAAAAGCACCAAGAAGAATGGGATGAACTCCATTCTAATTAGTATACCTAGAGACTTATCAAATCAAAATCTTTGCAACAATTTTATTGGGATACTTAATTCTATTTTTGAGAGAAAAAATTGCAAGCAGATTAAGAGGAAAAGTTGAG
>JBBDKB010000011.1:0-30277 GCA_040879605.1 Minisyncoccota bacterium
TAGAAAAGTATAGGACACCGAGTGTCCTATACTAGGAAATTACATATGACAGATTCGTAGATTCTAATTTATATGAAGATAAAAATGGCAATGGCAAGCGCCACACGATACACAATAAAAATGCCAAGCGTATGCGTTCTTAAATACTTAAGCAAAAAATGAATCGAGAGAATTCCCGCAACAAACGCGCTCACTGCAGAAACTAAAATTGGGAAAAGTGAATGTGAGAAAGCTCCTCCACCAAACAATTCAAATCCTTTTATTCCTCCCACGCCAAGAATGATCGGCATTGAGAGCAGAAACGCAAAACGGGCCGCCTCCTCGCGAGAGAGTCCAAAGAGAAGACCTCCTGCAATCGTTGAACCGGCGCGTGACATACCGGGGATTAGCGCAAGCGCTTGGAAAAAACCAATCCACCACCCTTTTTTGATACTAAGACCTTCATTTTGTTTCCCTACCCATTCAGCAATAAGAAAGAGGACGGACCCCGCGATAAGTGCGTAGGCGACAAATTCAACATTCCTGAAATATTCTTCAATGCGTGATTCCGAGAAAAACCCGATAACCGCGGCGGGAATTGTCCCCGCGATAAGCGCAAGAATAAGCACTTTCTCTTTTGTCTCAATTCCCTTCCCTTGCACATAAGAAAGTGCCGAGAAGAAGAGCCTTCGCCAATCCTTCCAAAAATAAATGAGCACCGCAAGAGCGGTTGCAAGATGTAAGAAGGCGTCAAACGCGAGCCCATACTCCACCTGAAGACCGAGGAGCTCTCTCGCGATGATTAAATGGCCCGTGGATGATATCGGCAAAAACTCCGTTATCCCTTGGACAAGCCCTAAAATGGTGGCTGATAGTAGCTCTCCCATCCCAATTAGTGGCATCCCACACTGTGTATGTGGTCTGCAAAATACCTGTTCCTATATAGAGAATAATATGTCATACCGACCTTCTTGAGCCACTAACGGGACAAGTCACTTTATGCTAGAATAGCATATATCGCTAGAGACATAACACTCGTGTAAAAAACATGGAAGAAAACAACAAATTGGCTATACCTATCGCCATCGTTATCGCCGGCCTTTTAATTGGAGGCGCAATCTATCTTGTAAATAAAGGAAGCACAAACACTCCCGGAACAAACAACCAAGAAAAGGAAATCACTGTTGCTCCTGTAACCACCGATGATCACATTCTTGGGAATCCAGATGCGGATGTTGTAATCATCGAATATTCAGACACTGAGTGTCCTTTTTGTAAGGATTTTCATAGTGTCATGCACCAAGTCATTGATGAGTACGGGAAAGATGGAAAAGTGGCATGGGTCTATCGCCACTTCCCTCTTGCTTCAATTCATCCGAAAGCGCCACGTGAAGCAGAAGCTACAGAATGTGCGGCAGAGCTTGGAGGGAACGACGGTTTCTGGGCGTATATTGACCGACTTTTTGAAGTAACTCCAGGAAACAATGGCCTTGATCTAAGCGAGCTCCCCGTAATTGCGGAGGAAGTTGGGCTTGATAGAGCAGCGTTTGAGAGCTGTCTTGAAAGCGGCCGTTATGAAGATAAAGTTCAAGCAAGCTACCAGGAGGCACTTGATGCAGGAGGACGAGGAACGCCTTACAATATTCTTCTTGTGGGCGATCAGAAAATTCCATTTGAAGGAGGGCAAAGCCTTGCTGGAATGCGCGCTGTAATTGAAACAGCTCTTAAGGGTTCAATCCCTACTTCAAATTAATAGCAACTAAAGTTAAAGTCCCAAACGATAGATGTCGAAGGAATTTTCTCCTTCGAACATGTCTGAGGGGTTTGGGAGGAACACTTTTCGTGTTCGCGCGTCCTCTGTTGCTTCTCGCAAGAGTTTGTGAAAAAACGTAAACTCTTCTTTATATTCATTAAAATCAATAGAGTAGCGGCGGATTTGTTTTTTACCATCTTTATTTTTTCTCTTTTTACATTCATATACCATAAATCGACGCACCGGTACCTCAAGGCTTGCCGCGACTGTGTAGTAGTTAAAAAGTGCTTGAAGCACGAAGAGCGGTTTGTCCTTTCCCTCTCCGCTAAATGATGCAACAAATTTATGATCAACAATGTCCACCGCCCCGGGTTCAATTTTTGATTTCACTACAAGGTCAGAGATTGCCTTAATTGGAATTGGAATGCCTTCTACTTTCGCCATTCCCATGTGCTCAACTTTAAGCACGCTGTGTCGCGGGGGCTTTTCAAGATAAAAATGAATTGCTTGCGTGTACTCTCGCTCCATCAAAAGGCGCTTTTTCTTTTGAGCAGTTCTGGATCGCGCTTTCCCGAAATCAATATCAAAGTCCGGGACGCCTTGGAGATACTCGAGCCCAAGATCAATTGCTCCCTCTTTCTCTATTCCGCTATAGAAATGCTCGAGCGCTTTGTGTGCCGTCCTCCCCACAATTCCCGCGGGACTTGAGGGTACGTCATATACTTTCTCCACGTAGCGCTTGTACCACGCGAGCGGATTCCTAAGGTACGCAATGAGTGAAGAGTAGCTCCAATGTTCTATCGGGTAGCGCGTTGCCATTCTAGAGAGTATAGCAAAAACCCCCGCGTAAGCGGGGTTTTTTAGTTAATAGCTACTTAAGCGTCTTGATTTCTCGTGAATGCGAATTTTTTCAATCGCTTTCGCTTCAATTTGTCGGATACGCTCTCGTGTCACCCCAAACTCGCGCCCCACCTCCTCAAGCGTATGATAAATACCATCAGTAAGTCCGTGACGCATCTCAAGAATCTTACGCTCTTTTGGAGAAAGATCATCAAGAATATTTTTAATTTGATCGGTAAGAATTCTGTGCGCTGTTTCTTGTGCCGGAGAAGCAATTTTGTCATCCGGAATGAAGTCACCGAGAGTCGAGCGTTCGTCGTCATCATTCCCGACAGGATTTTCAAGCGAGAGAGTATCCTGATTAATCTTTTCTATATTATGAACTTTTTCGACTTCAAGACCCATCTCATCCGCAATCTCTTCCGGAAGAGGATCCCGCCCCAAATCTTGTGAAAGCCTTCTTACCACCTGCTTGTACTTTGCAATAGTTTCCACCATGTGAACCGGGATACGAATCGTGCGCGACTGATCAGCAAGAGCACGAGTGATTGCCTGCCTGATCCACCATGTTGCATACGTTGAGAATTTAAATCCTTTTGTGTAGTCAAATTTATCAACAGCGCGGAAAAGCCCGATATTCCCCTCTTGAATAAGATCAAGAAGTGTCAAATCAGGGCTTCGGCCGATGTATTTCTTTGCAATCGAAACAACAAGTCTGAGGTTTGCTCGAGCAAGAAGGTTTTTAGCTTCCACATCCCCTTCCATTACGCGCTTTGCGAGCGAGCGCTCCTCCGGCGTATTCAAAAGCGGATACTGACCAATCTCTCTCAAATACATTTGAATTGAATCGTAGGTGCTGTCGTTGCGTTTGTAGGAATTTTTTTTGTCCAAAAGTTCATCCGTTCCAGTATCGTCAAGCACTCGACCACTTTCAAGCACATCTACTGCCGCTGTATTGAAGCGCTCATAAAGCTCTTCAAGAAAAAACACATCGTCCTCAATTTTAGGAAATTCACGAAGAATTTCATCATACGTTACATACCCGCGCTCCCGTCCTTTTGCGAGAAGTTCCTCCGCTTTTGTATTTCTATCAGCACTTCGCTTAAGCGAACCCTTCCTTGTTTGAGCATTTTTTCCCGCTCTCTTTATTTTTATCACCTTTGAGTGAACGCTCTTTGCGACTCTCTTCGCACCCCTCTTCGCGATTTTCTGCACTGGCTTCTTCACGGATTTTCGAGTAGATTTTTGGACGACTCGCTTCTTGGCCACTTTTTTTGTCGCCTTCTTTTTTGATACAGTTTTCTTTGTGGACATAGATATAGTTTCTCCCTAGATTACAATAAATATACTACGCGGTCAATCTATCTGAAAGTTTTTTGTATTCCTCTAGAAGTCTTTGAGCTTCTTTCTCATCATTTTTTTTCTCCGCCTGCTTGATCTCTTCCGAGAGCAAGGCTCTCTTCTCCTTTGAACATTCTTTCTTTAGCTCTACCAAAAGTGCTTGGACATCCTCTGAAAGCGCAGGTGTATCTTGAAATGATATTTCTGCTTGGAAAGCATACTGTGCTTTTTCGGTTTCAGAGAGGATTTCTGTGGTTACTTCCTCTTCTAAGATGGCATCCAGCTCTCCTTTGAGTTCTTTTATATTGAGCACTTTCTCGTCTCCTTGCCAAAGAATAAGTCCTAAGATGATATTGCGAAGAAATATTTTTCTTGAGCTCGCCTTTGGCTCTTCAACCTTGTCAATTTGAGCTTCAACTTTTGTCCCCCCTTCTCCCCGCCCCTCTCTTCTATGCTCTCTCTCGACCTCTTTTTTTGCCTCCTGCTTTATTTTTTCAAGCTCATCGCGGACAGCCTCACTCGGTACTTCAAGAAACGAGGCGATCCTTGAAATAAAGTGTTCTTGATCAATTTTGCTTTGGAGTAGGGCAACAAAGGGCAGTATTCCTCTCTCAACCCGAAGCTTGAGTTTCCTTCCGTCAGTTTCTGTTTTTGAAATAAGTTCTAAATAAAAATCAATGATGTGCTTTGCGTGTTTTATTGCTTCTTTCCATTTATCTTTTCCTTCATGTATGAGGTCTGCGGGGTCAACTCCTTGCGGCAGTTTTGGCACTTTTACATCCATACCCGCGCGAAGCGCGAGCCTTGCTCCGCGCGCAGAAGAAGCGAGGCCTGCTTTGTCGGCATCAAACGCCATGAGTAAGTTCTTTGTGAAGCGGGATACAAGACGCAAGTGCTCAGAAGTGAGCCCTGTTCCTGACACTGCGACTGTATTTGAATACCCCGCCTGATGTGAGAGCACGAGGTCCACTTGTCCTTCAACAAGAATCACGAAGTTAAATTTCCTAATTGCTGTCCGCGCTCTATCATACCCATAGAGAACACGTGATTTATCAAAGAGCTCTGTCTCGGGTGAATTTAAATATTTTGCTGCACTCTCATCAGCTCCAGGTGCAATCCGTCCAGAAAAAGCAATAACTCTTCCTGAAGCGTCAAAAAAGGGGAACACGATTCTGTTTCGAAAACGATCATAGGAGTGTCCTCCTTTTTCTCCCTCTTTAATAAGCCCCGCTTTCTTTAGTTCCTCTTCGCTATAGCCTCGTTTGGTAAGATACTCTTTGAGTGCTCTCCAGTCCTCAGGCGCATACCCTAGCCTCCATGAAGAAATCGTTTCTTTGGTAATGCCGCGCTCAAAAACATATTTCTGTATATCCTCTCGCTCCTTAAGATTTCTCTCGAAGAAGTGGGTTGCCTCCTCATGTGCCAAGAAAAGGCGCTCCCTGGCATCTTTCTTTTCTTTGCTTTCATACACAAGTTCAACACCAGCCTTCCTCGCAAGAAGCTCAAGAGCCCCTCGGAAATCGAGTCCTTCCATTTCCTGTATAAAGGTGAATATGTCACCTCCTTTATGCGAAGAAAAGCAGTAGTAGGCTCCCCGATCCGGGGACACAAAAAAAGATGGGGTTTTTTCTTTGTTGAAAGGTGAGAGCCCTTTAAAGTGTTTGCCAGCGCGGGTGAGCTTCACATATGGCGAAATCACTTCAACAATATCAAGACGCCCCTTTATTTGCTCAACAGGAGTAGACATACAAGAACTATAGCTCTCAGATATTTCTCCCGCAACTAAACCCGCGTTGTCTCATTCTCGGAGACGACCTCCTCTCTGAGGGAAACTTCTGAAGTACGATTCCCCTCCTCCTGAAGGTCGCTTATTTGTTTTGCTTTTTTGCTTCCTTCAAACCCTGTTCCAGCCGGAATTAAACGCCCAATAATAACGTTCTCCTTGAGTCCCCGAAGCTTATCAACTGTGCCACGAATTGACGCATTGATAAGTACTTTTGTGGTGTGCTGGAACGAGGCGGCAGAGAGGAAACTTTTTCGAGTAAGCGAAACCTCCGCGATTCCAAGAATCACCAATTCTCCTACCGCAAGCTCTTGCCCCTCTTCCTTGAGCCTGTCATTCTCATTCATGTAGTCCCAATCCTCAACCACATCACCGACACTGAACCTGGAATCTCCAGATTCCTTGATTTTTCTTCGAGAAAACATTTGCTTCACGATCACCTCAATGTGCTTTCTCGAGATAGTCACACCTTGTAGCTCATAAATTTTTGTTGCTTCCTGAATAATATATTCTTGCGTTTTCTCTTTTCCTCCATACTTGAAGAGCTCCTGAAGGTCAGAAGAACCATCAGTAAGAAGGTCTCCCTTCTCAACCTTAGCGCCCACTTTTACGAGCGTCATGCGAAGCGTACTGAAGGTGTGATCAACTTCTTTCTTCTTATTTCCTGTTTTCTCTGTTGCATCAGCGACAATTCGAATGACTTTCCCTTTCTCATCAGTTGTAACTTCCGAGACAACACCCGAAATATGGGCTATAGCGGCAGGATTCTTCGGAGACCTGCGCTCAAATACTTCCTCAACTCGAGGAAGACCAGAAGTGATATCCCCTCCGACTGTTGCAACTCCTCCCGTGTGGAAGGTGCGCATAGTAAGCTGTGTTCCTGGCTCTCCAATAGCTTGGGCAGCGACAGTTCCAACTGCTTCTCCCAGGTCAACGAGTACTGAACTTGCCACGTCCATGCCATAGCAGTGTTGGCAAATACCGTCTCTTGTCTTGCAGGTCATTGGAGAACGGATAAGAATTTCTGTGACGCCACTATCTGCAATCTTTTTTGAGTCTTCAAGTGTAATAAAGTGATTTCTCTTGTAGATCGCGTTTCCCGTTTCATCCTCAATATCTTTTGCGAGCACTCTCCCTCGAATTGCCTCCGCAAAGTCAATTTCAATTCCCGAGGCACTCTCACGACCAACCAGTGTTCCTTCTTTTGTCCCACAATCTTTCTCTCGAACAACCGCATTTTGCGCAACGTCAAAAAGTTTACGTGTAAGGTACCCCGCTTTCGCAGTCTGAAGCGCGGTATCAGCGAGTCCCTTTCGAGCACCGTGAGTCGTAATAAAGTATTCAATAGGAGTAAGCCCTTCTTTCATTGAGGCAATGATAGGGAACTCGATCGTCTCTCCTCTTGTATTTTGCACAAGTCCTTTCATTCCCGCCATCTGAGTAATTTGCCCCATAGAACCACGAGCACCGGAATGAACGAGATTGTTAACCGAACCATTCGGGTCAAGTGTGTCAGGGATAAACTCTTCAATTTGGTTTTTTACATGTTGCCATACTTCAACAAGCATCCTCTTTCTCTCACCACGAGAAAGAAGACCCTCATTATACTGAGTGAGAATTTCCTCTTGTTTTTTCTTGCCCTCCGCAACAATACCTTCTTTTTGTTCCGGAACTTTGAGATCTCCCATTCCCCACGTTGTTCCTGATTTTGTCGCGTACTTAAAACCAAAAGATTTAATCTTATCAAGGATCGGCGGAAGGTCTTCAAGACCATAACGATCAATGAGATCACTTGAGAGCTTGAGAAGAGAGCCTTTTTTTATTTCATCGTTAATGAAGGGAAAATCATTTGGGAGCACGCTGTTGAAAAGCAGACGTCCCACGGAAGTCTCAAATATCTTTCCTCCAAACTGAGTATATTTAGGGTGATCAGAGGGTAGTACTTTAATTTTTGCGCGAAAGCCAACTTCTCCAAAGTCATACGCGGTAATTGCGCTATTTACTGTCGGGAAGACTTTTCCTTCTCCTTTTTCTCCTTCAACAATTTTTGTCATCCAATAACATCCAAGAGAAATATCAAGCATTTTTGTTGCGACAATCGGATCCCCATTCCCAGGCTTTAGAATATTTCTATTTGCAGCCATAATGTTCTTAGCTTCAAGTTGTGCTTCTTCTGAAAGAGGCACGTGAACTGCCATCTGGTCTCCGTCAAAGTCCGCGTTAAAGGCAGGACATACGAGAGGATGCACTTGAATTGCATTTCCTTCGATAAGAACGGGGCGGAATGCCTGAATTCCTTGGCGGTGAAGTGTTGGTGCACGGTTAAGAAGTACGTATTTCCCCTCAATCACTTCTTCAAGAATTGCCCAGACCTCAGGTTCCCTTTCCTCAATGAGACGTCCTGCCCCCCTAATGTTGAAGGCGAGTTCCCGTCTCAAAAGCTCAGCAATTACAAATGGACGGAAAAGCTCAAGCGCCATGTGTTTCGGAAGACCACACTCATCAAGCTCAAGATCTGGTCCGACAATAATTACCGAGCGTCCAGAATAATCTACGCGCTTTCCGAGAAGATTTTGCCGGAAGTAGCCCTGCTTTCCTTTCAAGTAATCGGCAAGAGATTTAAGAGGCCTTCTCTGCGATTGATTCATCGCGGAGAACATGGTGTTCCCATGGCGGATTGAGTTGTCAATAAGCGCATCGACAGCCTCCTGAAGAATTCGCTTTTCATTTCGCAAAATAACTTCAGGAGCGTTGATGTCCATCAACTTTTTAAGACGATTATTTCTATTGATGACACGACGATAGAGGTCATTGAGATCACTTGTTGCGTGACGTCCTCCTTCAAGAGCAACCATGGGACGCAATCCTGGAGGAATCACGGGAAGTACGCTCATAAACATCCATTCAGGGCGAACTCCCCCATGGAGCATTGAGCGAACAAGCGCGAGCCGCTTGTTCAATTTTGCTTTCTCAACAGAACCTGCCTTGTCTCTCTCTTCAAGAAGCTTTGCTTCAAGCTTCGCGAGATCAATATCTTTCAAAATTCCATGAACTGCTTCAGCACCAATTCCAGCTTCAAACATCGTGCCGTATTTCACCGAAAACTTGTGATAGGACATCTCATCAAGCACAACTCCTGGCTGTATGCTCTCTAAATCTTGCTTTGCTTGCACAAGAAGCTCCTTCAACTTTTTCTTTTCCTTTTCATCTTTAATGGTTTGCACGCGCGTTTTGTATTCAGTGTCTATTTCTTTCAAAAATCTTTCTCGCTCTTCAGCAATAACGCGCTTCACAATATAACCTGCGAAATAAACGACACGCTCAATTTCCGCGGCCGACGTGCCGAGCAAAAGCCCAATTCTAGAAGGGATGCTTCGCAAGAACCAGATATGGGCCACCGGTGTTGCAAGTTCAATGTGCCCCATTCGCTCTCGACGCACAATGGCACGTGTGATTTCAACGCCACAACGGTCACACACAATTCCTTTATAGCGAATCCCTTTGTACTTTCCACAAAAACATTCGTAGTCTTTCTCAGGTCCAAAAATTTTCTCATCGAAAAGACCGCTCTTCTCGGATCTCTGCGTTCTGTAGTTGATTGTTTCTGGCTTAGTGACTTCGCCGTATGACCACTCTCGAATTACCTCAGGAGAGGCAAGCTTGATTGAGATTGAGTCAAAATCGTTCCTGTTTGAAGTTTCTTTTCTCATATTATTGTTTATCTTCGTTATCTCTCTCAAGCTCGACATTAAGTCCGAGACCTCGTAATTGATTCAAAAGTACGCTGAAAGCTGCTGGAGTATGCTGATGGGTGATGTCTTCTCCTTTTACAATCGCGTCAAATGCGGCAGAACGCCCTTGAATGTCGTCAGACTTAATTGTGAGCATTTCTCGAAGCGTATAAGCAGCACCATAGCCAAGGAGAGCCCACACCTCCATTTCTCCGAAGCGCTGTCCCCCATTTTGTGCTTTTCCACCAAGAGGTTGCTGAGTAATGAGCGAGTATGGACCGATTGATCGCATATGAATTTTATCTTCAACCATGTGGTGAAGTTTCAAAATATACATGTAACCAACCGCAATTTTTTCATCAAACGCTTCCCCTGTTCGTCCATCAAGAAGCGTCATTTTCCCATCCTCAGAAAATCCCGCTTTCTTCAACTCTTCGCGAATCTCCTCTTCTGTGGCTCCCGCGAAAGGAGGCACTACTGCCTGATAATTAAGCGTGTGAGCGGCAAGACCCAGGTGAAGTTCAAAGATCTGCCCTAAGTTCATACGACTTGGAACACCAAGCGGTGTCAAAATAATGTCAACCGACTCTCCGTCTTCCATAAATGGCATGTCTTCTTCGGGAAGAATACGCGAAATCACACCTTTGTTTCCGTGGCGGCCTGAAAGTTTATCCCCCACAGAAACGTTTCGGAGTTGCGCAACGGTGACACGAATTTTTTTAATAACTCCCGACTCAAGATTGTCTCCCTTCTCTCGCAAAAACACTTTCACGCCAATAATTCTGCCCTGCTTCCCTCCCTCAAGTCGAAGCGAAGTGTCTTTCACATCCTTCGCCTTCTCTCCAAAGATAGAGCGCAAAAGACGCTCTTCTGGAGTAAGTTGGGTTTCTCCCTTTGGAGTAACTTTTCCAACAAGAATATCACCTGAGCGAACCTCGGCACCAATTCGGATAATTCCTTCTTCATCAAGGTTGCGAAGTTTTGATTCTCCGACATTAGGAATATCATGCGTTGTCACCTCCGGGCCAAGTTTTGTATCACGTACCGCAACCTCAAATTCTTCAATGTGAATACTCGTAAATTTGCTGTTCTTTACAAGTCGCTCAGAAATAATGATGGCATCCTCATAGTTTGCTCCCGACCATGACATGAACGCGACTCTAACATTCTGCCCAAGCGCCATTTGACCACCATCGGTAGTTGATGTGTCAGCAAGTAAATCCCCTTTCCCTACCTTATCACCCACACTCACAGTAGGCCTCTGGTGAAATGAGCTCATTTCGTTGGTGCGAACAAAATTTCTGAGCGGGGATACCTCTTCTTTTCCTTTCTTATTTTTTATCCGAACTTCGCGCGCATCAACATAGCTCACTTCCCCCTCTTCCTTTGCAAGAACAAGCCGGCCTGTGTCGCGCGCGGCGCGCTCTTCAATACCAGTTGAAACAAGAGGAGCTTCCGGGATGATACATGGTGTTGCTTGTTTCTGCATGTTCGAACCCATGAGTGCTCGGTTTGCATCATCACTCTCAAGGAACGGGATGAGCGAAGTCGCAACAGAGAATGGTTGATTTGAAGCAACATCAATGTAGTTGACGTCATTTTTCAGCGCGAGAGCCGGTTCCCCCCTTCTTCTTACTTCCACCTGCTCCTCTACAATATTTCCTTTTTCATCAAGCTTCGTCGCGCCATGAGCAATATTCATTTTTTCTTCCTCAAGCGCATTGAGATGCATCACCTCTCCTGTGATCTTCCCTTTTTCTACCTTCATGTACGGCGTCTTAATAATGCCGAATTCATCCACAATCGCATAGTTTGCAAGCTGTAGAATAAGACCGATGTTCGGTCCTTCAGGCGTATGAATAGGACAAAGACGCCCATAGTGAGATGAATGCACGTCGCGCACTTCAAATCCCGCTCTTTCACGAGTAAGCCCCCCGGGGCCAAGCGCAGAGAGTCTACGCAAATGTTCAAGCTCGGTAAGCACATTCTGTTGTTGCATGAACTGCGAGAGCTGATTGGTTGTGTAAAATTCCTTAATACTTGCCTGAAGTGGGCGAGGATTAATAAACTGGATCGGGCTCTGTGTTTCTGGCTCAACAGTTGACATGCGGTCTTGAATATTCCGCTTCATTCGAGACATCCCCACTCGAACTTTTTGTTGAAGTAATTCCCCCATAAATCGCACACGGCGAAATCCGAGGTGGTCAATGTCATCAGCGAGAGCTCCTGAGGTATTATTTTGCTCAATAATGTGGGAGATGATGGCGACCATATCATCAAGAGAAAGCGTTCTTCGCTTCATCTCAGAGTCAATCATGCTCTTATTGAAACGCTGATTAAATCGATGGCGTCCCACATGCGAGAGGTCGTAGCGCTCTTCGCTGAAAATAGAATCTATATACTCTTTTGCGTTTTCAGGGGTCGCTGGATCTCCGTCTCGAAGTTTTTTGTGAATCTCAACATATGCGTCTCCAACTGTTTTTGCAGAGTCTTTTTCGAGTGTCTTGGTAAGAACCTCTTTTGCATTTTTGTTGCTCGCAAAGAGAGAGAACATATCTCGATCAAAATCAGCTCCCAAAACACGCAGTAAGGACGTCACAGGGAATTTCCTCTTCCTGTCAATTTTCACATATACTGCTCCGTCGTGATCCGATTCAATTTCAATCCACGCCCCGCGGGCAGGAATAATTTTTGCCCCAAAATAGCGATTCCCCTTTGCTTCATTCGTGGTAAAGAAAACTCCGAAAGACCTGGCAAGCTGTGGGACGATGACTCGTTCCACGCCATTAATAACAAATGTGCCATGGTCAGTCATCATTGGAAAATCAGCGAGAAAAATCTCTTGCCTTTTTTCCGTGCCAAGTGTTTTGTTCTTGAGAAGTACCGACGCGCGAAGCGGCGCTTCATACGTGAGCATGTTCCCCTTTGCGAAATGCTCATCAAATTTTGGCTCACCCAGTTCAAACTTCTCAAAGTGAAGTTCAAACTTTTTCTCAGCATAATCTTTAAGAGGAGAGAATTCTTTAAAGATCTCCTTCAATCCATCCGCAATAAGCCAATTGAAAGATCTTGTTTGCGCTTCGACAAGGTTAGGGAGCTCTGCCAGCGGTTTGTTAAATCGATGAAAGAACTTCTGCTCGCGTGATGCGGTTCTCATATATGTATGGGGGATGTTTACACGCGCACAAAAAACGAAAGGCATACCCACCGAGGGGTAGAGATGCCCTACGCGTTATTTGTTGAGCGCTCTAGTAAGAATCAAGATGCTTTTTTTATGTATACCAGATATAAAATGGCATACAGGCATACACGTGTATGAAAAATATCCCTCCACCCAAAACTCAATCAAGAAAATACCACAGAGATATTAAAAAAGAGTATAGATGAGAGATTGCTTCCTGTCAAGCCGAATTCCACAGCGAATTCCACAGATAGAACAGGTCCGTAAAAAGTGGTGGCCCGCCTCGGATGTTTAATCCGGGGCGGGCCTGGTGATGAGGGTCGCTACCTCACCGCCACCCCAAGGGGGGTAGCGAGCAAGTACGGCGCGCCCCTCGTCCTCAGATGAGCATCCCTGCCGTGCCTCCCGACGTAGGTCTCGCAGGGGCCGTTGGAGCAGCCGCACACGGACGATGGGCTCAGCCCCGTGGCGTGCTCCTTGTGCGGGCAGCGCTTGGTGTGCTCGGCACAGGTGCCGTTGCACACCTGTGACTCGATAATGAAGTGCTTGGACAAAGTCTCCTCCCTCTCAACTTATGCGGAGAATTCCGCACAAGTTGTACCATACCACACACATCAGAGAGAGGTCAATGTAAAAACAATTTTAGCGTCCCTCGTCAACCCATTCCTTAATATAGGACACTCAGTGTCCTATATTAAGAGGAGATATCTGATTTTTTCCCACCCTGTTACCCTTAAAGCTGGACACTCGGTGTACAGCTTTAAGGGTTTGGGAAGTTTGAGATGGTTAGCTGGGGAGGAATTTTATCTTTTTTTCCGTGCTTTCCACTTTTCTATTTCTTTATGATGTCCTGATGTAAGCACTTCCGGTACTTTATACTTTTTTCTTTTCCACGTGAGTACTTCTGGCCGAGTATAAACATCTTTCCCTGCCACCCTCCTCTCTTCAACAGAAAGCTCATCACCAAGCACACCAGGTATTCTGCGGGCAACTGCATCCACTACCGCCATTGCAGGCAACTCACCTCCCGTGAGCGTATAAGGACCAACTGAAATTTCTTCAGCTTTTAAGATCTTTCTCACACGCGCATCAATTCCTTCATAACGTCCGGAAAGTAACACTACGTGTTTGTATTTTGTAAGTGAATCGGCGTACGTATTTGAAAACTGTTTTCCTGAAGGCGTAAAAAAGAGTCCCTTCACTCCTTTCTTCTTCCCAATCGCTTTCTCTACCGCACGAAGTACAGGCTCTGCTTCCATCACCATGCCCGGGCCTCCGCCATAAGGTTTTCGATCAACTCTTTTGTGTGAATCACGAGAGAAATCACGAGGATTATAAAAAGAAACTTTTATATTCCCCTCTTTAATAGCACGTCCGATAATTGATGCCTTGAAATAGGAATCAAACGCTTCCGGAAATAATGTAATGATATGGAAATGCATTTTATAAAAAATCTTTGTATTTAGTTAGAAACACTGGAAACTGAGAGTGCTTAGGCTCTGGCATCGCATCAATAGCGCACCAACGCAATTCCGCGCACATATCCGGCTCCATAATACGAACATCTTCAGGGTTTACTTGTACTCTATAGTCAAAAACGATCCAGTGTGTAACTTGCCCATTTAATTCACGGAATACTTCTCTATACCCAAGAGGCTCTATATTAAATGGCTTCGCACCAACCTCTTCTTGTACTTCTCTAGCTATTCCCTCCTCAGCACTCTCCCCATGCTCAAGACTGCCCCCACCAATAGCTTCCCAACAACCGTGTTCATCTCTACATTTTTCAGTTCTTAACCCAAATAGATACTCACCGTTGCCATTGTGAAGAAAAGGGACAACGGCTATTCCAATGTAATCAATTCCTTTTTTCATAACAAAACCCCTCGCGGGAATTGTGCCACGAGGGGTTTTGTGTGTCTAGTGTTTCTTTTTTTTACTCCTGTTCAGCTTTCAAATCCGCCATCGCCTCGTCAACGCTTCGAGATACATCAGAAGACGATGTACTTACCGAGCTTGAAGAAGGGCGATGCTCTCGTGTACTTCCTGCCGGCTCATTAATCTTCAGATTGACGCGCGCATCGTTTTTCATACCAACAACGCGAAGCAGGGTACGGATTGCTTTTGCAGTGTTTCCTGAACGGCCGATAATTTTCCCCATGTCCTGAGGATTCACATCAAGCGTAAGGAGTACTCCCATCTCGTCGACTGTCCTTTCGATTTTTACATCGTCTGGATTATCGACAAGCATCTTTACTACAAATTCAAGGAAATCTTTATCTCTTTCTCCCATATCAGCAATTACTTAACCAAACTACTCGACCATTAATACCCACACTTTAGCGAAGCCTCAAAAAAAAGCAAGTAAAAAGAAACTGCAATGTTATGCGGTTTTCTTCTCCTCTTCTCCTTCCTCCTTTTTTTCTTCGGGACTCTCTTCTTGGGAAGCTCCTTCAGGAAGGGGTTCGGGGGATGCTTCTTTTTTCTCACCTTCTTCTACTCCCTCATTCATTTCCTCAGACGATGCTTCGTCTGCTTTTTTCTCCGGTTTTTGTTCTATTTTTGTCTCTGCTTTTTCTTCTTCTTCTTTTTTGACGGGAGTTTTCTGTGGAAGCACATTTATTTTCTTTCCGTCTACAATACCTTCTCTCACAAAAAGATTGTGAGCCGTTCCGGAAACTTGCGCGCCTTGCCCGAGCCAATGGAGAATCCTGTCTTTCTTGAGAATCGCCTCATTCGTGTGAGGATTATATGAACCAAGAAGCTCGCTGTAACGAGCGCTTTTTGTTCCACGACGACTGTCACCAGCAATAACCCTAAATGCAGGGTTATTCCTTCGGCCGACTCTCTGCAACCTGATTTTCAACATGGCGCTAAATGTACCAGAGGAATCAATACTGGTCAATAACCCATCGTTCCTTATCTACTACAATGCCTTTATTTAATAAGAGCGTAAGGGTATACTCGAGAATAATGTCTGAGAAAAAATATACTGGTATTTTAAGCGTCACAGGAGGTGGGCGCGGCTTTGTCGCACTCCCTGATCGAGAAGAAGATGTTGAAATTGACCACGACGATTTAAACACCGCATTCCATGGTGACATTGTCGAGATTACTTCTCCGAAAAAGAAAGGCGCGCGAGAATGGAGCAAAGTGCTTCGCGTGCTTGAGCGCAAAACTGAAACTTTTGTCGGTACCTTACAAAGGAAAGATGAGACTTGGTTTCTTGAGCCTGACAATAAGAAAATCCACAGGAGCATCCGAATCGAGGGAGGAAAACCTAAGGCAGGGATGAAAGCGCTTGTGCGGCTTTCTTTGTGGGAAGATTCTAAAAATGACCCGACGGGCGAGCTCATTGAAATAATTGGAAAAAAAGGAGAACACGAAACCGAGATGCGCGCCATTGTTCTCTCAAAAGGATTTGAGACAGGCTTCCCGGCGGAAGTTGAAAAAGAAGCAGAAGAAATTCAAAAAAACAAAAAAGAGTTTCTAGAAGAAGAAGCTAAAAAAAGAAAGGACTTCCGCGACGTTCCTACCATGACTATCGATCCATACGATGCAAAGGACTTTGACGATGCAATTTCAGTTAAGGAGCTTGCAAACGGGAATATTGAGATTGGCGTACATATCGCTGATGTTTCAGCATATGTAAAAGTTGGAGGAGCGATTGATGAAGAGGCACAGGAACGAGGGACATCAATTTATCTTGTTGATCGAACAATTCCAATGCTTCCAGAGGTGCTTTCAAATGATGTGTGTTCATTAAACCCGAACGAAGACAAACTCGCCTTTTCAGCAGTTTTTGAGTTTGATGCAAATTTGAATCTAAAAGAGAAGTGGTTTGGAGAAACTACGATTAATTCCGATAAACGGTTTACGTACAAAGAGGCACAGGAAATCCTAGACAAAGGAGAAGGGACACTTTATAGAGAACTTACGCTTGCAAAGAAGGTTGCGGATAAAGAGAGAAAGGAGCGTTTCAAGGAAGGTTCAATTGCTTTTGAGCAGGACGAGGTGAAATTTAGACTCGATGAGAATGGAAAACCGATTGATGTAGTCCTCAAAGAGCGGCTTGATACAAACCTTCTGGTGGAAGATTTAATGCTCCTTGCAAACCGTGAAGTAGCGCGCTACGTTCATAAACTCTGCGAGAACATACCAAATAAAAACGCGGTATTCGTGTATCGCATCCATGATTCCCCCAACACAGATCGAATTGAGGAGCTTGAAATATTTCTTCGAGCACTTGGCTACGAGCTGAAATCAAAAAACGGAACAATAAACGCACGAGACATAAATACTCTCTTTGAAGAAATTGAAGGAACTCCTGAGGAAGACCTTATAAAGACAGCGAGTATTCGTTCAATGGCAAAGGCGATCTACTCAACAAAAAACATAGGGCACTTTGGTCTTGCGTTTAAGTACTATACTCACTTCACCTCTCCCATTAGACGCTACCCGGATCTCATGGTGCATAGAATTCTTAAACATCATTTGGACGGTTCACTCCTTCCAGAAAAAGAAGCCGAACTCTATCAGCGACTCACCATCCAGTCTTCAGAGAGAGAGGCGAGCGCAGTTGAAGCAGAGCGAGACTCAATTAAATACAAACAAGTAGAGTACTTGAAGGATAGAATCGGTGAAGTATTTGAAGGAGTTGTTGCCGGGGTGACGGATTATGGGCTTTTTATAGAAGAGCGGACAACACATGCCGATGGCCTTTTACGCTTGCGTGACATTCCCGGAGATTATTACACTCATGAACCAAAGAAATTCCAAGTGGTAGGACAAAAAACAGGGAAAAAATTCAGACTCGGAGATAAGGTAAGGGTTCGCCTTATGGGAGCAAACATGGAAGAGAGGACCCTCGACTGGGGGCTTGTAAAGAAGTAATTTTACTATTCCCCTACTCCTCCTACTGAATCTACTTTGCTACCTGCAAAGCTTCTTCGAACCTCACTGATAATACTTTGCTGATTCCATCTCCTCCCATCGTAACTCCATAGAGTATTCCCGCACGGCTCATTGTTTCTCGATTATGCGTTATTAAAATTAACTGTGATTTTTTGGAAAGAGTTTCAATCATATCTCCGTAACGCCTTGAGTTTGCCTCATCAAGCGCCGCATCGGTTTCATCAAGTATCAGAAAAGGAGGAGGATTCACCCCCGACATTGCAAAGATAAGCGCAATTGAAGTAAGGGCTCGCTCTCCCCCTGAGAGCATCATAAGCCCCTTTATTTTTTTGCGAGGGAGTGATACTGAGATATCAATCCCCTCTTTTGCCTGCGTGTCCTGAGCTTGTCGAAGGATTTCCTTGCCCTCTTCAACTTCTTCGTCAGAAGAAATTAGAGAAGACTCATTCGCTCTTTTCTTTTCCTCTCGAAGTAAAAGGAGCTCAGCTTTTCCTCCGCCAAACATAAGCGAAAAATATTGCTGGAACTCAAGGTTGATGCGCGTGAGTCCTTCTTTAAATTTTATGTCGAGTTTCTCATCAAGTTCAAGAATAATCCTCCTCAGAGATTCTTTTGAATTTTCAAGATCTTCCGTTTCCCTCGCAAGAAATTGATCGCGCTCACTTACTTCCTTGTATTCCTTCACCACATCATCAGCAGAAGAACCCCCGAGTTCCTCAAGGCGGATTTTCATACGCTCAAGCTCGCGCTTTCTTTCTCGTTGTTCCACGCGGTCTTCAGCAAGAACCTCTTCTTTTTGTATTTTCTCATGAGAGAAATCAAGCACTGCCCTTCCCAAAAGCATCCCTACTTCTGAAATATCGCGTTTGTACTCATCTTTTTCCCATTCAATCTGTTTTGATTTTCCATTCATCTCACTTAAGGCAGAACGCAACTCATTTTGTTTTGTCATGATTCTGAAGACTTCGCGCTCCGCTTCTCGCCCCTCTTGTCGTTTTCCCTCCAGTGTCAAGCGAAATGACTCATACTCTTCTTTAAGTTCTTCATCTTTCTTAAGAAGCAACCTCTCTTCATCTTTGAGTTTTGAAAATTCTTCCTCTTTTTCTCGAAGCTCTTCTCTTCTCTTTCCACCTCCTTCGTTTTTCTCCCGAATTGAAGAAAGAAAATCAGAAAGAAGCCGTTTGATTCTTGAAAGCGCCGATTCCGGAGAAGTTTCCCCCTCGGCTATTTCTCTCCCCAAACGATGCGTAAAATCCTCAACAACAGAGAGTGGAACCTTTCCTTCAGTATCTTCCTCATCACTTTGTTGTGACTTTCTTGCCACAATTTCTCCCTCCAAACGACCGAGCTTGCGTGAGAGCGTCTCTCTTCTCTCGCGCGAAAGAGCCAGCTTGCCTTCAAGTGAGAGAATATGCTTTGCGTCTTCATCTTCTCCTTTTGTCTCTTCGAGTACGCGCTTTGCGCCTTGCAGTTTCTCCTCCAATTCTGCAAGCTCCTTTTCCGGAGATTCCTTTTCTTTCTTTAGAAGTGATTCGTTTTCTCTTATATAGCAATCTTCCCGCAAAAAATAATCTCTGTATTTTCCCGTAAGTGTCTTCTTCAACTCCATCGCTTCCTCCACTTTTTGCACTTGCTTTGAGAGGAATTTCAAATGCGGGGCGATCTCTCTTCGGAGGGAGGCCACCTGGGCAATATTTTCTTCGGTTTTTACAAGCTTCTTCTCACTTTCTTGTTTTTTGTATTGATATACCTTAAGTCCGAGGGCATCTTCAATCATCTCTCTCCTTTCCTTTGGATTCGCGCTGAGAATTCTGTCGGCTTCTCCTTGCGAAATGATGTGATGTCCCGTCGCGCCGACATTTGCTCCTGCCAAAAGCTCAATCACATCACGCAGGCGTACTTGGCTTCCATTAATCAGATACTGATTCGCTCCATCGCGATGCACCACTCTTTCAATCATTACTTCATCAAAATCAACATCAAGAAGCCTCTTTTCATTATCAAAAACTACTTTCCCAGAAGCTCTGTTTGCTCTCGAAGAACTCTCTGAGCCACTCCATATCAAATCTTCGCCACGTTTTCCACGAAGTGATTTCATCGATTGCTCTCCCAAGACAAAACGGAACGCTTCAGCGACATTTGATTTTCCGGAACCATTTGGCCCAACTATTGCCGTGATGGAAGTGGAAAATTCAAATGTACTTTTCTTTGCAAACGATTTAAAACCGGCAATTTCAATGCTCTTTAATTGCATGGTAAGGAGAACTAAATCCAGCTTCGAAGCTCGAGACCTCGCCTTGCAGCTTCTTGTTCGGCTTCTTGCTTTGACTTGCCACCTCCTTCGGCAACAAGCTCACTTCCCAAATATACCCCGACAGAAAAGTGCCGGTCATGATCAGGGCCCGACTCAGAAAGCATTTTGTAAGAGGGAGTTTTGCTCTCAAACTCTTGTGCCTTCTCCTGAAAATGGCTCTTCGCATCAAGCCAAAGCTTCTTTTCAACAATTTCTTCTGTGAGCGGAAGCAAGTGTTCTGCGATGAATTTTTTTGCTTCATCATAACCACGATCAAGATAGAGCGCCCCGATAAATGCCTCAAATGTATTTGCGAGAATATATTGTCGCGCGCGGCCCGTATCTTTCGCTTCGCCCTTTGAAAGAAGAAGATGATCGTTCATACCGAGTTTTTTTGCAGCTAATGAGAGCGTCTGAGTGTTTACGAGCCCCGCCCTATATGATGTAAGTTCCCCCTCGGGCTTGTCGGGATACTTTGCATACAAAAACTCCGTCGTGACAAGCTCGAGCACAGCATCTCCTAAAAATTCAAGTCTCTCATTGTGCGCTTCCACTTCATCTCGATGCTCATTCACGTAAGAGCGATGCACAAACGCATTCTTAAGAAGCCCCTTGTCCTTAAAAGAAACTCCTATCTTTTTCTCAAACTCTTCCGAATCAATCATTTTTGTTCTTTCTCGCTTCCGTATCTTTTGCCAGAAGCATATTTATCGCTTTTGTAATAAGGGGCAGAATATCGTGGTAGAAATTAAGCTCAAGAATATCAGAAAGCTTAAACCACTTCGCATCATCAAGCCCACCAGATGTACCGAGCTCTAAATCCCTAAAATCCGCTTCCGCAAGAAAATAAGTAACTTGCTTTCTCTTCTTTCCAATCTCAGGATCCTTTGCAATGTATTCATTTTCTCCAAGTTTCTCTCCAACCGCAACAGCAAGTCCGAGCTCCTCTTTAATCGCTCGCTTTGTCCCCTCTTCTGCCGTTTCTCCTTCTGCAATTTTACTCTTTGAAAGAGTCCAATGACCAAACACGTCATGCACAAGCGCTAAATAGATATCACTTTCGTGTTTTGCGTACACCACTGCCCCTCCAAGGCGCTCAATCGGCATCTCTTCATACGGGACGTCTTTCTTTTTCTTTGACACCTCATCTTTCCCTGGCTCGCCAAGCTCTTTATAGACTGCCCCCAATACACCGTTTACAAATTTCCCGCTATTCTCTCCCCCGAAGTTCTTCGCGAGTTCAATCGCCTCATTGATCGCGACTTTCGCAGGAACCTCTTTCCTGTCAGCGAAGAGGAGCTCGTAGAGACCGATGCGCAGAATATTCCTATCAACAGTCGCAATTTTATCAAGAGGCCAATCTGGAGCTGCCTTTTCAATGATAAGATCGATGTCTTTTTGCTTTGCGAGCACTCCATCAAGAAGCTGTTCCATAAAAGAAAAATCTCCCGTACCAGGAGCAAATTCCTCAATATTCCTCTTTAAAATTCCGGCCTTGTTATCAGCATTACTACGCCCCTCGCTCGTGTCGAGTTCAAAAAGCGTTTGAAGAACTATGCTCCTCGAAAGGTGCCTGTTTGCCATTTGTCTCAAGTATAAGAGACAATGAAATCAATTACAAGGAAGCCCTGTTACTTAGACTCTTTTTCCGAAGAAATATTTTCTTCTCTTTCTGTCGTTGGAGCTTTTGTAGAATTTGTAGAATTCGTATTCCCTTCCTCTGTTTTCAAAACTTGCTTCCCTCGATACTTGCCAACTTTCGGATCAACCCTATGGCGGATATGCACCCCGTCTTGATCTTTGGAAATATGCGGAATTTCCGCCCTGTGATGAGAGCGGCGTTTCCCTGTATGAGCTCGTGTAGATCGCATTCGTACAACCATAGGGGCTCACTATACAAGATTGCTTTCCATTTGGCAATACAATAAGAAACGGCGCCAATCCTCCAGATGGCGCCGCGTTTCGGTCCGCAGATTGGATTGCCTCATCGAGCATCCGACGACGACTTAAGGATAACGGCAGCAAATTCTCCTTCTGGAACTTGTTGCTTTTTACAACGAAACCGTGCATACACGAGTTTCGCCGCACCTTCCGTCACCTCCGGATCAGAGCAGAGCACCGTTGGCTCTGTTGCTCCACCGCCCTGGATAGAACCTTGGCAGTGAAGACACCCTTCACAGGCATAACATCTCCCTTGACATCTCCCTTGTCGGGGAAACCGATGATTTGAAAACAATTCTTCCCCCTCTGTTTACTCCGACGAAATGCCGGAACTTCAACCGAAAGTATAGTGTACCATTTCTTTCCTTTTCGTCAACTGTGGAGAAACGTCTTTCTGTGGAGATCGCATGGTCCGTATTTCTTCAGAAACTTCCTATGCTCAAGCGTTCCGTACCCTTTATGTTTCTCAAAGTAATACTCAGGGAACCGCAATGCCATTTTCTCCATGTAGGAATCTCTTTTCACTTTAGCAATAACTGAAGCAAGCCCTATTGCAAATTCACTTGAATCACCTTTTATAATTGTCTTCTGCACATACCCTTCCGGAGCCTTCAATCCCCCATCAAGTAACACGCATGAAGGTACATACGGAAGTCGTAGAAGCCCTTTCTTAATACACAAAGAAAGACACTTTGATATGCCGCGCCTGTCAATTTCCTTCTCTGAAATTGAGACTGTCGTATAAAAAAGCTTCTTTTCTTTTTTCAATTTTCTCGCCGCCCTCACAATTTCATTTCTTTTCTCGGGAGAGAGTTTTTTGGAATCTCGCACAAGAGGAAGCTCTTTCTTTTTAAAACCTTTAGGCAACCCGACAATACCAACAGTAAGAGGCCCAGCAAGAGGACCCCTTCCAACTTCATCAATCCCGACAATAAACCGCTCCATTTCCCCCACTATATCCTTAAAACCAAAATCAGGCGAAATGGTATACTCAAGCAATGAAAGACGAAGCGAAAGCGAATTTCATCCATCTGCACACCCACAGCCATTATTCTCTCTTAAACGCGCTTCCAACCGTAAGTGAGCTTATCAAGGCCGCAAAGGAAGATGAGATGCCTGCAATTGCGCTCACCGATGCGGGAAATCTCTATGGGGCGATTCAGTTTTACAAAGAATGCAAAGCAAATGACATAAAGCCAATTATCGGTGTTGATGCCTATGTTGCTTCACGCACGCGCCATGATAAAGAACCGAGAATTGATAACAAACGCTATCGCCTCGTACTCCTTGCGCAAAATGAAAAGGGATACAAAAACCTCATTCAACTTGTGACAAAATCATATCTTGAAGGTTTCTATTACAAACCACGCGTGGATCGTGAACTCCTTAAAACACACAACGAAGGATTGATAGCAATACTTCCTTCTTTCAGTTCTGAAGTAAGCGACGCACTTAAAGTAAGGGACGCGGAACGTGCTGAAGAAGCGCTTAATTTTTACGAAAAAACTTTCGGAAAGGAAAACCTATATATTGAGTTAACGCACCACCCTGAAATTGAAGGCCACGATGAGCTTACAAAAAAGCTCAAAACATTTGCGAAAGAAAAAAATACACAGCTTGTCGCTGCTCATGATGTGTACTATCTAAAACCGGAAGACCACCTTGCCAGAGAGACAATGGTAAAGATTCAAACTGGAGGAGAAATACGCGAAGCAGGAGGATTTGATTCAAAAGAAAATTTCTCTTTTATTTCTCAAGAAACTGCCAGAGAATTCTTTAGGGACACTCCAGAAGCGCTCTCAAATACGCTTAAAATTGCCGAGTCTTGCAACCTTGAAATCGAGATGAAGTGGCAGTTTCCGAATTTTATTATTGAGAGCGGAAAGGAACCTGACGAGGAACTGCGCGATTTGGCGAAAAAAGGAATCGCGTGGCGCGAACTTGAAGAATCAAAAGAGGTCCTCTCTCGCCTTGAATATGAACTTGATATCATTAAACAAAAAGAGTATGCGACATACTTTCTTGTCGTCGGGGACCTCATTAGCGAGGCACGCAAGCGAAACATTCTCACAACAATCCGTGGGTCAGTTGCTGGCTCCCTCACAACATACCTCTTAGGTATTACAAACGTTGATCCGCTTGAGTACAAAATTCCATTTGAGCGCTTCTTGAATCCGGAGCGCCCTTCCGCTCCCGATATCGATATGGATTTTGCTGATAACAGGCGCGATGAAATCATTGAGTATGCGAAAGAAAAATATGGCGCGGATAAAGTGGCACAAATTGGTACATTTGGAACTATGATGGCGCGCGCCGCGGTGCGCGATGTGGCGCGCGCGCTTGGGTACCCCTACGGAGTCGGCGACAAAATTGCAAAACTCACTCCTTTCGGCTCACAAGGATTTCCAATGACAATTGACCATGCACTTGAAATAACACCGGAACTCGCCGAGCTCTATAAAAAAGATACCGACACAAAGCGCATTATCGATCTTGCAAAAAAAATCGAGGGGTGTGCGCGGCACATTTCGGTGCATGCCGCGGGTGTGGTGATCGCTCCTCGCCCGCTCACCGAATTTGTACCGCTTCAATTTGACCCGAAGGGCGGAAAATTGATTACCCAATACGATATGTATTCCGTAGGAGAAGACGGTATAGGACTTCTTAAATTTGATTTCCTTGGTATTAAAAACTTGGCAATTCTCGCTGACTCCGTAGACCGTGTAAAGAAAATAAAAGGAATTGAAATCGATATTGAAAGTATTCCGCTTGATGATGCGACAACATTTAATCTTCTTGCAAAAGGAGAGACGATGGGTCTCTTCCAGTTAAACGGCTCAGGAATGACGCGCTTCTTGAAGGACCTCCAACCGACAAGAATCCACGACATAAACGCAATGGTCGCCCTTTATCGTCCTGGCCCGATGGAATCAATTCCTATGTATATCGAGCGAAAACACAATGAGCACCTCGTACACTATCTTGATCCAAGAATGAAAGAAATTCTTGAAGAGTCATATGGAGTAATCACTTACCAAGATGACGTCTTGATGATTGCGAATAAAATTGCAGGCTACTCTTGGCTTGAGGCAGACAAGCTCCGAAAAGCAATGGGAAAAAAAATCCCAGCTGAAATGCAGGCGCAGAAAAAGAAATTTATTGAAGGCGCGATCTCAAATGGAATGACACCGCAAAACGCAGAGCGTCTCTGGAAATTGATTGAGCCATTTGCCGCATATGGGTTTAACAAAGCGCACGCCGCAAGCTACGGCAGAGTTGCCTATCAGACCGCCTACATGAAGGCAAACTACCCCGTCGAATATATGGCGTCAGTACTTACTGCTGATTCCGGAAACGTTGAGAAAATATCTGAAATTATTGCTGAGTGCGAGAGGATGAACATTCCAGTACTTCCACCTGACGTGAACGAGAGCTTCGGTGACTTCACGATTGCAAAAAATGAGCACGGGGAATACTCACATATTCGCTTCGGCCTTTATTCTATTAAAAACTTCGGAGAAGGGATCGGCGAGGCAATCATCAGCGAGCGAGAAGAAGGCGGACCGTACAAAAATCTTGCTGACTTTCTCTCTCGCATTGACAATCGAAACTTTAACAAAAAGTCACTTGAGGCACTAACCAAAAGCGGAGCGCTTGATCAATTTGGAGAACGCGGAATGCTTTTTGCAAATATTGAATATCTTCTCACCTACAACAAAGAACAAACGAGCGAGGTAGAAAACCAAGATTCGCTTTTCGGAGCGCTTCCCGAGACAGGCTCTCCGGAACTCTCTCTTGAAAGCGTTGAACCTGCAGACCCACAAGAGAAACTTGCGTGGGAAAAAGAACTCCTTGGGCTCTATGTCTCAGGACATCCTCTTGATCGCTACCGCGAGACGCTCAAAAAGCATGAAATCGACATACGAAAAGTGAAAGAAGAAATGAAAGAAGGTATGCCCGTAGTTCTTTACGGGGTTATTGAAGAAACAAAGCCGATCTTAACAAAAAGCGGAGGGATGATGGCATTTGTGCGTATCGGTGACTTCTCTGGAAATATAGAGACTGTATTCTTTCCTAAAGTATTTGAAGAGTACAAAAGTATTCTCTCACCAGAAAAATGTATCGGAATCAAAGGCAGAATTTCAGCGAGAGGAGGCGAGCAGAGCATCATTGTTGAACGCATCAAAGAAATGCAGTAGTCCACTTAGTATAGGACACTCGGTGTCCTATACTAAGGACTTGCTTCTTTGGCAATACTACTTTTTACAAAATTCGCATATTCACCCACCGAAGAAAATTGCTCCAAAATTATATCCCTCGACAAAAGCTCCTCCCACCGGCTCCCTTTTACATAATCCTGATAGCTTGACCAAGGATACTCATGCTCTTTATTTTTCCATTTTCCAACCTCTCTTTGATTTTTATGAATGTAGGCGGATGTATGAAGCAGTTGTGTATTATCTTCTATGTGAACAGCCCTGAAGGGGCCCTGAAAGACATGCCCACTTCTCTCATACTTTTCATTGAAGTATTTTGCATATGCCATCAACAAGCGGTGCATATAAGCAGAAATTCCATTTTCACTCTTCCCTCCAACAAGTAAATGAAAATGGTTGGGCATGATAGTGAAAGCAACTAGTTCAATCAGATGCTTTTCTTGAGCAAGGTCGTTCTTTCTCCTTCGAGAGAAAAAAGCTCCAGTTTTTTCAAAGCACGTTACTCTTTTCCCGATATTACTCAATGGCTCTGATAACTGTCCATAAAGAAGAAGATAAAGAAATCGTACATAGTCTCTTTTCTCTAAAAATAAAATCTGTTTCGAATTCCCCCTTCCCACCAAATGATAAAATTCGCCTTCTGCAAATTGTGTATTTCGCATCTGTCTAAGATAGCATATTAATATAGGACACCGAGTGTCCTATATTACGAGTGGAGACAAAATCTGTGTATTCTTTATTCTTCTCGTGATATTATGGCCCCTATGAACGAGATGAAACTCGGTGCAATACGGCATACCCTCGCTCACCTCTTAGCGCAAGCGGTGAAAGAGCGAGACCCGAAAGTGAAATTTGCCACCGGCCCAGCTACGGAAACAGGTTTTTACTATGACTTCAAGCTCAGCAAAGAGCTCGGCGAAGCGAATTTAGAGAAGCTTGAAAAAGGTATGCGCCTCCTTCTTAAAGAGAATCTCGAGCCGAAAGTTGAAACTCTCTCAGAAGAAGATGCGCGAGAACTTTTTAAAGATCAGCCTTACAAGCTTGAGATTATTGATGAAATCGTTGGAAACAAAGAAAAAATTTCAATTTACACTATTGGCGAATTCACTGATCTCTGTGAAGGTCCTCATGTAGAGAACACGAAAGAAATTGATCCCGACGCATTCAAACTCACCCGCATTGCAGGCGCATATTGGAAAGGAGATGAGAATAACACGATGCTCACCCGTATTTATGGTCTTGCTTTTTCAAACAAAAAAGAGCTTGAGGAATACGAAAAACAACAAGAAGAAGCAAGGGCGCGCGATCACCGGAAGCTCGGAAAAGAGCTTGATCTTTTCACTTTCTCTGACCTGGTTGGTCCTGGGCTTCCCCTTTTTACACCGCGAGGAACACTCATGCGTGATTTGATCGTCGATAAAATCACGAGCATTCAGAGTAAGTATGGATATGAGAAAGTCACCATTCCCCACCTTGCAAAGCGCGAGCTCTATCAAACTTCAGGGCATTGGGAAAAATTCGGCGATGAGCTTTTTAAAGTATATGGCAAAGGAGACACGGAATTTATTATGAAGCCGATGAATTGCCCCCACCATACACAAATTTATGCAAGCAAACCACGGAGTTATAAAGACCTCCCTATCCGCTATACAGAGACGACCATGGTCTACCGCGATGAGCAACAAGGAGAATTGATCGGCCTTGGACGGGTACGCAGTATCACACAAGATGATGGACACGTTTTTTGCACACCGGAACAAGTAAAGCAAGAAGTGAAAAATATAGTGAAAATAGTTGAAGCGTTCTATGCCTCGCTCGGAATGTATAAGAAGGGTCTCTTTTGGGTTTCCCTTTCTGTGCGAGATCCTGATGATTCAGAAGGATATCTTGGTAAGCCAGAGCAATGGGAGAATGCAGAGAATGCACTCAAAGAAATTGCTGAAGAATTGGAACTTCCCTATACCAGAGTTGAAGGAGAAGCTGCATTTTATGGTCCAAAACTTGACTTTATGTTCTTTGACGCACTTGGGAGAGAGCGTCAGCTCGCAACCGCGCAGCTTGATTTTATGATGCCAGAGCGTTTTGGACTTTCCTACATCGATGAGAATGGGGAAGAAAAAACTCCTGTAATGATACACCGCGCAATCGCAGGTTCGCTCGAGCGCTTTATGGCAATTATGATTGAACACTTTGCTGGTGCGTTTCCGCTTTGGCTTTCCCCTATTCAAATAAAAGTGCTTCCTGTAAGTGAACACTTTACTACGTATGCGGAGGGCATTGTAAAAGAGCTCAAAGAAGCAGATTTTCGCGTTGAAATTGATGAGAGCAACGAAACGCTTGGAAAAAAAATTAGGAATGTAAAAACGGAGAAAGTCCCCTATTTCCTCGTGCTAGGAGAACGAGAGGAAAGCGCACAACAAGTAACGCTCGAGAGCCGAGATAAGGGAAAGATTGGCTCAATTAGTATAAATGCCCTAATCGAACGCCTCCAAAGAGAAATGAAGGAAAAGAAATAGCCTCACAGAGTAGAGTTAAATATGTACAAAAAACCCCGGCATGCGCCGGGGTTTTGTGTAGACTTTTGTTTTGGAGCTCTATACTTTTTATTTCAATTCTGCGAATACCTTAGCAAAGGCAATTTTTGCGCCTGTATGTGCATTCTTATATGTGTGGTCCACTGATCCAACGAGCACTTCAAGAAGCGCTTCCACCTCTCCATCGCTAAGCGAAGCAATCAGGGATGGACTTCCCTTTCCTTCTTTTCTCATTCGGTACAAAGTATCCAAACGAGCAACGAGAGAGCGGACAGTCGATTCAACTTCTTCTTCATTCATGCGCGCGATTGCTCCAAAAACTTGTTCTTCATCCTTCCCAATCAGTGCATCGAGAAGCACATCGCTTTTTGTTGCGTCTTCCGGAGCACTTTTTGTAGCGCTCGGACGCACGCGCTCTTCCGCTTCCTTTTCCTGAGCTTGTCGAAAAGTTTCCTCCTCTTTCTCCAAGCCAAGAATGTGTATGATGCGCTCTTTGTTAAGCGCGAGCCATCCATCTTCTCTTGGATAAGACGCTTTTGCTTCCTCAATAACATGCTTAAGAAGCTCTTCCTCGTTTTCTTTTTGAGCAACAAGGAAGAGAGCTCCTTCTTCAGAGAGAAGTGCCTGATCTTTACTTGCAAGTGAAATAAGTTTTATGTGAGGCGCCGTTTCGCTTGAAAAAGTGAATGCATGATCACTTTGAGGAAGTGAAGCTGGCACCTCTTCGTTCACTTTGTGTGTTGTATACCCCACATACTCCTCTTTTGTCTGAGTATGTGCTCCTTCAATTTCCTTCTCTTCTTGGGTCGTATCTTCTGTGTTCTCTGACATACTGAAAAGTCTACGAAGAATTTGCTTTCCCACAAAGAGATAGGTGAGGAAAGCGCTCCAGAGCATTACAAGCCCCCAGAAAACTGATTGCCCAAAAGCTCCAAGAGTTACTCCTGTGTAAGGGACCTGGCTTAAAAATACAGACGCGAGTGGCTCGGGATCAGGTGTTGCAAGAGTAAGTGAAATGTTCGGATCAAACGGAACACCGCCCCCACTACCTCCTCCACTACCTCCTCCACCACCGCCTCCAGTGGTAACTGTAATACTTGCGGCACAGACAACAGTCCCTCCAGGGCCAGTAAACGTAGCGGTGTAAGTTGTGTTCGTTGTCGGAGACACCGACACAGAGCCAGCAGCGACTGGAGTAATCGCTCCTATTCCATTATTAATAGATCCGCTTGTTGCATTGATTGATGTCCATGAAAGAGTAGAAGATCCACCAGTTGTAATCGAAACTGGAGAAGCACTGAGTACACACACTAGCGCAGGCGGTGTAGGAGGAGTAGGTGGAGTAGGTGGTGTTGGTGGTGTGGGTGGGGTAGGAGGTGTTGGTGGAGTAGATGGTGTCTGCTGAGGAGGCTGTGCCGGTCCTTCGTGTTGAGGTTGTGCTGGTTCACGATCAGGAGCGCCACTATTATCATTTCCTCCGTTTCCGCCACCGCCAAACCCGCCATTTCCATTGTCATTTCCTCCATTGCCGCCTCCGCCAAACCCGCCATTTCCATTGTCATTTCCTCCATTGCCGCCACCTCCAAAAGCAGATACCGCAAATGGACCAGCAAAAGCAAGCATTATTACAATGCTTGAAAGAATAAAAAGATTTTTTGTAGTTGGTTTTATTTTATGCATATTCCTCTGTCTTCCCACCAACTTTTGATGAAAAGAATAGAAGGTTCGAGTCGGGGTGGGCTTGTAAGGCCACACCCCGCTCGAACAAGT
>JBBDKB010000012.1:0-2783 GCA_040879605.1 Minisyncoccota bacterium
CCTGTATATAAAGACCCGTCACTACATTCAATCAAATATACGAAATACATAATACTCATTCGACAAGCTCAAGGCACGTGATCTCTTGGTCCGTTCGTCGCGATTGCTATCGCTCCTCAGGACCCTGAACAAAATCCGAACCAAGATACCATCCTCCAGAGGCTCCTATTGTCTGTTTCCGCCCAGAGCTGCCGGACTAGGATTCGAACCTAGATAACATGCTCCAGAGGCATGTGTCCTACCATTAGACGATCCGGCAGCTCTGTTCATAAACAACGACAATTTCCGCTTCGCAGAACCGGATAAAAAGGAAAGCGGTTTCCTTTTTATTTCTTACAGAAACCGTACACCTTGTCGATATTTTTTCCAAAAATATCAGGCAAGGCCTTGCGAAAGTATCTAAATACTTTCTCACCCACCATACGACGATCCGGCAACAGAAAAACCCTTATCAGGGTTTTTCAAACTATAGCTGAAAATAGACCTTTTCTCAATTTAATTCTATAGATAAAAAGAAGTCGCCCTATTCCTTACGGAGCAGGGCGAAGTTGTCAACGGCGTCGAGACCGTGAGAGATTGATTTTAGCGGTAGCGATTTCTCGCCACGCCTTCCCCACGTTACGACGCGCAGAGCGTATATGACGATATCCCTTCTTGAGGAGGGACTTTGTGGTGGCGTGGTCATGACGGGCTGACCGCGCCTCTTTGCGCTTACTACCCATCATAACCTCCCGGAGTCAGATTTCCAAAAATACGCCTCTCTAAAAACGTGCGGAAGTACTGCTTACGCTCTCGATTTCTTAAAGCAGTCGATACACTTTAAGTTTCCTGTCTCGCGGGGAGTAAAAGGAAGTTGTGTAATTGCAGTTCCGCAATCCGCGCACTTCCACTTCCCTTCCACCATCTTTTTTTCATCTCTGCCTCCTCCACCACTATTAGAAGGGCGGCTCTTTGAATGGCAGTCACGACAGAGCAAATTACTCGTGCTCCTTGGTTCAAAAGGAAGCTCTGTTATTCCTTTCCCACAACCGCTACATTCCCAATTTCCTTGATGCATAATTTTAAAATTTAGTTACAAGTGTTGATCAGTATAGCACATCTATTTTTTACGTCTCACCGCAGCCTTCAAAAACGCAGTGAAGAGAGGGTGTGGCGCCAAAGGCCGTGCTTTAAACTCTGGGTGAAATTGCGTGCCGAGGAAGAATGGGTGTACCTTTTTGGGAAGCTCCATGATTTCCATCAACATTCTATTTGGCGAAACCCCCGAAAATATAAGCCCTCCCTCAACAAGCTTCACCATATACTTCATGTTCACCTCGAAGCGATGGCGATGGCGCTCTGAAATTTTATTCGTGCCGTATGCAGCATGTGCAATTGAGCCAGAGTGTAGATGTGCCGGATACGCCCCAAGTCGCATTGTGCCTCCATATTCTTCCTTTTCAAGTTTCTCTTTCTGCTCATCAATAATGTCAATCACGGGGTGGCGAGCCTCAGAATCGATCTCAACCGTATTTGCCCCCCTCATACCAAGTGCGTTGCGTGCGTACTCAACGACAGCAAGTTGCATCCCGTAGCAGAGCCCGAAATATGGAATCTTCTTCTCTCGCGCATAGCGGATCACTTTCAATTTTCCAGCACTCCCCGATTCCCCAAACCCTCCGGGAACGATGATGCCGTTATATTTTTTAAGTGAGTGCACTTTTTTGCTTCCCCCGTTTTCAAATTCTTTTGCATTTAACCATTCAATATCCACCCTAAGTCCAAGCTCTGCGGCGGAAAATTTTATCGCTTCAATCACTGAGAGGTAGGAATCAGAGAGCACATAATCACCTGTATCGAAATACTTTCCGACAATCGCAATCGATACTTCTTTTCTTGCCCTCCCAAGCCGATTTACAAAACCCTCCCACTCTTTGATGTCTGTTTTCTTTGAGCGAAGCTTCAGCTCTTTGAGCACCATATCGGCAAGCTCGTCTTTTTCAAAATTAAGCGGCACATCATAGATACTTTTAATATCGGGAGCGGAAATCACATGACGCACTTCAACATTGCAAGAAAGCGCGATTTTCTCTTTGCGCTTTTTGTCAAGCTCCTTTGGCGCGCGTGCGATGATGATATCCGGTTGGATACCGTAGGAGTTCAATTGGCGCACCGCATTTTGCGTCGGTCGTGTCTTCATTTCAGAGAGCGAGCCTGGGATCGGCAAGTAACTCACCATCACAAAGAGCACATTGTTGGGATTTTTAATACGGAGCACACGCGCCGCTTCCATAAAAAGCGCGTTTTGATAGTCGCCAATCGTTCCTCCAATTTCAATAACTGAAATCTCTGAGCCGTTTACATCGGCTGATTTTTCAATCCGAGCAATGATATCGTCTCGAATATGCGGTATTGCTTCAACGCATTTTCCTTTATAGCCGAGGTTTCGCTCCCGCTTGAGCACGTCCCAATAGACCATGCCGCTTGTAATATAGTTTTCTGACCGTAAATCTTTGTTTAGGAAACGCTCATAGTTTCCCATATCCTGGTCTGTCTCAAGACCGGAATCAAGCACAAATACCTCCCCATGCTCTGTTGGGTTCATCGTCCCCGCATCAACATTTAAATAAGGGTCGACTTTAATTGGGTTTACTTTGAACCCTTTACTTTGGAGCACTTTAGAAAGTGAAGATGTTGCAACTCCTTTTCCAACGCCAGACATGACACCTCCTACAACGAAGATGTATTTGTGGTTTTTCGCCCTTGCCATACTACACTTTAAGGTATCGCTTTACCGCCAAATA
>JBBDKB010000012.1:2883-4702 GCA_040879605.1 Minisyncoccota bacterium
ACAAAGTTTGCTCTTTCAGAAGAATCAATGATGTTCGCGAGATTTTCAAATGTTTCCTGATTCTGGAAGAAGTTAATGTTATCTATCAGAGGAGTATTGCTTGAGATACGCTCGTCCTGCACAGTTTTTAAGAAATCAGCAACGCTCTGATACTGCGATGGGTCTTTTGCTCTTATTGCAAGGCTCGCAGGAAGCGGATTTTCCTCCAACTCATCGAGCGATTGGAGCACAAGCTGATCATCTTGATGCCGCGCGCGAAAACGCTCAAGTGCATCATCTCGACTTACATACTCCGTACTCGCCACCTCTGGAAGCGCATCCACTTGTCTTTGCAAATCAAGAATGTCCTCTTCGGAAGCATTGAGTGTGAAATACGCATTTATATCAACTTTACTCTGTAAATCATCAAGCGATTTCTGGACCAACGCATTTGAAAACACGAGAGAACCGATTGCAAAAAGCGTCACTGTCATCACTAACACAGAAGCAAGCGTAACAAATCCGTTCCGCCAAAACCCCACGAACCCGGATTTTAAAATTCTTTTGGTATCAAGCCACATAAGGTTTAAGTAATGAGGGATAAGGTTGAAGTGTAGTGCATAGAGGGCGGGGTGATTGCAGGTCTAATTCGCTCCGCTCATAAGGCCTGCAATCACATTATGAATCTCCCTGTGGGATCGTCGCGGATAATTTTCCCTCCGTCCATTGTGATAACCCGCTTTCGAAGTTTATCAATCACATCCTTGTTATGCGTGGTGAGAAGCACCGTCGTGCCGAGGTCGTTCACCTTTTTTAAAATTTGTACCACCTCGTACGTGTTAATCGGATCCAGATTCCCTGTAGGCTCATCTGCAATGATAACATTCGGTTGATTCACAATTGCTCGAGCAATCGCAACGCGCTGCTTCTCTCCTCCTGACAACTCATGCGGGAAACTCCACATCTTGTCTCCCAAATCAACAAGGTCAAGCACATACGGCACGTCCGATTCAATTTCTTCGTCAGTTCTCCCTGCAACCTCCATCGCAAAGGCAATATTTTCGTACGCTGTTTTTGTCGGAAGGAGGCGAAACTCTTGAAAGACCGTACCGAGCCGCTGGCGATAGGCATTTAGGTCGCGTTTCGCCAAATCGTGCACGTTCGTAGACTCAAAAAAAACAGCACCCTCTGTCGGCCTGTCTTCCGCAAGAAGCATCTTAATTAATGTTGTTTTCCCCGCGCCGGAATGTCCCACGACAGAAACAAACTCACCCGGACCAACCGAGAGTGTGACATCATCAAGCGCGACAGAACCGCCATTATAAAATTTTGAAACCTTGTCGAAATAGATCATGGGTTACACCCGTAAATTCTACTCTAAAGCCTTGCTCGCGTCTATGAACAACCCAATATCTCCATCAAGAACCGCCTCGATATTACTTGTTTCCGCCTCGGTTCTATGGTCTTTCACCATTTTATATGGATGGAGCACATAAGAGCGAATTTGATTCCCCCACTCAATTGAATCCGGCGTCTTTGAGAGTTCTGAAATTTCTTCCTTTCTCTCCTCCTTGAGCCTATGAAAGAGCTTTCCTTTTAGAATTTCAAGCGCTTTTTCGCGGTTTCTCTCTTGAGTTCGCTCTGAGTCGGCGTGGACGGAAATATTTGTCGGAATATGCAGTATGCGAACCGCAGTCTCACGCTTATTTACATTCTGCCCACCCGGGCCGCTAGATTTTGAAAACTGCACATCAATATCATCCTCGGGAATAGCAAACTCTTTCACTTCTTTAAACTTCGGAAGTACCTCGACAAGCGCAAAAGAAGTATGGCGCAACTG
>JBBDKB010000013.1:0-2086 GCA_040879605.1 Minisyncoccota bacterium
TTTGGAGCCATCTCCCGGGATTGAACCGGGGACCTCATCCTTACCATGGATGCGCTCTACCGACTGAGCTAAGATGGCGGTACCCGCAGATAATACCTTACTTTGCAAACCTTCTCAATTTAGAAACCAGTAACGCCCCAGTGCGTGTGCACTGAGGCGAACTGACTTTATGCGCGAGAGACGGGACTTGGCGTCCAGTTTCTAAACTCGCTCCGCTCGTTAAGAACTTCCTGCCCGGGCTCGCGGTCGCTAAAGCGATTTGCTCCGCCTTTCAAGTCCCAACGCTCGCACCGAGCTCCATATAGCAGAAATGCCATCAGAAAAATCTGGTGGCATTTCACTATGCGCGGCCGACCGGATCTTTCACTCCTGGGAAACACCACAAAGAGTACTTCGATTTTCTAAGACGGAGTACCGTCAAGAAAATCTGGTCACCCTCGGTTTTCCCAAACCTTCCTCCACCCGCCTCCGCTAAAGCTTCGGCGGGGCAGGCGGGGAAACTAGAGTTTCCCCGACCCCTTTCCTGTTCAAGTCCGATCCCCAAAGAAACAAAACTGGCTAGAAATTTCTAGCCAGTTTTGTTAATGCGCGGCCGACCGGACTTGAACCGGCAACCTTCCGCGTGCATGTGATCCACCATTTTCATGGCGGCATGGACTATATCTTCACCATATTTCTAAAACGTAGGTGCCCTGGTATCTAGTCTCTACGGCGCCCCTTTGCTATGTGTTTTTGTGCAAAAGGTTCCCTCGGTATTCGCATATTCTCGCAATGAGAACGTAGCCTCCACCGATATCCCAGAGAGTTTCAATCTGCCTTTCAGCAGAAAGCTGCATTTCTACAGGCGGATGCTCTAACCAAATTGAGCTACGGCCGCATAGTTGAACCGTAAAGCGTCATGAGTGCCTTGCGGAAAAGCTTGTACTTACGCTTTAAGTAAATACGGGGGTTATTATCGTACATAAGACTATATAATGCAACACTGTCGTGATGACTAAATACAAGCTCGAACCCTCTTTGGTTTTCTATAATAAAGCCCTTGGCCAGTCCATGTTTGTGAAGCATAGACTGCAAATCTTCTAAGAACCGTCGACTTCCTGATGTAAATCGACTACTAAAAATCCATTTGGGCTTCTTTCGCCCTTTCACTAAATGCCGCTTGAAGTACACATTCCCATCACCGTCAAAATACCCACGAACAAAGGCACTCACACATTTCTTAGGAATAGGCGGGAGACTAAGAGTAAGACTTTTATTTGGTGTAAAACCCAATGTAGTCAAGTCTTTGAAAAGAAGTTTACTTCCTACTTGCAACCTATAGCCGGGTTTCCATTTTCTATCTCTAATCCTAAGTCCGATTTTGTGATTCGACCCAAGTGCCTCTTGTATTTGTTTAAGAATTTGTTTATCGGTAACGTGAAATTCAACAAAGTGCGCCCCTCTATTATTGCGAATCATGGTTCCATCAGCCGCAAAAAACCCTAGTACATATGCCATGTTAGGAGACCATTTCTTAAAGAACTCGTGGTTTAACTTTTTATATACAGGCACATCCCTTACTATAATACGTGACAGGATATGATACTAACCATTTCTATTTTCTTTGATCTTTTCTCTAAGTTAAAGAAGAATAAGCGTAAACCGCACGAGAAAGCACGCGAGTCCAATTACAAAGAGACTCACCGCGATCTGTGCCCATACCTCGGAAGGTGGTCCACCATTCCATATGAGGAAAAGCACCAGCAAAGCACACGAAAAAAGACATGCATAAAATACTTTAAGGGTGACTGTTTGTATCATCACTTCCTCTAACTTTACAAAATTAGAAGAAGACACTTCCGTGTGCGCGTAGACAAACCCATAACACTTTTGCCCAATTGGACAAAAGTGTTATGGGTTTGAGAGAGATTAACTTAGATTTTGTGCCGGGGGACGGAATTGAACCGTCGACCTTAGGTTTATGAGTCCTACGCTCTAACCAACTGAGCTACCCCGGCTCTTCTGAATCTCCACATCGTGGGGATTCAGAAGGGACGGTGTACTAAAGTCCTGCCTGCTTTTTACGGCTTAAACAAAGCTCAAAATA
>JBBDKB010000013.1:2186-27213 GCA_040879605.1 Minisyncoccota bacterium
GGACGGTGTACTAAAGTCCTGCCTGCTTTTTACGGCTTAAACAAAGCTCAAAATAGCATGTTTACAACCGCTATTCAATATGGTCCCACGTATTGCTACCCTTAACAAAGGGTCGACATTATTCGTGTTTACATAGAAAAATATGGAACTTACTATTTTCCTTGCCCAAATAATCGGCGTCTATATGCTCGTGGGCGGTCTCTCAGGCCTTCTTTACGCAGACCGGATGCAAAAGGCAATGGCAGAAATTAAGAATAGTTATATCTTACCCTACTTTGATGGTACGATTGCACTTTTCGTCGGTCTTCTTATTGTGCTTACGCACAATGTCTGGGAAGGCGCGGCTGCAATTATCGTTACCCTCGTTGGATGGCTTGCCGTTCTTGAAGGGGTTGCCATGATGCTCCTTCCACACGACACAATCATGCAAATTGCAGGAAGGCTTTCCTCAAGAAATACAGCAATGGGGTTCTCCGTGATCGCTATTCTTGCTGGAGGCTACCTTGTGTGGTTTAGCTTCTTTGTGTAGTCGAACTAGCATTTGTGTTGCCAATCTAAAAGCCCTCATTGCGAGGGCTTTTAGATTATCGTGTTGCGGGGGGCCAGATTTTCTGGGAAACCCTCGGTTTTCCCAAACCTTCCTCCACGGGAAAACTAGAGTTTTCCCGGCCCCTTTCCAAAATCCGGCCTCTATCGCCAATCTAAAAGCCCCGTCGGGGGCTTTTAGATTATCGTGTTGCGGGGGCCGGATTTGCACCGACGTCTAGAGGTTATGAGCCTCTCGAGGTACTACTCCTCCACCCCGCTATGTAGTCTTGAATCCTACCTCTATTTTTAAATGATTTCAAATACTTCTCGTGACGCATTGCCTCTGCTAAAGAAGAGAACCTTTCTTCGTGAAGTAATTTCCACGGCCCTCGAGTACTCGCCCAACTTTTTCTCGAAGGATCACCGTGCTCCCTAAGCCTCCGAGCAAGATCTTTTGTGCAGCCAATATAGAACTCTCCTCTCTCTACGCTCTTTAGAATATAGACTACAAACATGGTTGCGAGTCCCGCTCAAGCGGGATACTACTCCTCCACCCCGCTCTGCTTCTTTGGTAAAAGAAAACGCTTCAAAAGCGTATTGGGATCATTATAACAGTTTTACTGATTTTTGCAATTAAACCTTCCCGAACTCGCGAAATACTTGCTCAAAGTTCTCAATTGCTCTCTTTGCTTCCCGCTTCGTTAAAAGAAAGTCTCCACCACCGTGCGCAATTTGGTTTCGGATCTTATGTCCCTCCCACGCTTGGTTGAGTGTTCTGAAATCCCCTGCAACAACGCTTTTTAATTTTTCCCCCACACCGTCTCCAAGATATCCTCGTTCATCAAGAAGATCATTTAGCATCACATCAGCTTCAAGTACTGCTTGTCGCCAATCACTTGGATTCTCGGAAGAGACAAACTCAAGCACTCGATTCCAGTGTTTATTTGTCACCGCCCCTTCTTGCGGCGCCATTGCTTTCATTTTCTCTTTATATTCTTCCTTCACCTGCTTAAAGCGTATGTGTGTGTATATGATTCCTGTAAGCATGAGAAGCACGAGGAGTGTCGCAAAAATAATGTAGGTGCTCCATAGTGTTTCAAAATCCTCAAAAGAAAGATCTGGGTCACTCTTAAAAAGCAAGTAGATCTGATGAAAGAGTAGTTCGATGTTGAGTGACTGTGACATTTTTCTTACTTAGAAGTCTTCATTTAAGAGATGCTTCCCGAGAGAAAAGAGTGTTTTCTCATGCATGTGCGGCGCAAGAAGTTGGAAACCCACAGGCAAACTTTTACCATCACGCTCTACTTCTTTATGCGGAATTGAGATTCCTGGAATACCGACTAAATTCGCCGGTACTGTAAATATATCGGCAAGATACATTGAAAGTGGATCACTTTTTTCACCAATCTTGAAAGCAGGGCCCGTTGAGGTCGGTGTTGCAATTGCCTCAACATCCCTAAACGCGGAGAGAAAATCTCCTCGAATTAGTTCTTTTACCGCGCGCGCTTTGTGGTAGTAAGCATCCACGTAGCCGGCAGAGAGCACGTAGGAACCAATTAAAATGCGCCTTTTTACTTCAGGTCCAAAAGCGCTTCTTGTTTCCTCGTAATCGCGAAGCAGGGTCGGCCCCTCTTTAAAGAGTCCGAAGCGCACTCCATCGAAACGCTCAAGGTTTGTTGAGCTTTCGGCAGGCATAATAATGTAATAAGCCGCAAGTGCATACTTCACGTTTGGAAGCTTTACATCAACAACTGTATGTCCTTTTTCTTTTAAATCCGAAAGCGATGCTTCAAAAGCCTGGAGAGTGTCCTCACCAAGTCCCTCTTTGAGAAACTCACGTGGAACGCCAATCGTATACTTCTTTTTTAGTTCCGGCTCTTGGTAAGACCCTCCTCTAAGCGACGTCCCATCTCGCTCGTCCTTCCCTTTTATTGCATCAAAAATAATTTCCGTATCGGACACTGTTTTTGCAAAAGGACCAATCACATCAAGAGAGGAGCCCATTGCAATTAAACCGCATCGGGACACCGAGCCATAGGTCGGTTTGAGACCGACAACTCCGCAAAAACTTCCAGGCAAGCGTACCGAACCTCCCGTATCACTTCCCAGAGCACCGAGTGCTCCGTTCATTGCAACCGCCGCACCTGACCCTCCAGATGATCCTCCAGGGACACGCGTATAATCTCTTGGATTTTTGGTAGCGCCGTACGCAGATGATTCTGTTGATGAGCCCATCGCAAATTCATCCATATTTGTTCTTCCAAGAAACACCGCCCCTTCTTCCTTAAGCTTTTTGCTCACATGCGCATCATATGTCGCCTCATACCCTTCAAGTATTTTTGACCCAGCAGTTGCCTTTCTTCCTTTTATGAGAATATTGTCCTTCATCGCAAGCGGTATCCCCAAAAGAGAGGGGGCATCCTCTCCTTCTTCCTTCAAGCGCCTGTCTGCAACATCAGCCTGATGGAGCACATCGTCAAATACTTCTATGTAGGCATGCACATCTTTATCTTTTTCCTCAACTTTCTTCAAATGAGCTTGGGCTAGCTCGCGCGCAGAAAAATCACCTCGCTTCAAACTTTCGTGTGCCCCTTTTATCGTAAGCGTTGCTACATCCATATTATCGATCTGCAAATATTTTCTTCACTTTTATGTAGTCACCTTTTTTGTTTTTTGAAGAGGAAAGAAGCGTCTTTGTGTGGAGCCCTGCTTCATGTGGTTCTTCATCCTCTCGCATCACATTAAAGGGCACCCCCGATTCTGGAGTTTCAGGGAATTCTCCGACAGCTTCTTTAATGTCGGAAACATAAGAGAGAACACTCTCGACTTCTTCCGCGAATTCTTTTGATTCTTCTTCTGTGAGCGAAAGCCTTGCGAGCTTCGCAAGATGAGTGATTTCATCTTTATTCATCCCGTTAGTGATAGGGCACGGACTCCGCTACCTGTTTATATGTACTTAAAAAATTATTCGACCTAATGCTCATATTCTACTCTTGTTACTCCTCGATCGCGACCGCGGTCACTAACGGGATTCATAACGCTAGTGTAGCATTTCCGCTCCCTTTCTTCGAGACACCCTTTCACTCAAATAATCCCGAGAAACTCTTTCTCGGTAAGCGTTTTTACTCCAAGTTCTCGCGCCTTTTCGTATTTTGAACCAGGGTTTTCCCCCACAACAACATAATCTGTTTCTTTTGAAACGGAACTCGCGATATTTCCTCCCTTGCTTCGTATTCTCTCTTTTGCTTCATCCCGAGAAAGCGAGGAAAGTGTTCCCGTTACCACAAACGTTTTCCCAGAGAGTTTTCCTTTTTTCCTTTTTTCCTCTTCAATTTCTATGTGGAGAAGCAACTCATCAAGCATCTTTCTATGCTGGGAATCAGAAAGCCATTTTATAATCGACTCCGCAACAATTTCTCCTACTCCTTCAATTTTAGAAAGCTCTTCTTTTGAAGCAGTGCGCAACTCCTCAAGTGCTCCAAAATATTCTGCAACGTCATATGCAGTCTCTTCCCCCACATGAGGAATGGACAGCCCGATTAAAAGACGCGCAAGCGGAATCTTTTTTGCTTTCTCTATTGCAACAAGCAAGTTTTCCGTTGATTTCTCCTTAAAATTAGGAAGAGCAAGAATGTCCCCTTTTTCGAGCGTAAATAGGTCCGCATAACTCTGCACCAAACCTTCCTCAAAGAGTAAGTCAATGATTTTTGGTCCCAATCCATCAATAGTGAGTGCTTTTTTTGATACAAAATAATGGAGCTTCTGCCGCTGGAGTTCAAATGAGCTTCTCTCAACGCATCGCCACGCCGCTTGCCCGGGAATTCTCTCGATCTTGCCATCTCCTCCGCATTCGGGAACCGCTTCAGGGAAAGAAAATTTCTTTTCTTTCCCTGTGCGAAGCTCTTTCATAACAGCTACAATTTCAGGAATCACATCACCCGCTTTCTGGAGGATCACGGTATCGCCAATACGCACATCAAGCTTTTTGATTTGGTCCTCGTTATGAAGTGTCGCTCTTGAAACAGTCGATCCGGCCACTACAACAGGAAGTAGATGAGCAACAGGGGTAAGCACTCCTGTTCTTCCAATCTGGAGTGCGATATCTTCCACTTTCGTCGTCACCTGTTCAGCGGGAAATTTATACGCAATAGTAAAACGTGGCGCTTTTCCTGTGTACCCAAGTACATTTTGTATTTTTTCTTCATTTACTTTTACCACCACGCCGTCCATCTCGAACTCTTCTTTTCTTCGCTTTTTACTCCAATGTTCATAGTATGCACAGACCTTATTGAGAGTATCGAGGCGCTCGAAATGCTGATTGACCTTGAATCCCAACTCCATAAGGAGACTCAGGGCTTCATGCTGGGTCTCCGGTTTTTTTATTGATATTTTATTTGTAGCAAGTGAGGCAATACTGTAGATAAAGCTTGAGAGATTTCTTTTTGCCGCAATTTTCGGATCAAGCTGTCGTAGTGAACCTGCGGCAGCGTTTCTCACATTTGCAAAAAGCTGTTTCCCTTCTTCTTTCCGCTCCTTATTTATTTTTTCAAGCTCACTGTGCGAAAGCCACGCTTCCCCCTCAACAATTATGTTCACCGCTTCCGGTAAGGAAAGAGGAATACTTTGAATCGTTTTCAAATTCTCAGTAATATCTTCGCCTGTCTCTCCATCTCCACGAGTTGCTCCTTGAATAAATACACCATCTTTATAGGTAAGAACAATTTTCAATCCATCAATCTTATGTTCCACCAAATACGCAAAATCTTTTTTTGTGTAAGAAGATTCTTTTTCAAGAAAGCGCACAAGTCGCTCCTCCCACAAAAAAAGTTCTTCCTTGGTAAAGCAGTTGTCGTACGACCATTGTTTTATCTTATGTTTTACTTTTCTAAATGAATCGATCGGGTCTCCTCCGATTCTTACTGTCGGACTCGTTGGAGTCTTGAGGTCAGGATATTTATTTTCGAGCTCGATAAGCTCTTTGAGAAGCGAGTCATACACCTCATCGGAAATCTCTGGCTGGTCAAGCACATGGTAGAGATGCCGGTGGTAATCAACCAGCACCTGTAATTTCTCCGTTCTTTGTCTTATCTCCTTTGGAATCCCCATGCTAATACGTTACCCGAATCGCTCGCTCGACGCGACGCGGGTTTCCAGTATCGCACGTATTATACCCTCTTGCCTCTATGCTGGTAGTTACAGGAGGCCCCTCTTCTTTTGTTACCACCACTGTCATACAGTGAGGCTCACTGTCAATTGAAAATGTTCTCGTATAGGTTCCCGGAACCGGACTTGATGAAGTTACTTCCCATTCCTCATCAATACATTCTAGGTTCGCGGCAGGAGATGAAGTAGAAAAAGCTCCTCTTTGGAAATCATGGAAAAGAGCACATTCAGCGCCGGTATCCGCCGCGTAAAACGCAAACTGCGACTCGCGACCAGAGGAAGAGAGGATGAGCTCCTTGATAGTGATGTTAAAAATAGCAAGACCGATGGCAAGCAAGAGTGATGATATGAGCACGGAGAGAAGCAGAGTAAACCCCCGCTCGCTTTGCGAGCTCACACCTATTCTACTGGATGTTTCTCTTTGATTTCGAGTCATGCTTGGGTCATCACTATCTTTAAGGATGTCAACGTTATCATTTGGGATAGGTGTGGGGGTAAACCCGCCTTCCGTATTCTTTCTTCCCCGCCCCTGTGAATCTGCGCTCGCAGATGCAACTGGGGTTGCTTCTTTATTCTTACTTCTTTTCATATTTACCAATCAAAAATATGTTCACTAATGGTAAAAGAACGAGAAAGTTGTGTTGATTGCCACGAGATGGTCACTTGTACGTCAATCTCGTTTCCATTCACAGTTTCAATCACAACTTCACGAGTAAAGTGGGAATTTTCTCCGCTTTCATATGTATAAAACTCCCCGTCATACTTAAGAGGATCACATGAGCCACCGATGCACTCCTCGATCTCGTTTGTCTTGGCATCAATCAAACATACAGACCCGATGCAATCTTCAAATCCAAGAGTCCACTCATCACCCGCGAGTTTATTTGAATCACGAACATTTCGAATATATTCAACCGCCTCTTGAGCGAGATAGAAGGCCGTGATTTGATCACGCGCGAAAAAAGCCGAGGAAATGCCACGCTGTGCAATTGTGAGCGGCCCCCCGATGGAGACAAGGAGAATCGAAACAGCAACGAGTGTCTCGACAAGAGTAAACCCCGACACCAAGTTTCCTGTTCTTTCGCCCTTGGCGAAAGGCGCAAAGCGCGACAAGAAACTTGGTGTGGGGGTAAACCCACTCGTATTCTTTCTTCCCCGCCCCTGTGAATCTGCGCTCGCAGATGCAACTGGGGTTGCTTCTTGCTTCTTACTTCTTTTCATCATAAATCAAGTAAACGTTGCGAGACGGTCGCCTGCAACTTGAACTCGGTTCTAATACGATCAGTTTTTCCTGCTGAGCCTCCAATAGTCATCGTTACTCGAGGCTGGAGCTCACCAGAAGACTCTCCAGTCCCTGTTACATAAAACGCGAATGCATCAATTTCTACCTCAGATGCGGTAATTGCAAGAAAAGGATCGCCCCCCACTTTCCTTTCAATTTGTGTTCCGTTCAAGCGATACGTGATTGTCTCATTTTCACTTGAAAGAAAAGTGAGCCGTGTATCCCCATTCGCACAATCAGTGTCTCCCCCAACACTACCGCAGTCATATTCTGTTCCCGTACGAATATTTCGTGACATATTTTCAAGCGCAAAATTGAGATTATTCATAACAGACTTAAGTGCTTGTGCTTTCTTATTGGTATCAACAAGAGAAAGAAGAGAGCCTATCGCGACAAGTACGACAATACTAAACACACCGACTGCAACAATAATCTCTATGAGTGTAAACCCCCGCTCGCTTTGCGAGCTCACACCTATTCTACTGGATGTTTCTCTTTGATTTCGAGTCATGCTTGGGTCATCACTATCTTTAAGGATGTCAACGTTATCATTTGGGATAGGTGTGGGGGTAAATCCTTTTTCTTTTTCCTCCATTGTCAATTTGTTTGTTCAACCGATATCTGCCCTGTTGACTCAACCGTTATTGTACGCGTTATTTCCTGCGGAGAACGAACGGTAATAATTGCGGAATTATACACCACCGAAGGAATGTCGCTTTTTATGGTCGCTTCAGGATTCGGCCTCTTAAATGAAATATTGAGCAGATCAATATCTCCATCAGCATAGCAATCCGTTGTGAGATCAGGACGAACGCCACAAAAATCTGAAATCATATTATTTCGTCCAATGCGAAATACCTCCACCAATTCATCAGACGTAAGCGGGTCGGTCGTGTAATCATACACCTGATCGTCGTCGGTGTCAGAGAAAAAAACATACGACGAGCCTTCGAAGAAACCATTAAAATGGATACCATAGCCCACATCAAACTGCCCGGATCCTACTCCAAATTCCCGCACGGAAATACCAAATATCTGCGCTTGGCGCATTGAGAGAGCGATTTCATAGGCAAGGTCTCCAAGTAACACGCTTCCTCCAAAACGAGCATGATTTGCAAGCACGACTCCTGTAATGAGAGTAATAATCGCAACTGAGACAAGGAGTTCAATAAGCGAGAACCCCTTTTTTCTATCCATTGTGTGTAAAGTACTTTTTTGCATTGTTTAGAAAGGAAGCCCCAAGAGTTCAAGATTGAAGAAGAAAGTAAGAATAAAGCCGAGTATAAGAAATGGTGCAAATGGGACTTCACTCTTCATTGTAAGCGTATTCCTCTCCCCTACCAAGCGCAAGAAGAGGAGAAGAAGCACGCTTATCGAAGCTCCAATCCAAAATGAAATAACCACCGCCGTAATACTCAGAGAAAACGGAAGCCACCAAGAAAGTGCAAGGGCCAATTTCCCATCCCCAAGTCCCATCGCGCGCCCCTTGGAGAAGTACCAAAACGAAGCAAAAAAGATAAAGAAAAGCGGCCCACTCAACATATCCATATATGAAGGAATGAAAAACTGCACCTTACTGAAGTTAAAAAAGAGAGAGAAGAGTGAAAGTCCGATGAGCAGATATACGAAGGCATTTGGAATTATTTTCGTCCTTACATCGTATACTGCAATTATCAAAAGAAGTGAAAAGAAAATAAGTAGAAAGAAAAATTCAAAAGAAAACCCTTTAAAAAGAAAAAGTAAAAGAAATAGTACGCCAGAGAAAAACTCAACAATCGGATACTGGAACGAGATGCGCTTGTTACAGCTTCGACACCTTCCTAAAAGGAAAAAGTATGAGAGAAGAGGGATAAGCTCATACCAAGAAAGTGTTTTTTTGCAAGACGGACAATAGGACCTTCCCGTTACTCTCTCTCCTTTCTCAAATCGCACTATCACCACATTTAAAAAACTTCCCACGAGAAGTCCGAAAATAAGCACAAATACAAATATAAGAAAACTCTCTGTAAAGAAAATCACTTTCTTAGTATAGCCGATAGATGAGAGAGACGCATGGCAAAATGGCAAAAAGAAAATATGCCTCTTTTGAGGCATATTTTCTTACTAACTTCTTAGGTTAGGCGTGTCTACGGTACTACGTCGTAACACTGCCTGCCGGCTTCATCACTACATCCATCCGCGTCAGGTCCGTCTACCGCGTCACCATCGGCATCAAGGTCGGAATTGAGCGCCGAAGTGGGAGAACCTTCAAGTGATGCTCCGAGATGATAAAAGAGACACGTTTCTGATGCTTCATCACAATCATTCCCAACAACAGGCGGTATGGTGGCCGTTGTGTATGCATTATACACATACGAAACTCCACCGACTGGATCAGTTGGCACAACTGAAATATAGGTAGATGCCAGGTTCGCTAGAGCGTCTGGATATTCTCCTTTGTCATCAAAGTAAAGCTCAAGTGCTGCTTGGATTTGCTTAACATCTGAGAGGCGGCGCGCATCCCGTGAACTCTCTCGAGCAGTGTTGAGTGATGCTAAAACGACAGACGAAAGAATGCCGATGATCGCGATCACCACAAGAAGCTCGATCAATGTAAAACCTTTGGTAAAACTTTTATTGTATTTCATATGTATCTTTGTTGTATGGATTCATTATAGCCTTTTCTTCTCATTTAAGAAAAAGCCTTGTGGATAACCTAAATACCGGCAGAGATATTATAAATCGGAAGAAGCACCGACGCGAGAAGCACTCCGACACCAAGACCAAGGAGCACAATCATAATCGGCTCAATCAAATCAACCAGTGTATCAACAGCGTTATTCACCTCCCTTCGGTAGAACTTCGCAAGTGTCTCAAGGATATTGCCTAGCTGCCCAGTCTCCTCCCCAACCTTAATCATCTGGACCATAATCCCCGGCATTTCCCTATGTGCGCCAAATGCATCGGAGACCGGGCTTCCGCCCTTAATCGCCTGTGTTGCTTCACCTAAAATTTCCTCATACACACTATTTCCAACCACCGTACTCGTAATTTCTATCGCCCGAACCACAGAAATCCCCGAAGAGAGCATCGTGCTTAAATTGTCTGCAATACGAGAAAGATAGAGTTTCCGGTAGAGATCCCCAAGATAAGGAACCGAGAGCTTAAAGAGATCAAAGGAGTACCTCCCCCGATCTCCTTGGATGAAACGCCACCCCACAAAACCACCAATAATGAGAAATATGAGAAGGAAAATTCCATAATCGATAAAGAAATTGCTGATTGCAATCACAATTTTCGTATAAATAGGAATCTCTTGTCCGGATTCAATCAAAATGGAGCTCACGCGTGGAATAACCATGGTAAGCATCAAAATCATCACGACAACAAACGTAGTAACCACGAACGCAGGGTAAATGAGCGCGTTTTTTGCTTTATTTGCCACTTCATACGTTCGGTCAAGATAATCCGCCAAGTAAAGGAACGTCTCATCGAGCCTTCCAGACTCTTCTCCCGAGCGAACCATATTCACATAGAACGCTGAGAAAACTTTCGGATGCTTTGAAAGCGCTTTTGAAATGGGGTCTCCCCCTTGGAGATCATCCGATACTTGCGTGAGTACCTTCTGAAGCGCCTGGTTATCACTCTCTGCCGAGAGAAGCCTGAACACGCGAAGTGCTGATACTTGGGCACCAAAGAGTGTCGCGATCTGCCGTGAAAGAATAACGATGTCCTTGTTTTTTACACTACTAAAGAGCGCGAGATCCATTTCAAAAAGCGACTTCTTTCCCGCATCCTTTAGCGAAGTGACAGTCAACCCCCTTCTCTGAAGAGAGGCGATGGCAATATCCTGCGTTCCGGCGTCGATTGTTCCTTCGACGTCGCTCCCCTCTTTATCAAGCCCTTTGTAGTTAAATGTTGCCATACTTATACGAGCCTTTCGAGCATATTAGGATTAAGAGAATAACGAAAAGCGTTCTCAACAGTTACTTCTCCTCTTCGGACGAGGTCGGCAAGCGAGCGGTTCATATCGATCATTCCACTTTCAGATCCTGTCTCAACAACCGTGGTGATTTCTTGCGTTCGTTTTTCTCTAATGAGATTTGAAATAGCTTTTGAATTTATAAGAAGCTCGTATGCGGGGATGAGCCCTCCGGAAACTCTTGGAATAAGTCTCTGAGAGAAAATACCGGCAAGAGAAGAGGAGAGCTGGATTCTAATTTGATCTTGTTGAGCCGCAGGGAACGAGTCAATAATTCGGTCAATTGTTTGTGCCGCGTTATTCGTGTGGAGCGTTGAGAACACAAGATGTCCTGTTTCAGCCGCAGTAACCGCAGCCGCCATTGTTTCAGGGGAGCGCATTTCTCCAATCATGAGTACATCAACATCTTGCCTGAATGCCGAGCGAAGTGCGTGAGCGAAATTTTTTGTATCAATACGTACTTCTCGCTGATGAATAAGGGAACTTTTGGGCTCAAAAATATATTCAATCGGATCTTCAATCGTCACAATGTGCTCAGATCGATTTGTATTAATAAGTTCAACCATTGAGGCGATGGTCGTTGATTTCCCTTGTCCAACAGGTCCGACAACAAGAAAGAAACCTTGATTCTTGTTTGCAAACTCCTCAAGACTCTGCGGGAGATTCAGCTCCGAGAGCGTTGGGATCGTTTGAGGAATAAGGCGGAGGGCGAAGCTCATACTCCCCTGCTCAAACGTACCATTTCCTCTAAAGCGAACCCCGCGCTCGTGGCTGTATGAAAAATCAATTTCCTGTTCTTTTGAGAATTCGGCGTGTTTCTCATCTGAAAGAAGAACAGAAGAAAATCCTTCCGTGTCTTCTTTTGTAAGCGGTTTCTTCTTTGAAATAGCAACGAGGCTCCCTGAGACACGGATGACCGGAGAACTTCCCACAGAGAGATGGAGATCGGAGGCTCCCTCTTTGCTCACAATATCGACAAGTGCGTCTAATTCTGCCTTATAATCCATCCCGATAGTGGCAGATCGCGGTTACCCGCTATCTGCAAAGTAGTATTTCTTTGGTAATTACTCGACCCATGTTCATGTTTTTCTATTTACCCGATGCGACCGAGGCCACTATCGGGATCCATACTCCCAGTATAGCATTACAATTCTTTTTCTTGCTTTTCTTCTTGTGAATCTTCTTCCCCGCTTATCTCAAGCAATTCTCCTCCGAGTGTGTTTATCTCCTCAAATGGAAGAATCTTATTAAATGATTTTATAATCGCGTCCTCCTTCATCATAAGCATGCCACCTCTTCGCGCCGCATCATAAATTTTATTTTCATCCCCATCTGCAAGGACAATATTTTCAATTTCTTTTGTCATTCGAAGCACCTCAAACACACCGGTACGTCCCTTTGTTCCGCTCGGGTGCTCCTTTGTTGGCTCGATCCCATACACACTCTCTCCCATTGGAAACTTCGCTCGATTTTCCTCAGGAAGATCAGCAAGCTGCTCTTTGATCATTGCTTTGATACTCCCTTCAACAGGAATTGCCTTTCCAGTTTCAGGAGCGAGCGTTCGCACAAGGCGCTGAGCGATTACAAGCGAGAGCGTTGGCGCAATCAAATAGGGGTCAACCCCCATGTCAACTAAACGGGGAATCGCTCCAATTGCAGTGTTTGTGTGGAGCGTTGAGAACACCAAGTGTCCCGTGAGCGCAGCTTGCACGGCAAGCTGCGCGGTCTCTTTATCTCGAATCTCACCGACCATAATAATATCCGGGTCCTGCCGCAAAATAGAACGGAGCCCGCTTGCAAAGGTGTATCCAATTTCAGGACGGACTTGCGATTGGCTCATCCCTTCAATGTTGTATTCAATAGGATCTTCAAGAGAGATAACGTTCTTTTGAACACGATCCACTTCCTGAAGCATGGCGGCAAGCGTAGTTGATTTTCCTGATCCGGTCGGACCGCAAATGAGAATGAGCCCATAGGGAAGCTTAACCGACTTCATAACTTCCTTTAAGTGAGCCTCGGAAAGGCCGACATTGTCAACAGAGGTCATGCCTTGTTCCCTATCAAGAATTCTCATCACAGTTTTCTCTCCATAATGTGTTGGGAATGTCGACACTCGAAAATCAACTTTCCGCTTGCCAATGCTCGCGGAGAAACGCCCGTCTTGCGGTTTCCTTTTTTCATCAAGTTTTAGAGAGGCAAGAATTTTAATCCTGGCGGTTACCGCACGGTGCACTTTTACGGGAAGCGTGAGTCTTGTTTCAAGAATACCGTCCAAGCGATAACGTACCTGTACCTTATCGTCCATTGGTTCAACGTGAATATCCGAAGCACCCGCCTCAACCGCGTAGCGGACAATTGTAGCGACAATTTTTGTGACCGGTGCGTCTTCTTTGATATTTTCCCCAAGAGGTTTTGACGTATCAATATTTCCCCCTCCAACTTCCATTTCTTCTGTTTTGTCTTCAGCAAGCGCAACTCCTCCTTTCGGATTTTCCTTTTTCTCTTCAAAAGAAATCTCACTCTCAAGCTCCGTGAGTGCCTCTCCCACTTCCCCAGAGAGACCCTTATACATATCAAGCACTTTTTCAAAATCAGCTTCAGAAATTAAATACACCTTGAAAGGCATATTTGCCTTTGAAGAGATAAAATTAAGTGCATCAAGCGCGTCAATATTGTCAGGATCAACAACGCCCACCTCAAGCACTCCATCTGATACACCGAGTGGAACAAACCGATAGTGCTTGGCTGACTCCTTCGGAATATAGTTGAGCACTTCAAACGGCACTACATTACTCCCAAGCTCTTTGGTAGGGATTTCTAACTCGCTTCCTTTCGCCTGGAGAACTTCATTTATATCAATCCCTCTTTTAAGAAGCACATCCTCAAGAGATGCGCCTGTCTTTTTGACTTCAGCATCAATGTCGGACGCCTCATCCGCGTCAATAACGCCTTTTTCCTGTAAGAGTGAAAGTGTATTCATCCCGATAGTGCTAGGAAGTGCTTTATCCTTCTACGAAGGTATGCCTTTCCTGGTCCTGACTTAAGTTGCCCTTCTCTCGACCGCGCATCATCTCCTTCTTTATAAGCCTCATAATATATCAATACAAAAGGGCCACGCCCTTTTGTATACTTATTTCTTCCATCATTATGCTCTCTAAAGCGCTTCTGGAGGTCGCTTGTGTATCCTGTGTACCACTTTTTGTTTTTCTTGCTTTGAAGCACATAGACATAATACATAATATAGTAGCACTATCGGGATTCATTATTCATTTTGTGCGAAACGCTACTCGCCCTCAGAAGCCTCCGGCTCTTCTGGAGTAACCGGATCAACGCCAAGAGGAGCAAATGGATTTGTGCGTCCAACAGGCTCTGCAACAAGCTCCTGACTAAAGTCCTGAAGTTGATTGAACGCCGGTCGAGAGAAAATAGAGTCATCAAGCTCGAGCGAACGAATCTGCAAAAGTAGACGGAGCAGTTCTTGGCCGACTTCTGTTTGCTCTTCACGCGTATCCGAAGAAAGGAGCGGGCCCTCTTCCCCTCCAAAAATATAGAAGTAGCCAAAGACAAGGGCCACTGCGAGAGCACCTACAAGGACATAATTTTTGTATTTTTTATAGAGCTCTTTCATATTATTTTAGCCAATATGTCCTTACACTCATTGTGTATTCATAGAGATCATTTTCAGAAGAAGAAAAAGAGAGGCTCTCAACATCAACAATTCGCAGACTCTGCTCAAGATCTTTCAGGAATGCCACAAAATTACTGTATGTGGCATTCACGGAGAAAGTGAGAAGAACAGAACTTACCGATCCATTGTTTTTCCCGATAGTCGGCCTACTTGTATTTTCTTCTGACTGTTCTGACCCCTCACGAACAGCAACATTTTGAACGCGGAGTCCGTAACTTGAAGCAATCTCATCAAGGTCAAGTATCAATCGAACGTTATCAACATTATCAGGAAGCAATTTCTGCAATCGCTCAAGGTCTTCTGGAGGAAAAGTATTATAGCGAGTAAGGAGTTGGTCTCTGATCGCTTGAAGTTCTTTTGATTTGTTCAACGCTTCATCAAACTCTTCTCTTTCTGTCTGAAGTGTCTTAATTTCGCTGTAAGCAGGGTTAATATACACAACAAAAAGCGCTATTGAAACGAGAACAAATACAACTGGGAGAATAAAATTTTTCATATTACTCTTCTCTTCCTTCTATAAGGCGCTCATACGAGATAAGGCGGGGATCAACGGTTGCGGAAAAATTAAAGACGACATTTCCGCGCTGATCAATATTGAGATTTGAAAAAATGCTGTTGTTGATAAACCTGTTTCCCCCGAATGCATCTGATTGAAGGGCCACCGCATTAAAGCTCCTCGCTTCCCCGTCCATCGAGAGTGAAATTTCAGGACCAGAGAGTGATGAGTAGCGAAACTCCCTAAAACGCACATTCCGGAGTGTCGTTTCCTCAAGAAGCTCAAGAAGTGCTGAAACTGAAACGTGTCTCCCAAGGAGATCCTCGGCCGCAGTAAGCCTTGAATCAACCCTTGAGAGTTCCGTAATCAAGGAAGGAGAAAAAGCCTCCTCAGCACGCTCAAAACTTGCTTTCTTTGATTCAATGCTCTGAAAAAGAAACTGTTGATAGAAAAAGACTCCTGCCGCAAGAGTGATCGTGCCAAGAAACAGTACAAGAGTTACGAGCATAATGATGCCCATTCCCGCTGTACGAGTCTTCGACCCCTTCCCTTCATCTTTGAGAGACTCTTTTGGAATGAATGATGACCGAAACTTTGGTTCCATGTCTACTTATTATACTCGCCAATACTCTCTCGAGCGAGTGGATATGTGTATATCTTAAGAGTGTTCTTGCAGTTTTCGAAGCGCGAGACCCACTGCAACAGAAAACTCAGGTCCGGCTTCCCTCAATACTTCTTCAAGAAATGCAGGAGTTTGCGTTCGCGAGAAAGGATCAGCAAGCCTCACGTCAACTTCAAATGCTTTTTCTGCGAGCTTGCCTAACCCTTTCATTTTCGCTCCTCCTCCCGTGAGTACGACCGAGTCTATGTTTTTGCTGTATTGTTTTTGATAACTTAAGATTACGCGTTTTGCTTCTCTAAAAATATAATCGAAAGACATCCTTGCGGTTTCTGAAACTGATTTTGTCTCTTCTTTATCGCCTCCTTGATCAATAAGCCCAACTTCCCGCTTCAGTACTTCCGCCTTTTCAATTGACATGCCCGTTGATTGCGAGAGCGCGAGTGTGATGTTTTGCGACCCACGATTGATGATGTGGGAGGCTTTCACAATACCGTACTCAACAATATAGAGTTTTGTTGTAGCCGCACCAATATCCATCACGACAACAGGAGTGATGCCTCTGTCTATCGTTGAGCGGATTGCGCTGAAAATTTCTATCTCAAAAAAGCTCGGGGAAAGCCCCACTGTCGTGATTACGTTGTGGTACTTGTTGAGTGTCTCTTTGTGAATTGCAACGAGAAGCACTTGGATTTTCTTTTGCTCTCCTTCTTTTTGAGCTTCTGTTTTTGAAAAGAATTTTGCATCGTCCTCAGGAATAACAAACCAATCAAGCTCGACTTCGGAAATTGAGACGGGGATATATTTTCTCGCTTCAATCGGGATCATGCTCGCAAGCTGATCTTTCTGTACTCGGGGCATATTTACCACCGAAATGAGACTTGAAGCAAAAGGAATGGAAGTGCCCGCGTCTTTCGTGGTCGTGTTAGCTTCTTTGAGCACGTCAGCTAAAGCCTCGGTGAGCTTTCCGGCTCCAAGATTTGTCGCTTGCCCTATGCTCAAACCGGCATACGGCCCGAGTGCGATTTCCCCGTATGTCTCGAGCACGACAACGCCTCTGTCTTTTCGCAGTTGCACTACTTTAATAGTTGAAGAGCCGATATCAACACCAAGCACACTCCCTTGTGATTTTTCAAAGAAATTCAGTTTTCTGAGATTTGAAAAAGAGTTTTTGAGCTTTGCAATCAATTCTTCCACGATAGAATAATAGTACCATCTGCTAGTGCGAAAGGAAAAAGCACTCTAGAATAAAAGAGAATAAAAGCATCGAAACTATGAAGCGTACACTCCTTTCTTTTCTCTCATTCCTTTTTCCTCCAAGTCTCCGTGAAGAGAAAGCAAAAAACATCGTCCTCTCTTCCCTTCCAAGAAACACAAAACAGATAGAAACTCCTAAAGATTCATTCGCTCTCTTGAATTACAGGAGCAAGGAGGTTCGAGAAGTAGTGTGGCTTATCAAATACAGAGGTGACGAAAAAGCCGCCAAAGAAGCGGGCGTGCTTCTTGCGGAGGTACTCGCCGAAGAAATTGCAGAAAAACAGCAATACCATTCATTTCTTAATCCGCTCGTTATTCCCGTTCCTCTCTCCCACGCTCGCCTACGCTCGCGCGGATTCAACCAGTCCGCGCGCATCGCGAAAGCCTTCGCAAAAGAGCTCGAGCTTCCCTACTCTCCAAGTGTTCTTGAGAAAACAAAAAATACGAAAAGCCAAACAGAGCTCTCCCACAAAGAGCGTAGAGAGAATGTAAAAGGGGTGTTTTCCGTCTCAAGACCGGAACATCTCAAGGGCCGCGACATTATTCTCATCGACGATGTTATCACCACAGGAAGCACCATGGAGGAAGCCCGCACCGTGCTCCTTGAGCGCGGTGCGGACCGTGTGTGGTGCGTTGCCTTGGCACATTAAACTTTATCTACAAGTGCGAGGATAGAATTTAGGTTCTTTGAAAAGTAGTTGATTAGCTGAAGTCTTGGTCCAACAAACACGTCCGCTCGATACTCTTTTTCTTTGTAATGCCTATCAAGAGGCCACACATGATGCACACACTTACACCAATAAAACCACTCAATCCCTGCCTTTAGCTCATCTTGGCTTAAAGGAAACACGCTTTGATATCCTCTCAAATATTCCATCGCTCGAGAGAAATGGAGTTCATCAAGCACTGCTTCTCTCCCTAAGTTGTAATCAAAACAAATAAGAAAGAGACCGTATGCAACATCAATCGTGCGCGGCCCAGGTGCGGTCCTCTCAAAATCAAAGACATGAGAAACTTTGTCGTCCTTGCCAAAAAATAGGTTGTGATGATGGTAGTCCCCATGAAGTATCGCTTTCTCTTCTAATTTCAAAGTGCCTACTGTAACCGAAGATTCTTCTGCAAGCTTCATCTTGAGTTTTAAAAAATCACGAGCAAGTAAATCAAAAGGAGTATTTTCCCCTCCTTCAATGAGCAAGAGAATTTCATTTGCTTCTCTTAAAAAATCCTCCTTATTCCAGGTATCAAACTTCTTGAGCACCACAAGAGAAGTAGCGTCTTTCGTTGCTTTGTGTAGCCGTGCCAGTGTCTCTCCAGCAGAAGTGACGGACTTCTGAGGAGGGAGGTGATCAAATTGCCTCCCTTCTACATAAGGGAAAATTGCAAAAAAACGGCCTTGGTAGGTGGAAAGTGTCTCTCCTTTCTCATTCGGCAACGGCGCGATAGCGGGAACATTATTTTCCGACAAAAACCTTTCCACTTTGTGAATCTCTAAGAGCCTCTCTAACTTCCTTCTTTTATTGTATTTCTTCAGAAAATACTTACTTTCCCCATCTTGAATTAAAAAGTTCTCTGCCGCGTATCCATGAGAAACTTCCCCAAAAAAACTTGGTTCTTTAAGCCCATAGGTATCTCTAAGAAATTCTTTCATATCATCGCCTGGGATCATGATGCTTTATTCGCAAATTAGTACAGACTTCCCCGTGCTAGCCTGCCCGCCTATCCGGCCAGGAGCCAGGGCTGTTAGATGCGGAGTACTTCACAAAAGTCAGCATAAAAGGGTTTCCCCCAACACGCCACCCGAGTGGCGTGTTGAGCGGAGAGTGAGGGATTCGGCGTCAGCTCACTAACCTGTATTTCCAATATACTGGAAATACAGGAAGTGGCTCCCCTGGCCGGACAGGCTGCCCGGACTCCCTCGCTTCGCTCAGTCCGCCGTTCGAATCCCTCACTTCTCTCGAAATGATGTTTTACGCGGATGGTTCCCCATCCATCCTTGCAAATCATTGCGGGCCACCTCGGGCTGGAACCGTAGACGACCAAGCCCTGCAAGGCCTTTACAACACTTCTTGTTATAGTAATTCGAGGTTCTAACAGCACCTTATATTTTTAATATACTAGGAAAAACTATAAAGATAAGTATCTCTCAAAGGCATCTTTAAAACCTAAAGTGCCTACAATTTCTTTCTTCTGTTCCAACGATTGCTGTCTATACCCCTGTTTCCGCAGTGCTTCATCAACATAGTTAGTAAATTCAATAGATCTGATATTCATCATCTTCTTTTTGTATCCATCATTAAAACCCATCATATAGCAGTATCCATTTGGGGTTTTACAGCAAGTCTTTAGAAACTCATTTTCCTTTTCTGTCCAATCTTTTATAACTTCTTTATCAAAAGTGCTCATCAGCCTCTCTTGAACAATATTTTCATTGTTCTCGTTTTTCAAATCAGGAAATTCTTCAGAAAAAACTTTCGCGAGATGCTCCGCGTCCTTTTTTAGTTGCCTCCTCATTAAAAATGTAAACATGATATTTGGTTAATTATAGCTTCCTCGTGCTAGCTGTTAGACCCCGCCTTCACTCGTCTTTTGCGGACTGTGTCACGCCGAAGCCGAGCTGCTGCGAGGCGGAGGCGGAGAGATTCGTCCGATCATCCGACCGGACGCCAAGGCGGATGACTTGGCGAACTCTTGAGAGATTTCCCCCTATTCGCTTTCTCCCGCACATGGCGGCGTTTGGCGTTTCAAACGTTAGAACCTAAGCACCCTAAGGGTATGGTAGCAGGTTTTTCTGCGAATCGTTGAGGTGTCAGCGTAGGGGTCAAATTTCAAATCCTGCTCTTGAGCAAGGTGTCAATATAGAAAAAACGGTGCTTGAAAAACACGTGCCCAGTTACTGCCACAAATACCGCAGTTGTAAAGTAACCGACTATAAGAAACGCCAAGAGTCCGAGAAATGGCAGTGTGAGTTCATATGACCACACACGAAAGAAATAATTAGTAGTCTCGTAGACTACCATCATTATCATTGTCAAGACAAAAAAGTGTAATAACCGCGCATGTTGCATAAGCAATATACTTGCCGAAAAGAGTCCGTACACAAATACAGCAGTAAGCATCAAAGGTAAGGAACTAAATCCAAGCGCATACGACCAAAGACCAAAGAACTTCCCTAACACGAGGTCAGAAAGTAGGCCAACCCCCATCCCAATAACGATACCTAGTCCGAGAATTCGTGGCACATCAGACAATTTCTTTTTGTAACATGCATAAACGATAAGAAGGAGGAGCTGTATAAAAATAACAACCACAAAATTTAACCAGGGCTCCAACATGTATTTCAAGTATAACTTTGTATGTACTCTTTGGGTACTTAGGTCTCTCCGCTACTAAAAACTTCTGGCGGCGTTTGGCGTTTCAAACGTTAGGGCCCAAGACCTACAAGAATATTTTATCCTTTTTCAAAATAGAAATCTAAGGTTCCTCGTGCCTCCTAAAAATTTTAATTAGCTAATTTTTTAGCTGATTAAAAATTACCTGATTTAATTAGCTAATTTTTTAGCTAATTAAATGTAACCTTTAATTATCTACGATGTCCAAAAGTTTAGGGAAAATATAAAGAGTCGGTCGTTGGCCAGAGCCTTGTCGTAATATTTTTAATACTTTTCCTTCAACCAAATCATTCAATATCCTGCCCGTACTTCCTTGGGGTATTTTCGAAATCTCTCTAAACTGTAACGTATTGAATATTGGCATATGAAAAATACAATCAAGTGCGTTTATTGAATATTTGGAATTTGTTAAATCTCTAACCCTAATCTTCTTTTTTTCGTACAATATTTGAATATTTTTTGCTTTCTCACTATTATTTTTTGATTGTTCAATCACTGCTTTTAAAAAGTATCTTATCCATTCTTCCCACTCATTGTTATCAGAAATATTTTGCAACTTATGATAATACTCCTGTCTGTGCGTTTCGAAATACTCACTCAAATATAACATTGGAGTTGATAGCACTTTCTTAAAATTCAAGAAGAGAGGTAGTATAAGTCTTCCCATGCGACCATTTCCATCACTAAAAGGGTGGATAATTTCAAACTGAGCATGCACAATAGCCAACTGTACCAAGACGTCTTTTTCGTTAGTGTTTATATATTTTTCAAAATTACTTAGATAAGAATCTATGGTTTGCCATGTTGGAGGTACATACCTAGCTCCTTCAGGATTACCTGGTGATCCAATATAAACATCCTTTTTCCTAAAGTTACCAGCATCTTTTTCTTCTCCCCGCACACCATACATAAGAGTCTCATGTACATCTTTTAAGAGTCTTAAGGTAAAACCTATAGACTCTAACTTCTGAGTGGCTTGACTCATCGCTCGTCGATAATTCAAAACCTCCTTAATATCTGGTGTACGTTTAGTTTCTTTTGGATCAGCTTCGTACTCCAAAACTTCTTGCATAGTTGCTTGTGTACCTTCTATTTTTGATGAAAGAACGGCTTCTTTAGTTGTTAGTGGAGACAACAAAACTCTTGGGTTGGGTATACTTTGCACCAAACCATCAAAACGAGCTACAGCATCATGAGCTGGACCGATAAGATCAATGAACGACATCCATTCTAGTCTGATTAGAGGTAAGTTGTCTGGTTTGAAGGGTTTCTTCATGAAATTAGTCTATCATATAAATAAAAAAATGATAAGCTAACTACTCATACAGCACCTCGCGCTAGCCTGTCCGGCTAGGAGCCAAGGCTGTTAGATACGGGCTACCTCGGGCTGCCTGTCTTGAACGGAGTTGAAAGAGAACCGTAGATGGTCTTGCCCAGTAAGGTCATTTTAGCTTTTTTCGGAATGTAAATCGAAGGTTCCTCGTGCGCTTTATATTTTTTCCAGAAAGTGACAGTAGCTAAGCGTATAAAGTTACATAGTTGTATCACCATATACGGCCTCAGCAAGAATCACACACTTTGTATATTTTTCGCGCCGTTAAGTATATTGCTACGAGGAAGATGAGCACTGTGATTACAACAAAGTACCAGCGGTATTCGAGAACAAAAATGACGCCTCCAAATCCGATACCAAACAATGCAAAAAGCGGCGCAAGGCACGAGGCACAAAACGCGGTGCCTGCAATACCGGCAAATAGAGCGCCGAGCCCTCCTGCTACTCCCGTGCCTGCGCTACTAACACTTCTCTTGTGACGTATGACATACGCCTGCATGGTGATAAAAAGTGAGGAAAGAAACGACAGGAGAACAAGTACGACATAATCGCGAGCGGTGAAAATATCAAGTTGGGTTGCAAGCGTGTTTCCCGATACCGTCCACACAGGAATTAACGTAAAAAGAGCGAACATTGTCGCGAATAAGCCGGATACGAGTAGGACGTAAGAAGTATTTCTGAACGGCTCGCGAATGCCGAACCATAAAGTTCGCAGTATATTTCTTATATACAGCAGCTTAATTTGTTAATATCTTTAGTAAAAGATAGCGCAACATATTTCATCGCCTCGGAGAGCGTCGGGAACATCGGAAGCGAGTTCACTACGTCATCAATCGTGTTTTTGTTTTTGACCAGAACCATGGCCTCCGAGATCAAATCGGCCGCGTTGGGGCCAAGAATATGCACACCCATGATGACTCCGGTCTTGGGATGGATGCCCATTTTGATCATACCCTCCGTCCGCCGCATAATCTTCGCTTTCGGTACTTGTTCAAACGAGACGGTTCGACACGCGCAGACACCCAGTTCGTTTGTCTGCGCTTCCTCGGTATACCCGACTGACGCAAGCTGGGGATCGGTGAAGATCGCGTAGGGCACGGTGTTGTAATCAATTGACTTGAGAGCCTGCCCTGAGCGAGCATCAGCAAGTCGAAGGGCATTCTCCGCGGCGATAGTACCTTCGCGTCCGGCTGTCGTCTCAAGGCGTCGCGGCAACGCCACGACATCTCCCGCGGCAAAGATGTGCGCTTGCGATGTTTGAAGCGTCGGACTGACGACTACCGCGTGCTGTTCGTTCGTTGCGACTCCTGCGCTTTCAAGATTAAGTTCCCGAGTATTCGGCGTTTTTCCTGCGGCGAGCAGTATCTGATCGCACACCACTTCTTTTGTTTCGCCGCCCTGAGAATAGGTAACCACTTTCCGTTCCCCCTCTTTGTGCGCTCCTTCCACGTTTGCATCAAGCGCAATGGCAATCCCTTCCTTTTCAAGCGACGCTTTCAATTGCAAAACAAGTTCCTGCTCGGCGTGCGGCAAGATTACGCTTTCTCGCTGCAAGAGCGTCACCTTCGTGCCGAAACGGGCATACATCTGCGCAAATTCAAGCCCCACGGGACCCGCGCCGACGATAACCATCTCTTTGGGCAATTCTTTGATTTGAAGCGCTTCTATGTGCGTCAGGTAGCCGGTCTCTTCAATTCCCTTGATCGGGGGCACGTTCGCCTTTGAGCCAGTGGCGATGAGAAATTTGTCCGCGCTCAATATTTCTCCAGCTTGCCCTGAGCCTGTCGAAGGGTGTACCTCGATTTCGTTCTCGGACACAAAACGGGCACTCCCCTCAATGAGATCAAGGAGGGGCATATCTTCAAGCGTTTTCCGGTACTTATTCTCGCGCATGAACTCTACGAGCGCGAGCTCGTCCTCGATAACTCGCTTAAAATCAAAACTGTTCACGCCAGAATCGATACCGGGTATTCCGTGATGCTTTGCGTGATGCATTGTCTCCGCCGCGAAGAGGAGCGTTTTTGACGGCAGGCACCCGACGTTCACGCAGGTACCGCCGATGGGAAGCCCGCTATTTATGAGCGCTGTTTTCTTCTTCTGCTCATGCGCCTTGATAGCGGCTGCAGAAGCGGCGGCACCTCCGCCAACAATAATGAAATCATAGTGTGTATTTTTCATATATTTGTAAGAGTTTTCTTCACCATTTTAGTGAAGTCAGTATTGGTTAATTTATAAAAAATGGTTTTATGTTCACGGCGCGAGTCCACGAGTTCATTTTTCCGCAGTTTCTTGAGCGCATGCGATACCACAGATACGGACACATGAAGCATGTCCGCGATCTCTCCAACAGAGAGTTCTGGATGCCTGCATAGAAGCCAACATATTTTCATCCGTGTCGGGTCACCAATTAACCCAAATTTCTCAGCACATTGCAGTACCGCTTTTTCGTTTTCAAGTTCTTTTTTGATCTTCCCAGACATATCATTTGAATGTATGTTCAAATGATAGCAAAGAGTAAGATGTCTGTAAAGAAACACATGCCTTGTTACAAAACCACATTGCGTAGAATGTGGTTTTTGTAAAGCTAAAAATGAGGTTCCTCATGCTAACCTGCCCGCCTGTCCGGCCAGGAGCCAGGGCTGTTAGATGCGGAGTACTTCACAAAGTTCAGCATAAAAGGGCTTCCCCCAACACGCCACTCGGGTGGCGTGTTGGGGGGAGAGTGAGGGCTGGAACCGTAGTCGGTCAAGATGGGCTTAACCGATTATCTAGTATCTATAATTTAATTTGATAGTGTCTCGTGCACTAATCTTCAAGCGGTCCTGGCCACTCATTGTAAGGAATCAAATCTTTGAGTTTCTTTATGTCAGTCTTACCTAAAATAATATCTGCCTCGAGATTTTCTTGGTCAAGGCTTCTCATAAACTCCCGACAATGACCGCAAGGTGGCAGTACATGAAGTTGATTTGTCTTGTCATCTTTCCAAACAGCCACCACCTTGTCCAGTTTATAGTTTCCATTGGTTACCATGGCCGCAATTGCACTACGTTCAGCACACAGACCCCAACTTGCAGTATCTACACAAACACCTGTATACAGATTTCCTTCTTTATCCAAAATTGCCGCACCAACATCCGCATGAAGACGACCGTCCTCAGATTTGTATGGTTTTAAAACTTTCTCGGCTTCCCTAATTAACTCTTCGTTTGTCATAAATCTATTGTATCACTAGCATCTCGTGCTAGCTCTAAGGTGCGGAGAGTGAGGGATTCGGCGCCAGCTCACTAACCTGTATTTCCAATATACTGGAA
>JBBDKB010000014.1:0-4140 GCA_040879605.1 Minisyncoccota bacterium
TTACGGAGTAATTGACTATACTAGTTTTTTATTGTAAAATACCAAGGCGTTCTTTCCAAAAAACTAGCAGTATCTCAAGCCCTTTCTTGCGGAAGAGTAAGTGATTGCGTACAATAAGACTATGGATATTGAAGAACTTACAAAGGCTCAGATTGTTCTCTTGACGCTTCTTGTAAGCTTCGTAACTTCAATTGCAACTGGTATTGTTACCGTAACACTCCTTGAAGAGGCTCCTCCTGAATTGACTCGAACAATTAACCGAGTCGTGGAGAGAACCGTTGAGCGGGTCGTGCCTTCTGAATCGCAAGGTGCCGCCGCTGTTACGACGAAGGAAGTGGTGACAGTGGTAAAGGAAGAGGATCTCATTACAGACTCAATTGGCAAGAATGCGGCAAGTCTAGTACGCATATATGCTCTTGACGCGCAGAGAGAAAGAGGAATTTTTCTTGGCCTTGGTTTCTTTGTATCAAAGGACGGAGTCATTGCAACAGACAGCTCTCTCATTTCAATTGCGAGAACTTACATTGTAACGATAGATTCTGGAGATGAGTTTAGAGCAGAAGGTGTAGCAGATGAAAAAACGGCGCTTCTTCACGTGCGTCAAACTGTTCCGGAAGGAGAAGGACCAAAGACATTTACTCCAGTAACGTTTGCTGACCTTTCTTCGCTCAAGCTTGGGCAATCGGTAATCTCACTTTCTGGAAAAGAGAGAACGAACATAGCTGTTGCGGTAATTGCTGGCATGGAAACTGAGGAGGTGGTAGTTCCGATTGCAAATGAGGATCAAGAAGAAGGGGGACCTACAGAGAGGAGGGTTACGAAACTATCACATGTCGAGACAACAATAGAGCCGCAAGGAGTTTTTCCGGGAAGTCCTCTTGTGAATATTTTCGGGGAAGTCATCGGAATGCATACTGCAGAGCTTGCAAAAGAGACGGGAAACGTTCGTTATATTCCAGTCTCTCTCATCGAGCCTACTACTTTGGAATAGCAACGAGAGAGCGGAAACATAACCCACTATGGCACCATTTAATAATTTCACTACAAAAGCAAAAGAAGCGGTGCGACGCGCTCACGAACTTGCAATTGAGCGTGGACAAAACCATGTGAATCCACTTCACCTTATGACGGCATTGCTTCTCCAAGAGGAGAGCATGGTGTTTTCCGTTTTAGATAAACTTGAAGTTGATACAATTCTATTCACCGACTCACTCCTTGAGGCTCTTGAGGCACCAGAAACTTCATCGGTGCTCTCGCCATCCTACCAGCTTTACCTCACGCCAGAACTTGCGCACGTGCTTGAGGGCGCAACAAAGGTGGCTCACGGAATGAGTGATCAGTTTGTTTCAACAGAGCATCTTTTTGTCGCGGTGTTGGATAATCCTGGTCCTGCGCATGACGTCTTGCAGCGTTTCGGTCTTAATAAAGAAGCTGTCATGGGGGTTCTTGAGGAAATCAGACAGGGGACCGCTGAAGTTGAAGCTCCAAAAAAATTCCGGTCGCTCCAAAAATATACAAGAAATCTTACGAAGCAGGCGGCTGAAAATAAACTTGATCCGGTTATTGGGCGCGACAATGAAATCACACGTGTCATTCAGATCCTTTCTCGTCGAACAAAAAATAATCCGGTTTTAATTGGTGCCGCTGGAGTTGGAAAAACTTCAATTGCAGAAGGGCTTGCCGCACGAATTGCATCTGCTGATGTTCCTGAATCTCTAAAAGATAAGGAACTTGTTTCTCTTGATCTCGGTCTTTTAATTGCGGGGACAAAATACCGAGGAGAATTTGAGGAGCGACTAAAGAATTTAATGAAGGAAATCGAGCGGGCTGACGGAAAAATTCTACTTTTTATTGATGAAATTCATACCATTGTTGGAGCAGGTGCGGCAGAAGGTGCGATGGACGCCTCCAATATGCTAAAACCCGCACTTTCTCGCGGAGAACTCCGTGTGATTGGAGCGACAACGCTAGGAGAGTACCAAAAGCATATTGAACGTGACCCTGCGCTCACGCGCCGCTTCCAGCCGGTGTATGTCCAGGAGCCTTCAATTGATGATGCGGTTGCGATTTTGAGAGGGCTTCGAGAGAAGTATGAACTTTTTCATGGCGTACGCATTACGGATGATGCGATTATCTCTGCAGTTGATCTCTCAAGTCGCTACATTACTGACCGTTTTCTTCCAGATAAATCGGTGGATCTAATTGATGAGGCGGCTTCTTCGCTCCGTATTTCACTTGAAAATAAACCTCCTCAACTCGAGGAAGCGCATAGAAGAATTGTGCGTCTTGAAATTGAGAAAGAAGCGCTTAAGAAAGATACTGAAAACACTACTAGTGGTAAAAAAGCAAAGGCGCGTATCAAAAAGATCGATAAAGAGATTGCGGATTTGAAAGAGAGAACTTCGGAGCTTGAGCTTAAATGGAGTAACGAAAAAGAAGTTCTTTCCGAAATCAAAGAGTGCAAGAATCAGCTTGAGGAGCTTCGCGTGGAGGCTGATGGAGCGGAAGTGCGTGCTGATCTTGGACGGGCTGCAGAAGTTCGCTATGGAAAGATACCAATGGTCGAGAAAGAACTTGATCTCAAAGTGAAGCGTTTGAAGAAGCTCCAGAAATTTCGTCGTATTCTTAAAGAAGAAATTACTGAAGAGGATATTGCTTCTGTTGTTTCTCGGTGGACAGGAATTCCAGTCGTCCGAATGCTTGAAGAAGAAGCGGAAAAACTTTCCCGTATGGAAGAGGAGCTTAGGGAGCGTGTCGTAGGGCAGCCTGATGCGGTGAGGAGGGTTGCCGATGCGGTAAAACGCGCGCGAGCGGGTATTGCTGACCCAAATCGTCCTATCGGTTCGTTCCTTTTTTTGGGTCCAACTGGAGTTGGGAAAACGGAACTCTCAAAAGCGCTCGCGGAGTTTCTTTTTGATGATGAAAAAGCACTCATTCGTGTTGATATGTCCGAATATATGGAGAAACACGCCGTTGCAAAAATGATAGGAGCGCCTCCTGGGTACGTAGGTTATGACGAGGGAGGAAGCCTCACTGAAGCTGTGCGTCACCGCCCGTACTCGGTGCTTCTTTTTGATGAGATTGAAAAAGCACATCCTGAGGTCTTTAATATTTTGCTGCAGGTGCTTGATAACGGACACCTAACTGATGCGAAGGGACGCAAGGTGAATTTCAAGAATACAGTTATTATTCTCACCTCAAATATTGGTTCCGAGCACATTGATAAAATGGCGCAAATTGGTTTTTCAAATCAAGGGAGTGATGAAGCACAGTATGATATTGCAAAAGGGAAAGTGCTTGAAAGCTTGCGTGATTATTTCCGTCCGGAATTTCTAAACCGACTTGATGAAACTATCATCTTCAATATTCTCTCGCCGGAAGTTATCAGAGGGATTGTAAAAATTCAAGTTGATATGGTCAAAGAGCGTCTCTCTCAGAAAGATATTACGCTCGAAATAACCGATGCGGCACTCGATAAGCTTGCCAAGGAAGGCTATGATCCGCATTATGGAGCGCGTCCTCTGAAACGTTTAATTCAAAGCAAAATTCTTACACACATTGCTTCGCTTATGGTTTCTCAAGGAGTTATGGAAGGAGGAAAAGTGAGTGTTGACGTGAAGGGAGAAGAGTTCACTTTTGATGTAGTAAAAAACAAGCGCGCGGCAAGTCAGAAGAAAAAGACTTCAAAGAAAGAACAAAAAGTGGTAGCCTAACTCCACAGGTTGTAATGCGCGTCGGTGGCGGAGCGGTCAATCGCATCAGACTGTAAATCTGACGGCCTTAGGCCTACGCAGGTTCGAATCCTGCCCGGCGCACAATCACTAAAACGGCAGGTCTTTTTGACCTGCCGTTTTGTGATATGTGTCGTCGTGCACGAGGCATCTGCATGCCTCGCGTGTAGGATTCGAAGGCCGCAGCGATGCTTTTGTTTTGCGAAGCAAAGGCAAAAACCGCGAGGTGGGGTCGCGAAAATTTTAAGTCAAGAAAATTATTTGTGACCAAATCCTGCCCTAAAAGGATCTAATTCAAAATTTTCGTTTTTATACGATATATCGTATAAAAAGCCGAAATGGTTATTTGTTCGATCTCATCCCCAACCTAAACGGCAAAAAGAAGAAAGATGCGCTATTATATTTCTAT
>JBBDKB010000015.1:0-26343 GCA_040879605.1 Minisyncoccota bacterium
TCGCACTGGCCGCTCACATTCGTTCGCGTGGCCTGCTCGGTGTTGCTTTGTGTTCGCTCTGTGGCTTCGGTGACGTGCGTGGTAGCTCTTTGTGCTTGCCCCACCCTCCCTGTGCGCGCACAACAATCCCCGCCGTTTTATGAGAAGATTGCAAAACGGTGAGGATTGGCTCCCTAAACTATAGCCGAGTGTTGATGGTGTCTAGTTGGTCGTACCAATCTTGAAAATAGAGTAAAAATCTATCCCTGTCCTTTTTCTTTAAGGGACATGTATGAGCAAGATTGTTTCTAGACATGGCAAGTTCTTCCAATTTCTGCGTAAGGAAAGATGTCTTACCTTTCATTCCAGAAAAAAGAGAATTGAATGTTCCCGCATTGTTTTTGATAATTGTTGCTAGCTCTGAAAAGTCCGTATAGAAAATATCGTGCACCCCGCGTTTTCCGTGGAATGAATTAATTTTTTCATCTTGCTGTCTTTGTTGGACTTTTTGTTTTATCTCACCGTTCACGACGCCATTAACATTCCACCAGTTTTTCCCGTGTTTCTTTTCGAGGACTTTTATAATGAAATTTCTAACTGAGTTCTCAAAAATAAATAAAGCTTGGTATGTTTCGGCGCTCTCATGAGCCTCTTTCACCACTTGATGTTCCAAGAGCGGTGACTTTGCTTTTATGCTCAAAGCTTTGATTTTGAATGTCTTTTCAGCGCGCTGTATTTTCTGCTTTGTATTAGAGGTCGTTGCTGTTGGCTTCTGGTTATTTTGGAGTAATGATTGGATTTCACTTTTTATACTATTCGACAGTGAGCGCTGATATACAGTTGACCTTATACCCTCTGTAGTCAGCCAATATACGAAATACGCAACTGGCGAATATCCTTTTGCTCGTTTACTGATCTGCTCACGAACATACTGCTCGGATTTACCGAGTTTCTTTGCCAGTTTTTCCAAGAGCTTAGGGTTGTAGAGGGTTTTTGCCATTGTGCTAGGTTATTTTCTGCGCTTAGGAGTTAGAAGTGTACGTACACTTGTCACTGGTATGCCGGTAATTTCCGCGATGGCCTTTGAGTCGAGTCCCATTTCTGAGAAATAGCGAACGCGGTCGCCCGCACCTTGTCGTCGTTTCTTGTCCGGGGACAGCTCCTGGTCCTCGGGAAATTGGCGAAGAGTTAGGGCAAGCAGAACACTGAGTTTTTTGGATATCTCATCCAATTTCTCCACCACTTCCTTGTTTGTGTTTTGTTCACTCATATTTACTGTTCGTTCTTCTTAACACCTTGTAATATTTGATTGATGGTCGCCTTTGCGACATGCAACTTCTTTGCAATCTCACCCTGTGTCACCCCGCTTTTATAGAGCTCCAACGCAACAAGGTGCTGCAGGAGATCGACGGCAACGTCTAATTTCTTTTCGAACTGTTTGTTATTGTCAGACATAAGCTATTTATCGTTTTTTACTTTCTTAAAATGCTTTGCGATGCGGTTTACGTATGACATATCAACATTAACAATGTCTCGTATCTGCCGCTGCGTAAGTCCCGCCGTGCAAAGCTGAATAATTATGAGGTCCCGCAAGAGCTCATCGGTCGTTTTCTCTTTTCGTGGTTTCTGGGTTGCCATATTACTTTTTGTCCTTCTTCTTTTTAATGTCCGAGAGCTCCTTGTTGATATAGGAAACGTTTTTCCCTAGTATTTCTGCAATGTCACCTCCGCGCAGACCGAACCCGTTGAGGGTATCTATCTGCTCTCGTAGAGTTAGTTGATGTTCTTCTTTTCTACGCAAGAGTAGTGCGATTATTACCATAAGGAGGCGGTTTGTTGACTCTAGTGTTGTATCGCCCTTATTTTTAGCCATAAAAGAATGTCTTACTTAACTTATAATAACAGAGTGTGGTAATATAATGTTCAAATAAACCCTGTATATACCGGCATATTCGGTTACTAAGTATGCCTTGTTATTTACAATCCTAGCAGATACAAGAATCGTGTCAAGCAAAAGGGCGGCTTTCGCCGCCCTTTTGCAAATACTAGATTGTATTTGACCTAAATAATGACCGTGTCTTTCTCGTACAACATCGGTAAACAGTCCTGCCGGAGCCGGAACTTAGTGCCGTGGTTGTGACCGGTGCGCGCATCAAAGTCCACCAACAATTTTGCTTCTTCCAGCGCACGCAGGAATCCCTCAAAACTAAACTTCTGAAGCATGAGCACGCGCGAGAACTTGTAGAACTCTTTGCCGTCCTCTTTCTTTACCTCGGCTTGGACGTAAAACGTATTGAGTAGTTTGGTTCCGGCTTTGTGTTCCAAATCGTCAAAACCCCAATACGGTTGTGGGTCAAGCTCGCGCAAGCCGACATTCTTTTCAACCGACTTCAGCCATTTTTTATGCTTTGGCGCGACGGCATCCGCATCAAACGAGATGAGAACTTTTTGTGCCTTGCGGTCAATTTGCACCATGAAGCCGCGATCACTTCGCGACGCGCCGTGGATTGTTTGCCGAAAACTCATTTCACCTTTTGGATATTTTTTACCTGATTCGTTGTGCTTCCAGCCGTATTTTGGGAGCAAAACTTGCGGGACAAAACGAATTGCGCGCGGCGATGGCTCTATATGAAAAAGCGTCGTGAGTGAACTTGTTCCAATTCGCTGTGTTTTTAGCTCCCACTCGGCAGCGTTTGGTATCGGCAGATTGTTTTCCTCAATTCCGAGCAGGTCTTCCAAGGTGTTGCCAATACCACCATGGTTTCCATGACGAGTGTTGGGTATCCATCCTTGCTTTGCAAGTTTCTTGAACTCCTTAATCAAAGAGTCTTTTGTATAGATTATCGGTTCTTTTGGTTTATTTTTCGGCATAATTAAAATAGTTTAACTTGAGCAGTATGCTCCTTTATTCTGTTCTCGGCCATCTCGCAATACTCTTGCCACAAATCAATTCCAACATAATCTCGCTTATGATTGACTGCGGCAATAGCAGTGGTGCCAGAGCCCATAAATGGGTCTAACACATTTTTTGCTGTGGTGGAACTAACGATGCGATCAATCAAATCGACGGGGAACGGTGCGGGATGCGGATTGTTCATATCTTGCGTAAACTCCCAGATGTCCCCGTGCCCATTTGCTTTTGGCGCAAGGCGAAACTTTGGTTTTGCAATAACGTAAATAACTTCGTAAGTAGGGAGAAAATACCCCGGATTGAAATTAAAACCGCCCTTGCGCCGCCAGATAAGAATCTGACGCACGGGGAATCCTTCAACGATATCTTGTCTATCTTGCAACAACCCGCCCTGCACACGCCATTTGTGGTTATAGAAAATTGCACCGTTCTCGGGAATGATACGCAACATTTCTGAAAGGCACTCGCGTTGCCATTCAACATATTTGTCGTATGGCATCGCGTCATCATATTCGCCGTATCCTTTTTGTAATGCGGCGCTGGCCCATTTTCCGCCGCGTCCATCTTTCAACCCGTTTCCAGTCGAGTTTTTTATGTTGTAAGGCGGTGATGTAACGACCAACTCAATCGAGCCATCCGGTATTTTGCGCATCACCTCTACAGCGTCCCCACAAATTATTTTATTTTTAAAATCTTTTGGCCATTTCATAAATTATTTTGTGTTCCAAAGCTCATCCATGGTGACTCCCAACCCCTCGGCAACTTTTACAACGGTTTGAACCGACGGTTTGGTAATCACGTTGGACTCTAATTTAGTGAGCGTTGTGTAGGGAATATCGCACTGACGCGCTAACTGATCTTGCGTGAGCCCCATTTTACTCCGCAGTTGGCGGACTTTGTCCCCAACGGTTTTTTCTCCTTTTTTCTTACTTTCCATAGTATGATAACATAAGTATGAGTTCAATGCTGTGGACTCACTTATATCTTAGCACATTTCAGTACCGGCGGACGCAAACACAAAAATTTCCTTGCCATATCTTTTCGCCTAGCGGCGGAGGGGTCTGGGGAGGAGCCGCACTAAAATGAAAGGAAATTTTTGTGGTTTGCCCGCGCGAGGTATCGAGCGCGGCCGAGGCGCAATCAAACTCCAATGCGTACGCTTCGCGTTCGCATCACCACGCGCTCCGCGCGTTGTAGGTCAATCGCTTCGCGATTGTTCAAAGTAGGTTCGCGCAAAGGTGAGAATGTCTCCGCAGATTGAAACTTCTCGTTTTGAGAGAGGTGCAGGGCGCCGCGCCGCAGGCGCGGCAGAGAGCAAACGGGCGCGCCGCGTAGCTGCGAAATGGAAGGGGGCGGCACGCACAAAACCGAAAAGACGCGAGGGATGATGTCTCTTGTTTCAAATCCAAAAACATATTTATGAAAGAACCAAAATATTTTCTATACGCGCGCAAATCGTCAGAGGATGACGATCGCCAAGTGATGAGTATTGAAGCGCAGTTGTACGAACTGCGTGAGTACGCGCGTAAAGAAAATCTTGAAATCCTAACGGAGTTTCAAGAGTCGAAAAGCGCAAAGACGCCGGGACGTGAGCAATTTGCGGAAATGATGACGCGCATTGAAGCAGGTGAAGCACAAGGGATACTCGCGTGGCATCCTGACCGTTTGGCGCGCAATTCGATTGACGGCGGGCGCGTCATTTACGCAGTCGATACCGAGAGGATCACGTCTTTGCGCTTTCCGACGTTTTGGTTCTCTCCCACCCCGCAGGGGCTCTTTATGTTGCAAGTGGCGTTCGGGCAGTCCAAGTATTATTCGGACAATCTAAGCGAAAATATCAAAAGAGGCGTCCGCCAAAAATTGCGCCGAGGCGAATGGTTGAATCGTGCGCCCTTTGGCTACCAAAACAATCCGCATATTAGAAATATTGAACCCCACCCAACAAACGCGCGGATTGTCGGGCTAGCTTTTGAAGAATACGCCAAAGGAACGCACACGCTGAAATCTCTCGGCGCATTTTTAGCGGACTTGAACGTGGTATCTCGAAACAAAACGCCACTTGCCAAAGCTTCCATCAAACGGTTATTGACGCACCGCGTCTATTTGGGAATGGTGAAGCACGGGGACGAATGGTTTGATGGAAGCTTTGAACCGATTATTTCTCCCGCATTGTTTGAAGCCGTGCAGAAAATTATTGAAAATATGGAGCGGCCGCGCACGCGCAAAGTAAAGCACGATTTTCCGCTCACGGGACTTTTCCGCTGTTCGGAGTGCGGCTCGATGATCTCCGCGCAATGGACGACGAACCGCCACGGCACCAAGTATCGCTACTATCGCTGTTCCAAGAAGCGCGGCCGCTGTAGCCAACCCTATGTGCAAGAGAAAAAACTCGCGGAAAAACTACGAGCACGGCTTCAAACAATCTCGCTCCCCGAGCAATACACCGATTGGATGTTGAACAAAGTTGAGGAGTGGGAGCAGGCAGAGAAAACCGCGTCGGGGAGCGAGGTTCACCATCTTTCTTGTAAAATCAAAGCGGACGAGGAGCACATGGAAAAGTTGGTTTCCGTATATCTCGATGGCGACATTCCGAAAGAAACGTACCTCAAAAAGAAAGACACGCTCATGCGCTCTCTCGCCGCTTTGCGAGACAAATTGAAAGATGTTGAACGCGGGAGAAAGAATCGGGTCGAACCCCTGCGGGAATGGATTTCGGATTTGAAACAAGCCGATATTTTGGCTGCGTCGGATGATTTAGACAAAATCAAAGCGTTCGTGTTGAAAGTTGGAACGAACCCTGTTTTAGACGATACATCCCCGCGCTTTTCGGTTGCCGCCCCCTTCCATTTCGCAGCTACGCGGCGCGCCCGTTTGCTCTCTGCCGCGCCTGCGGCGCGGCGCCCTGCACCTCTCTCAAAACGAGAAGTTTCAATCTGCGGAGAGTGAGGGATTCGAACCCTCGAAGGGCTATAAACCCTTACCTCGTTAGCAGTGAGGCGCTTTCGACCACTCAGCCAACTCTCCATATATTCGCTTCGCTTGATGGAGACCGCTTCGCGGCTTGTTGGCCTCGTGGTCCGGCACATCCGTACCGGTTCGAAAGAAAGCAGTTTCTTTCTCACCCAGCTCAGCCAACTCTCCAATCACTAACGAAAAATAGCACATTTCCCGTGCTATTTCACGTAGTATAAATAAGTTGAGGCCTGACGCGGTTGTGTGCGTCAGGCCTCGGTAATGCCGATCTTCATCAGCTCTCTCCCTTCTTCTTGGTACGTTGAAGCTCTAGCCAGAGTCTACTTGCGTAGCGCAAAGTAGCTCGGTTCTCTGCGCGAAGCCTTACAACTTCTTGCTTGAGGTACTTCGGAAGGTTGTTCTTCTTCCAAACCTCCCAGAGCTCCATCATGGTTGAACCCTCAACCCATGGACATGAGAAACTCCTGTCATAGAGAGTCCGCAGAAACGGCACCCAAAAAACCTGGAAAAGGCTTGGGTTACTAGTCCAGCGGTAGCATCCTCTCCTTCGAACAGCATGCCAGAGCTGCCAATACCACTTGCGATTCCTTTTGGCGTACGCAAGCAGGCGAGCTTGAAGCTCGTTTCCTACCAAATCCCCATTGTTTGGGTCCTCCTTCTAAAAGAGCAGATCGGATAATCCGATGCCTACGGGGAAGTATAGCATTCTTAAGACAATCTGCGAGATATTGCCGAGAGCTTATACTCCCTGCTATCATAGAGAGACATATGAATACAAAACAAAATCAACTCATTATAGGAGGAATCGCCGCGGTCGCTCTCGTAGCAGGACTCGCTTTTTTTGCAACAAGAGATAACGAAGAGACGTTAGTCGTTGAGGAAAATATAGAAGTAACCGATACAACTTCCAAGGAAAGTGGCGATACTACAAATGTCACTGCTGAGGAAGAGGTGGTGGTAACAGGAGGAGTTGATACCACTACACAAACACAAAATGCGCAAACCCAGACAGCGCAAACCTCACAAGTCTCCCAGACCACACAGAAACCAGCAACAGGAAACCCTCCACCAGATGAAGATGTCTACGAACTCGTTACCTACACTGACGCGGGATTCTCTCCTCGCTCTCTCACTGCAAAAGTCGGAGATACAGTATTTTTCTGGAACAAAAGCTCAGAGCGAATGTGGATCTCTTCAAATGTGAGCCTTTGTGCTGAAGACGTAGCAAATCTTTTCGACACATGTGGAGACATCGCCATCGGAAATGGATGGACTTACACGTTTAATGAATCAGGGAGCTTCACTTACAACGACAACAACCGCCCAAGCAACACAGGGACCATAATCGTTGAATAATGAAAGGATACGTAGGAAATATTGAAAAAGAAACGCTCGAGAATACCGATTTTCGCCGCGTACTCTACACCGCAAAAAACAGTCAGCTTGTTCTCATGTGTTTGAAGCCTGGAGAAGAAATTGGCATGGAAACACACGAAGCACACGATCAGTTTCTTCGATTTGAAGAAGGAGCAGGAAAGGCAATCCTTGATGGCGTTGAACATGACATACAAGCAGACATGGCTGTCATTGTGCCTGCAGGAACCGCACACAATTTTATAAATACAGGAGACACCGATTTAAAACTCTACACCATTTACTCCCCTCCCGAGCATAAAGACGGTACTACTCACAATACAAAGGAAGACGCGCTCTCGCATGAAGAGCACTTCGACGGCCAAACCACCGAGTAAGGTATACTGGAAGCCATGCAGCTTTCAGACCATCTCACCGACCACTTTCGTCTCCAAGAAGCGCAAAAACGGGCATTAAAGAAGCTTGGGGTTGAGTCTGTACGCGACTTGCTCTATCACTTCCCCTCCCGCTACGATAACATCGCCGACATCAAGCACATCAGCGATCTCCTGAAAGACGATCGCGCTGTTGTATATGGTGAAGTACAAGGACTCAAAACAAGAAAAGCATGGAAGAGCCGCCGCCCCATTGCAGAGGGTTTTATCGAAGATGGTACAGGGCGCATCAAACTGATTTGGTTTAACCAACCATATCTAGCAAAGATGATTCCCGAAGGAGCTCCCGTAAAGCTTGCAGGGAAAGTAACGGGAGAGGAAGGAAAACTCTACATCGCAAACCCTGAAGTTGAGCAAGTTGGTACACTCCCAATAAATGCGCACGAGTCACTTTTCACTCATTCAAAAGACGATCAAGAAGATGTGGGCGACACGCTCTACCCTGTGTATCCGGAGAGTCGAGGCGTCACTTCAAAATGGTTTTATCATGCGATTGTAAAGCTCTATAAAGAAGGAATACTTGATGAAGTGCATGACCCGATTCCAGAAGAAATTCTAGGACGCTACAATCTCCCAACACTGAAAACCGCGCTCATCTGGATGCACACGCCGAAAGACCAGAAAAAGGCACTTTCTGCGCGAAAGCGCTTTGCTTTTGAAGAAGTTTTCTTCATTCAGCTTGCCCGACAACAAGAGCGGAAAGCATACGAGGAGAAAGATTCTTTTAAGATAGATGTTGATGAAAAAGATATCGCCTCTTTCACAGAACGCTTTCCTTTTGAACCCACAAAAGCTCAAATGAAAGCAATCAACGCAGTCCTCAAAGATTTCAAAAATAAGCACGCGATGGCACGACTCCTTGAAGGAGACGTTGGCTCCGGGAAAACCGCAGTTGCGGCAAGCACCGTATACGCAGTTACCACCACGCAACCTAAGGGACAAGATTTTGGAAACTTACAAACCGCTTACATGGTGCCGACAGAAATACTTGCGCGACAACATTTTGAATCGTTCATTGAATACTTCCACCACCTCCCTATTAACATCGGTCTCATCACAGGAAGCGGTGCAAAAAAATTCCCTTCCAAGGTTGACCCCACAAAAGCAACCGACATCTCTCGAGGACAACTTCTAAAATGGGTGGAGAATGGTGAGATTCCTATTTTAATCGGCACGCACGCGCTTATTCAGAAAACAGTGAAGTTTAAAAACCTCGCCTACATCATCATTGACGAACAACATCGCTTTGGTACTGCGCAACGCCAAAAGCTCGCAAGAAAGGACAACATCGCTCCACACTTGCTCTCCATGACCGCAACACCGATTCCAAGAACCCTCGCACTCACCATTTATGGAGATCTTGACCTTACGCTTCTTGATGAAATGCCCGTTGGCAGAAAACCAATTATCACTGAAATTGTAACGCCAGGGAAACGAGACGAAACATACAAAAGTATACGAAAAGAGATTGAAGCGGGCCGCCAAGCGTATGTCATCTGTCCTCGTATTGATGAACCTGATCCGACAAAAGAGCAGGCACTCTACGCAAAATCGGTGAAAGAGGAAGCGAAGCGTCTCAAAAAAGAAGTGTTTCCTGAGTACGAAATTGAAATCCTCCATAGCAAAATGACGCCAAAAGCAAAAGAAGAAACGATGCAAAAGTTTTCAGATGGTGAGATTAATATTTTGGTTGCAACATCGGTTGTTGAAGTAGGGGTAAATGTACCAAATGCAACCGTGATCGTGCTTGAAGGAGCAGAGCGCTTTGGCTTAGCACAGTTGCATCAGCTTCGCGGACGAGTATTGCGTAGCAATCATCAAGCATATTGCTATGTCTTCACAGACTCAAAAGGAAAAACAACCCTCGATAGATTAAAGGCGCTCAAAACCGCAAAAAGCGGTTTTGAATTGGCAGAGCATGACCTTTCCTTGCGTGGTTCAGGCGAGCTTGCAGGAGGTCGCCAATGGGGAATGAGCGATGTTGGCATGGAAGCGATGAAAAATATCAGGATGGTTGAGGCCGCGCGGAAAGAAGCGATGGACCTCACTGAGAAAGACCCGAGACTCTCCAAGTACTCAGAGCTAAAAGTGCTCATGGAGAGCAAAAAAGAAAAGCTTCATTTTGAGTAAAGCTCCGTCAATTTAGTTCGGTTAACCGAACTAAATTTTCTCCGACGTAGGTTTAACCTTTCTTAGATCTAAACCCTACACCCTATCCCCTAAACCCTAACTAGTGCGCCCGGCAGAGTAGGATTCGGCGTCAGCCTGCCTGCGCAGGCAGGCTCACTAATCCACTTTTATACGATATATCGTATAAAATGAGAATCCTGAAATAGTTTCCCAAACTATTTCAGCTACCCGGACTTCCCCTTCACCCCATACCCTAACTAGTACGCCCGGCAGGAACACTCACGTACTGGGAAACCCTCGGTTTTCCCAGACATTCCTCCACGGGAAAACTAGAGTTTTCCCGACCACTTTCCTGTTCGAATCCTGCCGAAAGAGACCCTAAACCCTTCACCCCATATCCCAAACTCTAGCTAGTACGCCCGGCAGGATTCGAACCTGCAACCAGTCGAATATAAGTCGACGGCTCTACCATTGAGCTACGGGCGCATTTTGTATGTACGTTATACCGAGAAATATGTGGCTGGACAAGCGGTCTTTTTTCAGTGGAAACTCGTCGCCTAACGGCGACACAAGCCTACGCGGCGGCCCTCCCTGAGGCCGCCACGCTTTCTTTTCATTTCCTAAACCCTACTTGCCTTGAGCTTGCCGAAAGACACCCTATACCCTAATTTACTCGCTATGCTCAATATCTTCTTTCTTTTTTGGAGTAATACCATGAGCAATAAGAAGTTTTTCAAACTCATCCCTCTCAAGGTTTTCAACTTCAATGAGTTTCTCTGCAATCGCATCGAGCACTCCTCGGTTGTCGAGTATGATTTTTTCAGCTTTTTTATACGCCTCATCAATAATCCTTTTTACCTCCGCATCAACTTCTGCTGCAATTTTTTCAGAATGCTCCTTGCTCTCAATACCCGCTCCGTAGAGCGCTCGTCCGTCTCCTCCTGTAAGAGCAACTGGGCCCATCTTTTCACTCATGCCGTAACGCACCACCATGTTGCGCGCAAGCGCGGTCAATACTTGAAGATCATTTGAAGGTCCGGTTGTGACATCATCAAAAATGAGCTGCTCTGCGATGTAGCCACCAAGAGAGACCGCAATATCATCAAGAAACTCGCGCTTTGATTGCATTCTTCTATCTTCAAACGGCAAATGAAGCGTATAGCCCGCCGCGTGCCCTCGAGAAATAATCGAGATTTTGTGCACCGGATCAGCGTATGGAAGCACGCTTGAAACAAGAGCGTGCCCTGCCTCATGATATGCAGTAATCTTCTTCTCTTTCTTTGAGAGTACGTGGCTACGACGCTCCGGCCCAAGCATCACTTTTTCAATCGAACGAATTAGATCATATTGTGTTACCTGCTTCCTATTCTCACGCGCCGCCAAAATCGCCCCTTCGTTCATTAAGGAGTAGAGGTCCGCGCCAGAGAATCCTGGTGTACGCTCTGCAATCACTTTTAAATCAACATCATCGTGGAGCGGCTTCTTTTGTGCGTGGATGAGAAGTATGTTCTCCCGATCTTCTCGATCAGGAAGGTCAATCGTTACCCTCCTATCAAATCGGCCAGGCCGAAGAAGCGCGGGGTCAAGTACATCAGGGCGATTTGTCGCCGCCATCACAATCACTTTCTCATTCGGCTCAAAACCATCCATCTCAACCAAAATCTGATTGAGTGTTTGCTCACGCTCGTCATTTCCTCCGCCAACACCCGTCCCACGTACACGCCCAACCGCATCAATCTCATCAACAAAAATAATTGCTGGCGCTGCGGCTTTTGCCATCTTAAAGAGATCCCGCACGCGACTTGCACCTACACCAACAAACATCTCCACAAATTCAGAACCGGAAATTGAAAAGAAAGGTACACCCGCTTCTCCTGCAACCGCGCGAGCAAGCAAAGTCTTTCCAGTACCCGGCGCTCCCATCAAAATAATTCCTTTTGGAATGCGTGCGCCAATATCAAGAAACTTTTTTGGATTTTTTAAGAAGTCGACGATTTCAGTGAGCTCTTCCTTAGCTTCTTTTGCTCCCGCAACGTCCTTGAACATGACACGCTGGTTTTTGTCTTTCGGATCAATCATCCGCGCCTTTGACTGCCCAAAGCTAAACGCCTGCATCCCCGCGCCTTTTACTTGACGAGTCAAAAACCAAATCAAGAAGATGATGAAAAGAATTGGAATCAAGAATGGCGCAAGTGTAAGCATCCAGTAGCGAAAGCCCGATTCATTTTGCACGTCAATCGTCACCGCATCTAGTTGTTCTGCAACAACATCATAATTTGCGAGCGTGTCGGTGAGTGCGGTGCCTGTTTCTTTCTTTGATTTTTTCTCAACCTCCTCTTCCCCCTCTTTTTTGTTGTAGAAAATCTCAAGTGTGTCTCCCTTCACCACAATTTTCTCCACCTCCCCTCCCTTTACGTCGCGGGCAAGCTCTGAAATAGCAATTTCTTCCGGCTGGTTTCTATTTTCAACCAAAAGAGAGTAGCCGGTGATAAGGAGAAGAAAGATAAAGAGCGTCGTGAGTAGATTGCTCCAAAAGTGGTTACCCCCGGAGAAATGTCCGGAAATTTTCGAAGGAAGCGTACTTTTCCCTCCTTTTTTACCCTTCCCCGTTTTTTTAGCTTCTTTATTCCCTTTCCCGAATGGCGACTTCATAACGGAGAAACTATAACACGAGAAGACGGCTTAATAAAGCCTTTCTCGGTATACAAAAAAAGCTTCGCGCTATATAGTGTCCCTATGGCACTCATTGAGTATAAAAAAGTAAGATTAAATTACGAAATTCTTGAAACGCTCGAGGCGGGAGTGGAGCTTTTTGGGTTTGAAGTAAAAGCACTCCGCAAGAAAAAAGGATCTCTCGAAGGCGCTCACGTAACAGTGCGCGGAGAGGAAGCGTATCTAATCGGCGCCACCATTCCTCCCTATCAAGAAGCCAACACCCCAAAGGAGTATGAGCCATCGCGAAATCGCAGGCTCCTCCTCACCAAAAAAGAAATTGCTTACTTAGCCGGTATGGAAAGCCAGAGAGGATTGACAATAGTGCCACTTTCGGTGTATAATAAGAAAAGGAAGCTTAAAATTGAAATCGGTATCGCGCGTGGAAAGAAGAAATTTGATAAACGCGAAGTAATTAAAAAGCGCGACACAAAACGAGACGTGGAGCGCGAAGTAAAAACTCGACTTCGATAGTTTTTTGAAAACATACGGTCGCTCCCGACCATCAAGTATCTCCTGATGCTTGATGGTCGGGGATGATCGGCCTAGACAATGGAATTATTTTGCGTTCGTGCAAGGTAAGAGTGAGGGACTCTTCCAAAACCCTCACACATGTAAGTGCAAAAACTCTTACAGCAGTCCTCTCACCTTTCCAGGTGAAGGACTTCGCTTACGCTACGGCCTAAGCGACATCACACTAAACCCGTGTTCGATAGGATAGTGTTGGTGTTATAAATTTCGAACTAGGAATGAATGAGCCGTTCAACTCATTCTCCGAAACACACGAACTCGACAAAAAGCGCTTTTGATCATTTCTTATGCTTTTTGTTTAAATCAATAAAATGATCTATACCTTGTAGATTCGTCGCGAAACTTCTATTGGACGGCGGTTCGATTCCGCCCATCTCCACAAAATAACAAGCCGTAGTCGGCGCCTATATTTTGTGAGAGTGCTGATGGTCATAGACCAGAAGTGCTCCACTCGACTCCACACCAAAAATAGTTCGGTTAACCGAACTATTTTTGGCGACCCTCTTCTCTGTCTCGATTTTCTTCGCCTCGGTCTTTTCCTCCCAAAAGATGATAGTCAACAAGCCAGACTGCCCCAAGTCCTATAACTAAAAGCCCGCCGAGTGTGAGTACAACAGATGTTGGCATAAGTGATCTCTCTCTATTTTTCATAACAACACCATAGCAGTGCCGAGGTTGGAGTACAAACCGCTTTCAGCATAGAATATACACATGCGAAAACAGCAACCAAAATCTCCTCGTGAATTTTTCTTTTTGAATATCAACCCAGCAATTAGATTTCTGATTCTCTCTGACATCATTTGGGGAGGAGCCGTCGGCTTCCTTGGCCCTATCTTCGCTCTCTTCATTGTAGGATTTATTGACGGAGGCTCTCCAGCCGTTGCCAGAAATGTTTCAATGCCTTAGCTTGTCAAAGTGCAAAATGCCTTGTAGTATCGCAGAAGTCGCAACTTAACAAAGGAGGCCCTCCCATGGGCGACGTTGTTGATTTTGAAGGAAAGGTAACCCCTCTCAGAAGCCCGACACTCCAGAGTGCAGGGGAAATCATGGCGCACATCGTCCGATATGCGCTCTCGCAAACAAAGAGCAAAGAGGACTTCCAGTCACTCCTGGCAACCTTCGTCAACCGCCAGTTTGGTATTTCCCACTACCACGCTCTGAGGGTTAAGTGGAATAACGGAACACCGATTGTTTCGGCAACTCTATTCCACAATGGTAAGTGGGAAGAAGTGGAGTACAACACAGCACAGGATTAGATGAGACGAATCTAAAACCACCGCGCGCAGTCGCGCGCGGTGGCAGGCACGGAGTTGCCAAGAGAGCAATTTCATGCTATTTTGTTTCTGTTGCAAGAGAAAGTACGCATTAACGAGAATATACGCGCAAAAGAGTTGCGAGTAATTGGCGCCGATGGCGCTAATTTAGGTGTTATCCCAACAAGCGAAGCGATCGCACACGCGAAAGAAGCCGAGCTTGATTTAATTGAGATATCCCCGAAAGCGAATCCTCCCGTTGCCAAAATTATGGATTACGGGAAGTTTCAATACGAACAGAAAAAAAAGGCAAAAGATGTAAAGGCAAAATCGCACACCACGGAGACTAAGAGCGCGCAAGTAAAAATCGGCACGGGCGACCATGACCTCAATTTGAAATCAAGAAGAGTCGGAAAGTGGCTTAGAGAGGGGCATCGAGTAAAGATTGACCTTTTCCTCTGGGGGCGGTATAAATACATGGACTTTTCCTTTCTCAAAGAGCGTCTAGAGCGATTTTTGAACCTCATCCCCGATGAGTACAAAGTCGCCGATGAGATCAAAAAGAGCCCAAAAGGTCTTTCTGTGACCATCGAGCGTGCTGGGAAAGGAGGTAAAGAGGAAGTTAAGTAGAAGTCGCCCCGTCCCTCTTTTGCAAGAAGCAAATATGGTATATACATGCAACACGCTAGGTTAGGAATTTGAGGCACCACGCTTCGCCCAGAAGGGAAGGCCTATTCGGCCACGCGTGCTGAGAAAGAGCATAACGGCAAAAGAGGGACGGGGTGCTCACAAAATATATTCATTCCATTCATTATTTTATGGCAAAAACAAATAAATCCTACACAAAAAGACTTAGAGTAACAAAAAATGGGAAAATCTTAGCGAGAAGGCCGGGGCAAAACCATTTCAATGCAAAAGAGTCTGGGAAAGAAAGCTTGTTAAAGAAGCGCCCTACTTCTCTTAATTTACCAAAGAAAGCAAGGCAGCAATTTATTCCGCGTAAACATAAGTAAGAAACATGGCACGAGTTAAACGAGGAACAACCAAACTGAAGACAAGAAAAAATATTCTTTCAAAGGTAAAAGGATATCGTTTTGGCCGTTCCAAAAAAGAGCGCGAGGCACGGACCGCAATCGCACACGCTGGAAACTTTGCGTTTGCTCACCGGAGAGACAAGAAAAATGTATTCCGCCGCCTTTGGAGCGTGAGACTAAACGCCGCAGTTCGTCCTCACGGACTCTCTTATAGCCAGTTTATTCACAAATTGAAGGAGAAGAACGTAGGACTTGATCGAAAAGTACTTTCAGAGATGGCACAAGAAAATCCTGAATCATTCGAGAGAGTCATAAAGCATATTTCCTAAGCTTTATTAAAAAACTCCACACACGCCCCGCTTACCGCGGGGCGTGTGTATATTCTTTCCATTTGCTTAAAAAATAATAATACGCACCCAAACCTCCCGCGATATCCATCAAGAGATCAAGAAACGTATCGAACATGTACTCATCTCTATTTGTCGCTCCTACTATGTATTCAAAGACTTCCCATAATACTCCAACAACGAGTGCAGATACTATTCCATAGAAAAAGATGAGAGAGTTTCTCGGCGCTTGAACATACCCTGAGAGATAGAAAAACCAAAGTGTAGAAAGCCCAACAAAAAATCCTCCTAACCCATGCATCATGATGTCATACCACCAGAGCGTCCAATAGAAATAAAAGAGAGTCGCAAGTAAATGAAGCGCAAAAATGCCGTAAATGAGCACGGCAAGTAAAAGTAGTATTTCTTTCCTCTCTTTTTTCACAGTAGTCTTTTAGCTTGTGGTGAAAGTATAGTTCTTTTTAAAGAAACAAAAAATCCCGCCACATTCCCTCGGGGCGAGATCCTTTGAAGGTTATTCGGTTTTTACTTGCCCTCAAAATAAGGTGGGTGTCCTCAACGTACAGTTTGCTGAACTAATGAAAGCTCATTAAACAGTAGTGATTCGGACTCCCTAAGTAAGTGATTAAGTGGACAAACCAAATAACCTACTTAGAGTATAGCATAGTGTGTTTTCTCAAAAAACATCCCAAAACTCCTACTCGTCAACCCCAAAACGCTTGTAGTCATAGATGCGCTTTGTATCGCCAAACCAAAAGGCAATTTCATGTTTTGCCTCTTCCTGAGTTTCAGAAGCATGCACGAGATTCATCACGGCGCGTTTTTCGCTATTAGCAAGGAGCGCTGAATCAGCAGAATAATCACCACGAATCGTCCCCATTTCTGCAATATAAGGCATCGTAGGACCGACAATTTTGCGCACCATATCAACTGCATGGATTCCTTGAATCACCATGCGAACCATTGGCGCTGAGACCATAAAATCAACAAGCCATCCACGGACCATTTTCCCGATCTCATCGGGATTATCAGTTCCAAGTTCCTCTTTTACATCAACTCCATACTGGGCATAAGTCTTCAGTGACTTGTGTCCAAGGCGATTGATCCACTCCTCACTTTTTGGATAGTGCTCATCAATCTGCTCTGTCGTTGGCTGGAACATTTCAATTGCGACAATTTTCATGTCCCGCTGTTCCAAACGCTTTATGATCTCCCCGATCAGACCTTTTCTCACCCCGTCAGGTTTTATCAAAAGGAAGGTTTTCTCTTCTTTAAATTGCTTCATAGTGTGTTGCTTATATAGACTTACATTTATTTTTCAATCGCTATTCTTTTGTGAGAATCTCTGGTCCATTTTCTGTTATCGCGACAGTGTGCTCAAAATGTGCCGAACGACTTCCATCTTTTGTTACGATAGTGTAATCATCAGGAAGCACTTCTATATCCGCTTTCCCTTCGTGGAGCATGGGCTCAAGTGCGATCACCATACCCACAACAAGCTCTTCCCCTTCTCCTTCGTTACCATAATTTGGTATATTCGGATCTTCGTGCACTTTATGCCCTACTCCATGTCCCCCAAGCTCAACAGGGAAAGAATACTCGTACTGCTTCACAAACGTCTCAATTGCATGCCCTATATCGCCTGTACGCTTCCCAGGTTGTGCCGCTTTGATTCCCACCATAAGGGCCTCTCTCGTCACATTTAAAAGCTTGCGAGCCTTCTCGTCGCCAACGCCTGCAATAACCGACACCGCTGAATCGGTGATAAGACCATGGTATGTAAGCCCCGCATCAAGTGAGACAATATCTCCTTCTTTAAGGACGCGCGGATCTTCATTTGGAATGCCGTGCACAATCTCTTCGTTCACTGAAATACATACCGCTCCAGGAAACGGCCTTCGTGCTCCTCGTGGCTGATACCCAAGGAAAGCAGGAGTACCTCCGAACTCGCGCATGCGATGGTCAACAAAATCATTGATCGCATCAGTTGAAACTCCAGGAGCAACTTTCGCAGACGCTTCTCTTAGAACTTGCGCCAGCAATTTTCCTCCTTCTTTAAGTTTTTCTATTTCTTCTTTTGTTTTAATTTTTATCATTATTTTTATCATTAAACAGTACGTTGAGTATTTCCTTATAAACATCTTCCTCAGACTGCTCCCCGTGTATATCATGCACTCGCGCATGCTCGCTCTCTCGGAAAAAATCAATTGTCGGCACAACAAGTTCCTCATACCAGTTGAGTCTTCGTTTGATTTCTTCACTTCTGTCATCAAGACGGCCTCTTCCCAGAAGGCGTTTTGTCGCTTCCTCATCTGACACGTTGATGACGATTACGTCATATGGAACTCTCTCATAAAATAAAAGAGCCCCCTCAAGCACCGGTGCCTCCTCAGGCCGCCGAGTGAGCCCATCGAGAAGAAAATGTTCATCTCCGGAAGCGTTTTCTATAAACAAAGACGCCCAGATCATCACAGGAACGAATGCCGGCATGAGCCCTCCGCTCTCCATCACCTCCTTGATGAGCTCCGCACTATGTGAGTTTTGCTTTGCAAGCGCTCTCACCTTCTCTCCAGTACTCAAGGAAAGAACATTCCGCTTAGGATCATTCTCCCTTAGATATGTTTTAAGAAGTTCCGCTTGGGTGCCCTTACCGGCGCCCGATTTCCCGTAGAGAAGAAAAGCGCGTGGTTCCATACGCTAATACTCTCTTATTGAGACTTGCGCGTCAATTTTTCGTACAAGATCAAGCACTACTGAAACTGCAATCAAGAGCGCCGTTCCTCCAATTGCAAAGGCTACAATACCTGTAACGCCCTGCATCGCAATTGGGAGCACCGCAATAAAGCCGAGAAAAAGCGCTCCGACAAGCGTAATCCTCGTCAAAACTTTTGCAATATAGTGTGATGTCGTCTGACCAGGTCGGACGCCCGGGATAAAAGCTCCGCTCTTCTGAAGATTGGTTGCAACTGAGTCAGGATCAAATGTTACTGCGGTATAGAAAAACGTAAACATAAATACAAGTGCAAAGTAGAGACTCGCGTAGACCCATGGATTTGCAAGCAATGCGAGCATAAAGTTGGACGCTGTCGTAATAAATGCAATGTTAAAGCCAGCGAGAAGATTGAAAATAAGCTGTGGAAAGAGGAGAAGTGAGAGTGCAAAAATAATAGGGATGACCCCCGCCTGATTAAGACGGAGTGGAAGATATGTTTGTAGTCCTCCATGTACTTTCATGCCACGCACACGCTTTGCGTACGTGATGGGAATTGGTCGCTCCGCCTCGGTGATCACCACTACGGCACCTATAACAGCAATAGCGGCTATAAGGAAGCCTAGATAGAGGGGGATTTGCGAAGCATCAAATGTAAAGAGGAGCTGGCTTACGGTTGAAGGGAGCCCTGCAACAATTCCAGCAAAAATGATAAGCGAGACACCGTTCCCGATGCCAAATTCAGTGATAAGCTCACCGATCCACATAAGAAGCAGTGAGCCGGCAACAATGATAATGGTGTTAATTACGATTGAAGCAAGACTTGTATCAAGGAGAATCCCTTGCTGAGAGAGAATCATCAAAAACCCAAATCCTTGGACCACCGCAAGAGGGAGGGTGAGATAACGTGTATATTGAGAGAATTTTTTTCTGCCAATTTCTCCCTCTTCATGGTAGAGCGCCTTCAATTTTGGAGCCATGACGGTCATCAACTGCATAATGATTGATGCGGTAATATACGGACCCACACCGAGCATCACAATTGAGAGATTTGAGAGTCCTCCTCCGGAAAACACATTTAAGAGACCCAGAAATTGATTGTTTGAAAAGAATTGCTCAAGCGCGATTATGTTAACCCCCGGAATCGGGATCGTCGCAAGCATACGAAAAAGTACGAGCGCTCCCAAGAGAAAGAGGACCTTGTTTCTAAGTGAGGGGTCGCTTACGATGAGTTTGAGCTTCCCAATAAAAGTGTCGATCATAATATTTCTCCTCCCACTTTCTCTATTTTTTCACGCGCGCTCGCTGAAACAGCACAATTTTTCACGCTTATTTTTTTTGAAAGCTCTCCGCTCCCAAGAATTTTTACTTGGGGAGTTTTGCCTTTTGCCCTGCTTACAAAACCCTGTGCCAGTAATATTTTTGGGGACACCTCTGTCCCTTCCATTTTCTCGAGTACTCCGACATTCACTGCCTGCACTTTTTCTTTTCCTCCAATAACTGTTTGAGCACGATTTATTCCATGCCCGCGAAGTTTCGGTATTCTTTTAATCACATCTCTCATTTCAGGACGTGGGGCTCCGCCAGATCGTGCGCGTTGTCCTTTTGTTCCACGCCCCGACGTCTTGCCGCGTTTCCCGCCACGACCGATGCGCTTTTTAGTATCTCTCTTTGTTGTTGGTTTCAGTGTATGTAATTGCATGATATTAGAGTCTGACTTTTCCGAGGGCTTCAATTGTTGCCCGTGCATTGTTGAGGTGGTTTTTACTTCGAGACATTACTCGTCCTGACACATCACGCACCCCCCCAAGCTCAAGCACCGTTCTCACAGAGCTCCCAGCGATCAAACCCTTCCCCGGTGCCGGATACAGATTAATTGAAGACGCCGAATACTTCGCACTCACTTCGTGAGGGACACTCTTCTCTTTAGTGAGCTTTAATTTTGCCAAATTTTTCTTTGCGTCACGAACTGCTTTATCAATTGCAAGCGCGGTGTCCCCTGCTTTTCCAATACCAACTCCGACTTGCCCTTTTCTATCACCAATAACTATCGCGACACTAAAACTGAAGCGCCGACCACCAGCAACCACGCGAGTCACACGTCGTATACTAATGATTTTTTGATCAAATTCTGATCGCTCTCGAGGTTCTCGCCGTTTCCTTGAAGAACGGCCTCCACGACCCCTTTCGTTCCTAGGAGCGCGAGAAGACGCTCGAGGAGCCGCCTCGGTCTTCTTCTCTTCCTTTGCTTTTACTGGTGTTTCTTCCGCCATAATTTAAAATTGAAGTCCTCCTTCGCGCGCATTCTCTGCAACACGTTTAATTGTTCCTGTGTAGGAGAAACCCCCCCTATCAAATACAACCCTCCCGATACCAAGTTTTTTTGCAGCTTCTGCAATCGCCTTGCCAACTGATTCAGCCTGGGCAACACTTCCCCCTCCTTTTCCGGATGCACTTGCAATTGTTTTCCCTTCCTCGTCATTGATAAGTTGCGCGTACATATACTTATTTGATCGAAACACCGAAAGGCGAGGACACTCGCTCGTGCCTGATATCTTTGCACGCACGCGTGCGTGTCGGATGTTTCTCTTTCCTCGCTTTGTCGTTCTCTCATTCATGTTATGAAACTACTTTTTTACCTTGCTTTCTCCTCACCACTTCGCCTTCGTAACGAATGCCTTTCCCTTTGTAAGGCTCCGGCTTTTTCTTTGCGCGAATGGTCGCAGTGAATTCTCCCACTTCTTCTTTATCAATCCCAGAGACAGTTATGAGATTCTTCTCAACCGTGACATTTACTCCTTCCGGGATAGGAAGTCTCACTTGATGGGAATACCCAACTGCAAGAACGAGCACATTCCCCTCAAGAGAAGCGCGATATCCTACACCTTCTATGAGAAGTTTCTTTTCAAAAGGAGTATTCACCCCATCAATCATGTTCTTCACATGCGAAGCATACGTCCCCCAAAGAGCATAGGCGAGTGGATTTTTCTTTGTAGGAGAAAAAGTTACTTTTCTTCCTTCAGTTGAAATTGACACTTCACTCCTCACTTTCTTTGAAAGCTCACCAAGAGGCCCTTTTACGGAAACAAAACCATCTCCGACAGTTACTTCTGTCTTTTCTGGTATTTCTAATTCTTGTTTTCCTACTCGTGACATGATTACCAAATTTTAAAGAGAGTCTCCCCTCCAACATTCTCCTTGCGGGCCTCTCTATCAGTTAAAATACCCTTTGGTGTTGAAAGTATCGTCGCCTCTCTTCCTCCTCGTGAACTTTTAACATCCTTTGCTTTTTCATATAAACGACGACCAGGCTTTGAGACACGGCGCACTCCAAGAATGTTCGGCGTCCCATTTTTCTCGTACGAAAGATCTACCTCAAGAGTTTTTTTCACTTTCTTTCCTCTTTTTTCAACGCTCTTTACATATCCTGCAACGCGAAGTTTCTCCGCAACTGCATGCTTAAGCACTGAATACGGAACAGAGACACTCTCTTTTTTTACAAGACTTGCATTATAAAGTCGTGTGATAAAATCTCCTACAGGATCGTTTACCATGTCTTAGATTTACTTAATGAGCGAAGCGAACTAGAAAATCTTAGATCCCGCTCCATTTTCACCAACAAATAGCCTCGCAACTTGCGGGCGCGAATAGCGCATTCCTCATCGCGCGAAGCAGGTTGCTGATACATATTTCCCATAAATTGTTGGATCCCTGTTGTCATAATTACTCTTGTAAAAATGGAGCGGGGATGGTTACTTTTTACCAGCTCGACTTTTTAATCCCAGGAATGTGCCCTTCATTTGCAAGCTCTCTAAAGCAAATACGGCACAATCCAAAGTCCCTCATATACCCATGCTTCCTTCCGCAACGAAAACAGCGTCGGACTACCCTCGACTTGAATTTTGGCGCCTTCAGCGCCCGAGCAATGACTGATTTTTTCGCCATATGTAAAAAAGAAAGCCCGTTTGAGCTTCACCAGATACTAGCAACTTGTACGCACTCTGTCAAACGAGAGCCCCCATAAGAGAGCTCTCTTAAGCCACGAATTACTCACCTTGCTTCTTCAGCGGTAATCCGAGGTGTCTAAAGAAATTTTCTGCCTCTTCCTTTGTTTTTGCTGTCGTAACAAGAGTAACTGCCATTCCAAAGACATCTTTTAACTCTTCATCAGACGTTTCAGGAAAAATGGTATGCTCTTTTATTCCAAGAGTATAATTTCCCATCTCATCTATAGCTCCGAGAGAGAGTCCCTGAAAATCTCTTGTGCGAGGAAGCGCTACATGGACTAACTTATCAAAGAAATCATGCATGCGTCCTCCCCGGAGCGTTACTTGGTATCCACTAAGATCTCCTTCTCTCACCTTGAAAGCGGCAATAGACTTCTTTGCAGGACGCCGAGACGGTTTTTGCCCTGTTATTTTCGCAAGTCTATCCGCAATGAGCTCAATTTTATTTTTATCCTTGAGTGACCCCGTACCCACGGAAACGACAATCTTTTCCAGGCGAGGAGCTTGAAAAAAATTTCTGTAATTGAAAATATCCTTCAGCGCGTCAAATGTATTTTTTTCTTTTTCTTTTGTCGTCATGTTCATTGCTTAACTTTTCCCACTTTTTGCTTTTTCTCTTCTTTTGTCGCTTTTACGTTCGAGATATGAATAGGAAATGGCTTCTCGATAACTTGCCCTTTTGGGTTACTTTTTGTTTTCTTCTCGTGATGTTTTTTAAGATTCACTCCTTCAACAAGCACTCTTTCGAGGTCAGGGAAAAAACGAAGAATCTTACCGGTCTTCCCTTTATCTTCTCCTGTAATAACTTTCACGGTATCTCCTTTTTTCATATCTTAGAGTTTGCTTAGCGAGTGTAGCGAAGTGAAACGAGTTTAGCAAGTCTTAGGCCCCACCGTACTTTTGCGTTTGGCACTCTCTTGAGCAGTGCGTCTGCCGAATAAGCAGATCCCTCTGGGGCGAAGCGCTGCGCCGATAAAGGGTGGAGCTATCCGCTCCTCGCGCTTCGCGTAGTATGTGTTCTGCAAAAGCACGGTTGGGTTAAGAAAAATATACTTCACCTTGGTTTCGTTATTTTTCTATACGACTTCAGGCGCAAGCGAAACAATGCGTTGATACCCAAGCTCAGCAAGCTCACGAGGGATAGGACCGAAAATACGTCCGGCTCGTGGCTCTTTCTTTCCTTTCTCAATTACCACGACAGCGTTCTCATCAAACCGAATGTAAGACCCATCTTTCCTTCTAAAAGGCTGGCGTTGACGAACAACCACGCCCTGCAAGACTTCTTTCTTCTTTACCATCTTTCGAGGTTCTGCAGTTTGCACTGAAAGTACCACCACATCACCAATCCGCGCATAGCGACGCTTTGATCCGCCAAGTACTTTGAAAACTCTCCCAATTTTTGCTCCGGAGTTATCCGTTACTTTTACTAATGTTTGTGGCTGGATCATATTATTTTTTTTCTACTTCCTCATTGACCACTCTGAAGTGTTTCGTCTTCGAAATCGGAATTGTTTCCTCCACAATTACTTTCTCTCCGATTGATCGGGTATTCCCTTCGTCGTGCGCATGATACTTCTTCATTCTCTTGATGTATTTTTTGTATTTCGGATGCTTCACGTAACGCGAAACTGCAACAACCACCGTGTCTTTCATTTTGTCGGAGACTACTTTCCCACTGAATCGTTTCCTTGTTTGTGTTTCCTTTCCCCCAGAAGAAACACTTAGAGAGTGCTCAGCTGAACGAGCTCCTTCTATTGTTGTATTTTTTTGTTTTTTTTCTTTCTCCATATTTGTTGATATTTCTTACGGGGCAAGTATTATTTGCTGTTTCGCTGATTAAGCTCAGTAAGAACTCGAGCGATAGCGCGACGGGCATTCTTGGCAACTTTTACATCTCGACTTTTGCTCCCAGAAAGTCCGAAACGAAACCGAGAAAGCGCCCCTCGCTTCTCAGCAAGCATTTTCTTGAGATCAAAGTCGTTTTTCCCTCGTATGTCTTTCATCTTTTCCATAGCCTAAAGTTCTCGACTTACAAACTTAGTTTTAACCGGAAGCTTCGCAGTCGCTTTTCGCATCGCCTCCCGTGCCTGTTCAATTGAAACACCGTCGACTTCAAAAAGAACTCTCCCGGGCCACACCTGAGCTTCAAATCCCTGTGGGTCTCCTTTTCCTTTTCCCATACCAACCTCAGCCGCTTTCTGTGTCCATGGACGATCCGGGAAAATACGAATCCATGTTCGCCCTGTTTTACCGAGAGATCGGCTTATAACGCGGCGTGCGGCCTCAATTTGGTTTGAGCGGATACGCCCATCACTCATCGCCTTAACGCCATGCGCCCCAAAAACGAGCGTCGAACCACGGAGCGCGGTTTTATTCCGGTCTGGGTTACGGCGAGCCCGTTGCCATTTTCTAAATTTTACTTTCTTTGGAAACAGCATGGTAATTACTTCTGGTTCTTATCGTCCCCTTCAAAAACTTCACCCCTATTAATCCATACTTTGATACCAATCACACCGTACGGAAGATACGCCTTCTCCCGAGCAAAATCAATATCAGAGCGGAGAGTCTGGAGAGGAATTTGCCCACGCTTTAGTCCTTCTTTTCTTGACATTTCAGCGCCGCCGAGGCGTCCTGAAATTGTAATCCGAACTCCATCAACGTCCCGGTTTGCGATTACTTTCTCAATGGTTTGTTTGAGCACGCGCCGAAATGGAAGCCTCTTTTCCAAACTCTCAGCAACCATGTAAGCAACAACACCCGCGTCTGATTCTGGAGAGCGGATCTCCTCAACATCAATTCTCAGGTTTGTATCGTCTTGGATACCTTCCTTTCGAATCACCTTCTTGAGTTCATCTTTCAATTTTTTCGTCCCTTCGCCGCTTCTCCCAATCACGAGCCCTGGGCGAGATGATTTAATAATGACACGAAGTTCTGTGTTGCTTCTCTCAATTTCAATGGTACTCGCATACATCCCTCGGAGACGTTTCTCAAGAAATGCGCGAACTGCAGTATCCGCTCTCAAAAATTCCTGATATTTTGCCCTGTCACGAGTAAACCACCGCGACTTCCAGCCCCGCAGGATACCTATTCTTTGTGCGTATGGATGTACAACGTGTGTCATGAATTAGAGATTAGGGTTTAAGGTCTAGGGGTTAGGGTGGTTATGCGACTTGCTTCTTACTTCGTGCTTCTCTGTTCTTCTCACTTGTCATCTCACTCGAGTTTTTGATTTCTGAGAGCTCAACATAGATATGGCTGGAGCGCTTTTTTATTGGAGCCGCAACTCCACGAGCGCGAGCCCTAAACCTTTCAAACGTAACCCCCTCATCAACTCGAATGGTCTTTATGAAAAGATCTTTCTCTCCTTTCCCCTCAGCTTCTTTTGCGTTTGCCACAGCAGAACTAATGAGTTTTGAAAAAGGTTCTGCGGCTTTTTTACTTACAAAGGAAAGTTCCATGAGCGCCCGCTCAACACTTTTTCCACGAACCAAGTCTGCGAGAAGTCGTACCTTCCGAGGTGCTTGCCTATAATTTTTAAGTGTTGCTTTCATCCCGTTAGTGATAGGGCACGGACTAAAGCCGTACTCCTATGAGGTTATACTGGTAATTGTTTTTGTATGCAACATTCATATTCATATGCACTTCGTGTCCGTTACACTCGCGGGATTCATGTTCATTATTTACTTGAGTCGGAAGCTACTTTGGCCGCCTTTGCCGCTGCAATCTCAGATTCTTTCTTTTTCTGCTCAAGTTCTTTCTGCATCTTACCTCCGTGTCTATGGAATTTCTTTGTAGGGGAGAACTCTCCAAGCTTGTGGCCCACCATTTCCTCTGTTACGAATACACTCACATGGTCTTTCCCGTTATGAACCCCAAAAGTGAACCCGACCATCTCAGGAGCAATATCACTCCGACGTGCCCACGTCTTAATGACCCCTGCTTCCCTAG